>CAYTBM010000104.1:0-10065 GCA_964436025.1 uncultured Anaerolineaceae bacterium
AGCGCTCGTTACCGTCGTACGAAGGCGGGATTCGCCACACGCCACCTTGACCGCTGCGCAATTTGTCGAGCTGTCTGGGCGAATACTCAATCAACCCGTAGGGCGGATCCGTAACGACCGCGTGGATTGAGTTCTCTGGTTGTGCCCGGAGCCACTCGAACGCGTCCCCCTGATAGAGCACGGCGGGACCGAACTCGAACACTGGGCTCGGCTCAGTGCTGAGTTCGGGTTCGAACAGGCGCATCAATACGTACTGGCCACGCGCGGTCCGCTCGAAAATAGAACCGTTGTTCTGATTCAGATACGACCGCACCGATGACTCGGGGACTGAATCTCCGAGAGTCTCGCGCACGCCGTCGTAAATCTCACCCAAACGCGCGGGGCCGTCACGCACTGTGAGGAATCCGACAATAGCGTCGCGGATCGCTCCAGGAGGCAGCCTCTCGGCGATTGCGGTGCTCACGCATGCATGTTTGACGTCTGGACGTCTTTTGTCAACAGTACTATTGTTCGGTACCATCGTCCCAAGGTCACATAGGACAGGAGTACCAACATGACCGCAGAGTCAAAAGCGCAGGAACCGTTCGAGCGGGTGCAACTCGGCATCCGCATGGAAAAGCGGATGGTGAAGGTGCTCAAGGGTCTGGCGGAGTTCGAGGGCGTCAGTCTCGGCCAGCTGCTCGAACGGATCGTCCTCCACGCGTTCGAGCCGATGCCGGGCGAGGAGGGCGAGTGGTCCGCGAGCCCGTTCGGCAGAAAGGCGCTCGCCGCAGCGGCGGATCTGCAGCGCGTCTACGGGATGGATTACGACACGCACGCCGACCGCTCGTTTCCGCAAGCCGACGAGCGTCCAGAGGACGCGCATGGTTAGCCCCGAGTTTCTGCGGCGCAGCTATGAAGTTTTTGCCGCTGTCGAAGAAGACTTCAATGATCTTCTGGACGAGACGCTCCTGCCTCGGAGTCCATCAATGCTGTTCGACCTAGTCTCCCGTATGAATCTCCCGAATGGCGCGTTAGTGGTAGATGTGGGATGCGGTGAAGGCAGCCACTCTCTGGAGCTGGCGACTCGATTTCCCATCTCCGTGGTAGCAATAGACCCGGTTGAGCGTCACCTGGAGATCGCAAGACAGCGGTTTTCAGAAGCGGGGATCGGATTACCGGAAGTGGCGGCACGCCTCAGAACTGCGCTCGGTTTCGCGCACGCTCTGCCGCTTGCCGATCATTCGTCTCACTTGATCTGGTGCCGGGACGCCCTCGTCCACGTCGACAGTTTGGATGCGGCATTCGGCGAATTCGCCAGAACGCTCAAGCTTGGGGCGCGCGCACTGATCTTCCAGACTTTTCGCACTGATCGACTCAGTTCGGAAGAAGCCTCGTGGCTGCTACCAACCATGGGTTGCGTGGGATCAAACATGGATACCACCCACTTCGAGGCGGCGATCCAGCGGTCCCCGCTCGCGGTCGAGGACTGTCTGGAGCTGTCATCCGAGTGGGGTGAGTACGCCCAAGAAACCTCCGGGCGGGGAGGCCGAAAACTCCTCCACGCGGGCCGGCTCTTACGGGATCCAGAGCGCTTCCGGGCGCAGTTCGGATCTGCAAATTACGACCTGGCGCTTGGCGATGCCTTGTGGCATGTCTACCGACTCATTGGCAAGCTCAGCGACAGGGTGTACTTGTTGCGGCGAAGCTAGCGCACCGGGTTCGAACAAGTTGGCCGCCCGGCCTCAGCCCAGCTCTTCGGCCAGCGCGAGGATGATGCCCTCGGGTCCGCGCACATAGCAGAGGCGGTAGGTGTCTTCGTATTGCATCTCGCCGATGACCTGCGCGCCGCGGGTGCGGAGGCCGGCGACCGTCCCGTCCAGGTCGTCGACGGCGAACATGACGCGGTGCGCGCCGAGGGTGTTCGGCGGAAGGACCCTCGGAGAGGGCTCGATGGCGGCCGGGACGTGGTAGGTGGTGAGTTCGATCCGGCCCTGGCCGCCGGGCATCCGCATCATCGCGATTTCAGAGCGGATAGCTTCGAAGCCGACCAGGCGCGCGGCGGCTTCGCTTTCGATGGTGGCGCGTCCTTCGAGTTCCATGCCCAGCTCGCTGAAAAACGCGACTGCGGCATCGAGGTCCGCCACGACAATCGCGACGTTGTCCATTCGTTTCAGTGCCATGGATGTGAGTATGCCAGACGCCTCCGTGCGGGTTCGCGTCAGCGCGGCGTCACCATCGTCGCGATTTGCCACGCGTTGCCGAATGGATCTTCGACCATCGCCCGGCGGTCGCCGTAGGGCATGTCGCGCGGCTCTTCGAGCGACGCGGCCCCCGCGGCCATGGCGCGGGCATAGGCAGCGTCGACATCAGGCAGATACAGGTAGAGGAACGAGCGCGTGGCTTCGCGGACTTCGGTGCCGCTGACGAGCAGGAGTGAGTCGCCGATGCGCAATTCCGCCGGGCGGCCGTCGGGCAGTTCTCCCTCCGCGCCGAACGCTTCGCGCAGGAAGGCGACTTCGCGCGCCGGGTCTTCGACAAAGAGTCGGGCGGTGATGTTGTGGTAGCCGGTGGGTGCGCCGTTCGCGGTCATGGGTGGGCACTGTAGCGGATTCGCCCGGACGGCTGGCGCCGGACGCGAAAAAGCGAGGCACGGGAAGAGGGGGAAACCCGTGCCTCGCTGAAAAGAGGTAGAAGCCGCTCGAGGGGGAAAGGCGGGGAAGTCAGGCCGCGATGCGGTGTTCTTCGTTGGTGATGAAGTCGGTGTCCTCGAGCCAGTTCTTGAATTCGCGCATGGCGCCACAGCGCTTGCAGCGGCCCTGGCTCATGGGGCCCGAGGCTTCTTCAATCAGCCAGTGGTGAGCGTGCTGCTCGGCGCGGGGGGTGAGTTCGTGAATCGTCGCTTCCATTTCATGTGCCTCCTGTCGCTCCGGGCGTTCCCGGGGCTCTCTCCGTGTATGACCAGATAGTAGGTACGCCCTTACATCGCTACTCCCGCCCCCCGGGTGACACCCGCTCACCCGAAAGTCGGAAAATGTGATGAGGTGCACACTGATACGGTCTGCCCGCCGCATTGGAGGTTGATTGGAAGTTCCTGAGATTCAGCCGGGACTGCAGCAGAAGTTCATCGACGTTTACGGAGACGTCGGCCGCGAGTGGAGCGCCGCGTTCCCGGCATTGCTTCGCTCCTGCATCGAACGGTGGGGCGTGGCCGAGCTGGGGGACACATTCGCTTACGTGGGGTATGCGTGGGTGGCGCCGGTGCGCCTTCGCGATGGGACGGAAGCGGTGCTGAAGCTCGCCCCGCCGGACAAGGAATACGCGAACGAAGGCAAGGCGATGCGTCTCTATGACGGGAAAGGCGCCGCGCGACTCATCGACGCTGATACCGAGGCCGTGGCGCTGCTGCTGGAACGGCTCCGGCCGGGGACCACACTGGCCGAGGTCGAAGACGATGTGCAGGCAACTGAGATCGGCGCGCACGCGATGGCTGCCTTGTTCCGGCCGTTGCCGGAGGACCACCCGTTCCCGACGGTCGAGCGATGGGGCGCCGCCTTCGGTCGTGTGCGCGCCGCTTACGATGGTGGATGTGGCGGCTTTCCGCCCGAGCTGTTCGAGCCCGCGGAACAGATCTACTTCGAAATGTGCGCAAGCCAGGAGACGCCCATGCTGCTGCACGGAGACCTGCACCACTGGAACATCCTCCGGGCCGAACGCGAGCCCTGGCTCGTCATCGACCCGAAGGGGCTGGCCGGGGAACCCGCGTACGAGACGGCGGCCTTTCTTCGCAACAGGGCGGACATCGAATCCGACACAACCGCGCTGGCGCAACGCAGGATCGCGCAGATGGCGGACGTCATCGGGCTGGACCGGCAGCGCGTGTTGCGCTGGGCGTTTTCTGCGGGGGTGCTGAGCGCGGTGTGGACATTCGAGGACCACGGAGAGATTGGCGAGCAGAACATCGTGTTGCCGCGCGCGCTGCGGGGATCAATTTAGGGCGCAGGCGCGCCGGATGTTCCACGCGCGCCGGATTCGGTGCGTGACGCCCCATTTCGTGGGACGCCCACATCCACGCGCTTACTTCGTGCGCGCCTCGGATAGGCTGGGGAGTAGAATCCGCGGGATGTCTGAGGGCGAGCGACCGGCCTACCGCACCATCCGTGACCTGGCAGGCGACGAACGGCCGCGCGAGCGGTTGCTCGAGCACGGGCCGGACACGCTCAGCGATGCCGATCTGATCGCCATCGTGCTGCGCTCGGGGACGCCCGGCGAGAACGTAGTCGACATGGCGCGGGCGCTGCTGGAATCATTCGGGGGGATTGACGGCATCCTGCGGGCGGGGCCGAAGGCGATCCAGCGGGCCAGAGGCCTGGGCCCGGCGAAAGCGGCGCAGCTCTCCGCGGCGATCGAACTGGGCCGTCGCGCCCAGGGCATCTCGATGGGCGAACGGCCAGACCTGCGGACGCCGGAGAAGGTGATGGAACTGATGGGCCCGCGGCTCATCGGCGCGCGGCGCGAAGACCTCTATTGCCTGGCCCTCGATACAAAAGGGCGCCTGCTCGGCGGCGTGAACCCGGTCATTTCAGGCACCGCCAACTCGATTTCGCTGCGGCCGGCCGAATTGTTTCGCGAGGCGGTCATTCTCGATGCGCCGTCCGTCATCCTCGTCCACAACCACCCGTCCGGAGACCCGCGGCCAAGCCCGCAGGACGTCTCCACCACGAAAGCGTTCATCGCGGCGGGGAAGCTGCTGGACATCTCCGTGGAGGACCACGTGGTGGTCGGGACGAACGCGTTCGTGAGCATGCGCCGGGAGAAGATGGGGTTTTAGTGCAGAGTGCGGAGTGCGGCCGTCGCTTCGCAGCGAACATGGGACGGACGGTCGGGCTCTCGTCCACTGTAGGGACGCAGGTCCCGGAGTGAGATTCGTGACACACGGTTCACGGACGAAGCGTTAGCATTGCCGCTCCATGAAGATGCTGATTTTTGCCGGGAGCGACAGCGACGGCGTGAACCTTTCCGATGCCTCGAAATCCTGGCCTGAACTGGTGAAGGCGGGCGCGCGCGAGAAGCATGGCGCCGAGCTGGAGATCACGTACCGGCGGCTGTACGTCCACGCCGAGGGCTGGGAGGACTACTTCGAGCGCGCCATCGCCGCGACGAAGCCTGACATCCTGATTGTCTGTGTCAACGGCGTGAGCTGGTCATTCAAGACGGTGCCCATCCGCCTGCGAAAGTGGTTCGGCAACCGCGCCGGGGCGTGGGCCGAGCGCCAGCAGCAACGCATGGACGCGACCGCGAAGTCGCACCGCCTGCGCGAGAAGGTGGCCAGCGGCGTCCACTGGACGGTGCGGCGGACTGTCCCGGCGGGGACTTACATGTCCCGGGCGGCGGCTGAAGCGCGCTGGCTGGCGGTCATCGACCGCGTCGCCCGCGAAGAGGACGCATTCGGGGTCATCGGCAGCAAAGTGAACCAGCGGGGCGAACTGCTGAGGGCCTGGCCGCGGCTGAACGAGGAGATCGCGAAGCACAACCACGTGCTGCGCAAGCGCACCGCTGAGCGGCACCTGGTCTGGTTCGATCGCGAGGCGATCCTGCAGGAACTGGGCGACGAAACGGCCTTCCTCGAGGACCGCATCCACCGGCAGGAGCCGTTCCACGTGCTCATGGCAGCGCGGATGCTGGACGCCCTGGCCCCGGCGTTCTGAATCGAGCGATTCGAAGCCCAGAGCCGCTCAGCTTCAGCTGTTGAAGACGGGATCGCGCTTCTCCAGGAAGGCCCGGCCTGCCTCGGCGAACGCGGGGCTGCGCGCGGCCTGGCCGAAGATCTCGTTCTCGCTCTGGAGCACCGAGCGGATGTTGTCGTTCACCGCGTTGGCGTGGAGCATCCGCTTGGCCCAGCGGACGTGCGTCATCGGGTTGAACGCAATCTCCTCGGCCAGGGCGATGGCTTCGTCCATGAGCGATTCGTGCGGGACCACCTTATTCACAACGCCGAGCCGGAGCGCCTCCTGGGCGCTGTAAATCCGTCCAGTGAACATCATCTCCGCGGCGTTCGCGAGGCCCGCGACCTGCGGCAGGATCTGCGTCGAGCCGAGCTCGGGCGTGAGCCCGATCCGCACGAACCGCATCGAAACGCGGGCGTTCTCGGAGGCGATGCGGATGTCGCAGGTGAGCGGAAGCGTGAAACCCACGCCGACGGCGGCCCCGTTGATGGCCGCGATGAGTGGCTTCGAGCGCTGCAGAAACTCCGTCAGCGAGTCCTGCTCGCGGATGGGCGCGGGTCGCTCGCCGCCTTCCGTGCGCGGTCGCTGGAGGTCGGCGCCGCTGCAGAAGCCGCGCCCGGCGCCGGTGAGCACGATAGCGCCGATGCCTTCGTCGGCGTTGCAGTCTTCGATGTACTCGCGCACGAGCCGGGCCATCTCCTGGGACCAGGCGTTCAGGCGCTCCGGCCGGTTCAGGGTGACGATGCCCACCCTGCCGCGCTTCTCCAATAACACATGGGCTTCCGAATCCGGCATGAACCCAACCTCCCGGGAAAGTGGCCGATTGTACGCCCGCGCGCCGCGCCTCTGTCCAACGGATCACGCCTCACGTCCGACCTCTTTAAACTGGCTCCAATGCCTGAGCTGATCGGACACCAGGGGATCCTGCGGGAGTTGCGGGTGCTTGCCGCTTCGGAGGAGCCGCCGCATGCCCTGCTCTTCGTCGGACCGGATGGATCCGGCCGGACGGCCCTGGCGCAGGAGTACGCACGGCTGCTGAACTGCGAACGGCTCCATCCGCCGGTGACCGCCGGAGCCTCGCTCTTCGGTGATGACGCGCTCTCGGAGCTTCGGACCGCCCCCTCGACCGATGCGGAGCCGTGCGGCGAATGCCGGCCGTGCAGGCTCATCGCCGAAGGAGCTCACCCCGACATCATTACGCTCGGGCCGGGCGACACGCTCTGCCGCCCGCGCGACGGCGAAAGCCACCCAAAGCACCCGGACTCGCGCGACATCCGCATCTGCCAGGTGCGGGGGTTGATCGATCTGGTGGCGAAGTACCCGTTCGAAGCCCAGTACCGCATGGTGGTGATTGACCCCGCGGACCGCCTCTACCGCGAGGGCCAGGCCGCGCACACCATCCTGAAGACGCTGGAAGAGCCACCGGGCCACTCGGTCTTTTGCCTGATCACGTCAGCGCCGGAAGGGCTGCTGGAAACGATTCGGTCGCGCTGCCGGCGCATTGACGTGCATCCCGTGCCGCGCGCGGAGATCGAGGCGGGCCTCATCGAGCGCGGGGTCGAGCCGCGGCTGGCAGCGCGTTGCGCGGAAGCCTCTCGCGGGCGCCCGGGCCGGGCGATCCAGTTTGCCGCCGAGCCGGACCTGATCGACGCGCGTGGAAGGCTGCTTGAACGCTGCGCGCGGATCGCCGGCGAAGGCACCGCCGAGCGATTCCGCTACGCCGGCACGCTCGCCGAGGAATGGCGCAAGGACCGGGCGGCTGTCTTGAACGAAGTCGATGTCTGGGAAGCGTTCTGGGAACAGCGCCTTCGCGACGGCGCCTCCGAGGGCGCGAACGATGACGACCTGCGCGGCGCCCTCGAAGCGCTCAAAGCCATAGCCCAGGCCCGCGAAGACCTGACGGTAAACGTGATCCCGCGGACCGCCTTCGAGCTCATGCTCCTGAGCTTCCCCCGCGTTACACTGGGTGTTCGCCGAGAGGAAGAACCCGCGGCTTATGCCTGACGAATTGCCTCGCGTAGCTGGCGTACGCTTTCGAAACGCCGGAAAGATTTTCTATTTCCACACCGCCGGGATGCGACTCGAGCCGGGCGAATACGTCGTGGTCGAAACCGTCCGCGGCCCCGAAATCGCCAAGGTGGTCATTGCGCCGGACCAGGTGGTGGTCAACGAACTTGGCCGCGAGGAGCTCAAGCCGATCCTGCGGCTCGCTACCGAAGGCGACATCCGCAAGGCTGAAGCGCTTCGAAAACAGGCGGAGGAACTGCTCCCCGAGGCCCGCCGCCTCGGCGAGGAGCTGAGGTTTCCCGCCCACATCGACGCCGCCGAGTACACCCTCGACGGACGAAGGCTGACCTTCTCGTTCACGAGCGAAGACCGGATCGACTACCGCGACTTCCTGAAACGCGCGAGTGACCGCTTCAGGGCTCGGGTTGACATGCGCCAGATGGGCGCCCGCGACCGCGCGAAGCTGGCCGGCGGATACGGAATCTGCGGTCGCGAACTGTGCTGCTCCAGCTGGCTGACCACGTTCCCGAGCATCTCCATCCGCATGGCGAAGGAGCAGGAACTGCCGCTCAACCCGCAGAAGATCAGCGGCCTCTGCGGGCGGCTGCTCTGCTGCCTGAGCTACGAGGAAGAAGGGTACAAGGAGATGCGGAAGTCGCTGCCGAAGATCGGGCAGCGCTGCAGCACTCCGACGGGCGAAGGCAAGGTCATCGGCATCAACATCCTTCGTCGCAGCATCACGCTCTGGGCCGATGGGCAGCGTATCGAGGTGCCGGACCGTGACCTCGGCACGGTGGTCCGCTGGGACACCAGCAGCAAGAGCGGCGACCCGCCCCCGAGCATCAGCCGCGCGGACGCCATTGCGCAGGGCCTCATAGAAGAGACCGAAGAGGACGTGCTGGCGGCTGCCCGGCTGGAACAGGCGCCGGACTGGCTGGACGAACGGCCGATCCTCGATCCCGGACCAGGGCGCGGACGCCTTCCCGGTGGCGGGCCTCGACGCAATGTGCCGGCGCGCCCTCCCCGAGGCGAACAGCAGCAGGCTGACCGTCCCCAGGGCCGGCAGGAACGCGGTCAACAGGGCGGCAGGCGGCAGGGCGGCGAACCACCGTCGCAGCAGCAACGCGAGCAGCGGCCACGCCGTGAACGCGGACCGCAGGGTCAGCAGCAGCCGGGACCACGCAGCGAGCCGCAAAACCTGGGCGAAGGCCGCGTCTTCCGTCGAGGCGGCGAACAACCGGCCGACGGCCAACCTCGCCCGCAACGCGAACCGAGACCGCCGCGCGAGCAGCGCCCCCAGCGTGAGCCTCGGCCCACGAACGAGCAGCGGCCTCAGGGCCAGCAGCCGCAACAACCACCGCCGGAGGGCGAAGGTGGGGGCCAGCGATCATCCCGGCGGAGGCGCCGCGGGCGCGGCGGCGGCGGTGGCGGGACCGCGCCTTCAGCCGAATAGGAATTTCCGTGGCGCGCCGAATCGCTACCGCAGCGTAATACCACCGTCCACAGCGATCGCCTGGCCCGTGATGTTCCAGCCGGCAGGGCTGCTGAGAAACGCGGCCAGGTGCCCGATGTCCTCAGGGGTTTGTTCGCGGCGCAGCGGGACGCCGTTCTTCACCACCTCGAGGAAGATGTCGCGCGGGTCGCGGTCGGCGTACTGGGGCACGGTCATCTTCATGCCGGTGGCGAGGCCCTGCCAGGCGCGCGTCCAGAGGAAGCCGGGGCAGATGGCGTTCACGCGGATGTTGGCCGGGGCGTATTCGAGCGCGGAGCTTTTCGACAGCGAGATGACGCCCGCCTTGGCCGCGGCGTAAGCCGGGAGCGTCGGTGAGGCGCTCTGCCCGGCGATGCTGGCGATGTTGACGATGGAGCCGCCGCCGCGCGCCTTCAGGTAGGGCACGGCTACCTTCGTCCCGAGGAACGTGCTCCGCAGGTTCTGGGCGAGCTGCTCGTCCCACATGTCCGAAGGCATCCCTTCGACGCGCGCGCCGCCGGACGCGGGGGTGACCGCTGGGTCGAGCGGCATGCGTCCGGCACCGGCGTTGTTGACCATGATGTCGAGGCCACCGAAGGCATCGACGATCTGCTTCACGGCGGCCTGGAGTGGCTCTTCGAGGATGACGTCGCAGCCCAGGCCCATGCCCGGGATCGCGAGTCCCGCCGCCGTCTGCGCCGCGGTTTCGCCATCGAGGTCGAGAATACCGACCTTCGCGCCCTGCTCGGCCATGACCTTCGCGATGCCCGCGCCAATGCCGCGTGCGCCGCCGGTGACAATTGCCACCATTCCATCAAGCTGTCCCATGTACCTGCCTCCAGATGATTTCAATGAACCACGGAGGCACAGAGGACACGGAGG
>CAYTBM010000105.1:0-9912 GCA_964436025.1 uncultured Anaerolineaceae bacterium
TCGATTCTTCGATAGACGTGCGCGCGTGCATGACGACGCGGCCGTGGCCTTCGCCGTAGGCCATCCGCACCTGCGCGCTGTCCTTGCCCACGAGCGCGATGCCATGCGTCGGGAAGTCCGGCCCCTTCACGATCCGGAGGAGGTCATCGAGCGTGGATTCGGGCTTATCTATAAGGAGGGCGATGGCGTCGGACAGCTCGTTGAAATTGTGCGGCGGGATGTTCGTCGCCATGCCGACGGCGATGCCGCTGGAACCGTTCAGGAGGAGGTTCGGGACCCGCGCCGGGAGGATGCTCGGCTGCTCGTGGCGGCCGTCGTAGTTCGGTTCGAAGTCGACCGTGTTCTGGTCGATATCGGCGAGCATTTCCTCGGCGATCTGGGCCATGCGCGCCTCGGTGTAGCGCATGGCGGCCGGCGGGTCGCCGTCGACGGAGCCGAAGTTGCCCTGCCCATCTATAAGGGGATAGCGCAGAGAGAAGTCCTGGGCCATGCGCACGAGCGTGTCGTAGACGGCCTGGTCGCCGTGGGGGTGGTACTTGCCCATCACGTCGCCGACGGTGGCGGCGGACTTGCGATAGGCGGTACCGGCGCGCGCGCCGCCTTCGAACATGCCCCAGAGGATGCGGCGCTGGACGGGCTTGAGGCCGTCGCGCACTTCCGGAAGCGCACGCGCGACGATGACGCTCATGGCGTAATCGAGGTAGCTGGTGCGCATCTCGTTTTCGATCTGGACGGGGCGGATGTTCGAGGTGGGCTCGATGCTCAAAGGGCTTCTCCGAATCTAGCGAGGGGAGCGGCGGGGCGAGAAACCGCTAGTCAAAGTATACCGTTTTGGGAGTCGAAAGTCGAAACGGGAAGGGCCCGAGAGGCGGGACTTGAACTTTTCGCACGGTTTGCGAGTTTGTGATTGAAAGGGGCAGTCAGCCGGTGCTATAAGGGTGGAGCCCCCCCCCCGGTGGAGCGGGAGGGAAGGAGGACGAGCGATGGACCAGGAACTGAGCCCGCAGGAGCGGCGCGTGGTAGCCGCCGTAGCTGAGGGCAAGACGAACAAACAGATCTCGCTGGAGCTTGGCCTGGCCGAATCCACGGTGAAGGATTACGTGGCGAACGCCTGCCACAAGGTTGGCGTGGACAACCGCACAGCGCTGACAGCGTGGTGGGTGAGGCAGGCGGCGGCGGAGTGACTACCGCCGTTTGGGGGCGGCCGAAGAGAGGGATTGTACAACTCGCGCCAGACGCCGACTCTACCGGCGCACATGAAGCCAAATGGTACACCGACCCGCGGCTCGAAAGGGATCTCTCAATGCCCAGCTGCATAGTCTCGGACCCGGAACCCGTCAGCCAAGTTCGAGCGTACCTGCTGTCCGCCAGTCAACGAAGGGCTCAGTTTCGGCTGGCGGCGGCTATCGGTGCGGGTTGCTGCCCGGAGATTTTGGCCGTCCTTACGTCCTCGCGCTATGCGCCATTTCGCCAAGAGATTATTGGCGCGGGCTTCGCGGAGCTGTGCAGTGAGGCTGCGGGAGCGGCCGTCTCCTCACTCATAGAGGTACTACTAGGTGATTCCGGAGCTAAAACGTCGGCTGCATCTGGGTTGGATATGCGGATACATTTATTGGATGCGCAGCGGGTTAATCGTCTCGGCCCGTGCGTCGTGGCAGGGGAAATGGCCGTAGCCGCTCTAACGCGGCGGCGAACCTGCACAGAGGCTGAGCGCTTCACCGCTACAGCTGCGGGGCGCGAAGCCGCGCTGGTGGACACCGGTGCATCGCTGGACTACCTGCGCCTATACCTATAAGTCAACGAGGGGATTTCCATGGCCTGCGACACGAAGTCTTACTTGGGCGCTGCCGCGTGGTACAGTCTTTGCGATGGAACAAATGGGGCAGGTGCTAGCTTCGGCTGTGCGTGCGATGACAGCCTCAACCACATCGCGTACCCGCATCTGAACCAGACGGGTTGCGCGAACGATTGCTACAGTCTTCCGAATCATTCGTATTGCGATTTAATCTATGTTCAGTACGTGTGCGGTAACTGCGTGCAACTCAGGATCACTGACTGCCCGTGCTTTAACGGCTGCGGCAGCTCGTCCTGTCTGTCGTGCTGTTCGAGCCACAGCTATCCCTGCCAGAGCGTTTCGCCCCCAATCGCCGATCTAACGCGAACCGCTTTTCAATCGCTCGGCGGTAATTTGAACGACGGCATTATCCCAGTTCGACTCTTTGCCTGATCCGGAGGGCACCCATGTTGACACGCCGCACCCTTTTTCGAGGCTTAGCCGCTGCAGGGCTGGTATTCACCCCCGTAGCACTTGGATGGAAGTCGCTTCTGGCAGGCGGCGCTTCAGCGACCGCCGTCTCTCAAGCAAACGACGACCGGCCGACCAATGTGCTCGGCACGTCCGTGGTCAAGGCCGTCGCGGATGACCATACGTTCACTGCCCTGACTCCGCGGGGGGCCTTCGTTCAGGTTCAAGTTCCCGCTGACGTCGAACTTGCCTGGCCCGCTGGCCACGTGGCCGAGGTGGGAGACAGAGTGGACGTCTATGGCCGCTGGACCGGAGCTTTCGATGCTAGTGTTTTCGTCGCGCAAAAACTCTGGTTTAACATAGAAAGGATTCGCGGGACCGTGGTTCGGGAGCCGAACGGCGCGTTGGGCCTGAGTGTCGGCTCCCAAGGGTGGGCATTGATAGTCGCCCAAGAGTGGATTGAATTCGTGGAGGTGGACGGGGCGGAAGTGCAGCCTGAACAGCGCGCGGAGCGCGTGGCTGAATTGGAACAGGGGAGCTGGGCTGACATCATCGGCTTTACTTCCGGGGGCCCGCGCTCCTTAACTGTCACCCGCGTTTCAGCCTGGGCGGCCCAGCCGTGATCGCGACTGCACTGCGGGTGGCGCTCCTTTTTGTCCTGGTTCCCGCGTTTTACGCCAAGCTCCGCGCTCGCCCGCGATTGGCTAAAGCCATAACCGGTTGGAAGATCCTCCCGCCTGAATGGTCTGGCTCGCAGGGACTGCATTGGTGCTGGGCGAGGGGTTTCTGGTCTTGTGCTTCGGAGTTGGTCTCTTCGGCAACGTCATCGGCGTGGCCGGGGCGCTCTTCTTCCTTTTACTCGCCGCAGCTTCGGGCTCAATCATGGCCCGAGGCATCCACACTAGCTGTTCATGTTTTAGCCTCGAAGGAAATGAGGCGGTAGGGCCTCATACGGTGGTTCGTGCGGTCTTGTTAGCCTGCGTGAGTAGTGGAGTCGCCCTGTTAACAGTTCACCCTTACCCCGAGTCCGCGCTGGAACTCGCACCGGCAATTCTGCTTCTCGCGCCGATTGTCGGATGGGGAGTGGGTCGTTACCGCGTTAGGAGAGCAGAAGCCTTCGCGTCGATCGAGACCGCATCGGCTTGAGCGTCCCCCGGTGAGGTTCAGTCGTAGCCTTCGTTTCACCGCGCCTGCTGTTGCTCGATCCTTGCCCGCAGGTCATCCTCTTGCTGGCGCAGTTCGGGGGTGAAGTTGTCGCCGAACTCCTCGTTTTCGAAGACCTGGCGGATTTCGAGTTCTGATTCGCCATCCCCTCGACAATCGACAATCGGCAATCGCCAATCGACAATCCACCGGTGGCTGACCCGGAACTCCCCTCTCCTCCCATCGAGCCAATGCTGGCGAAGCTCACGCGGAAATCCCGGACGGCCCCGGCTGGCTGCACGAGCCGAAGTGGGACGGCTTCCGCTGCATCGTCTACTTCGACGGCGCGAAGGACCCCTACCTGCAGTCGCGGGACCTGAAGCCGCTGGGGCGCTGAGGTACACTTAGGCCGTGCGAACGTTCAAAGTTGTGGTTGAGAAACACTCGGACGGTTACACCGCCTATCCCTTGGGCATACGCGGCGGCGTAGTGGGCCAGGGCGCCTCGTACGAGGAGGCGCTTGCCGATGTCACGTCTGCGATCCAGTTCCACGTCGAAACCTTCGGGATGGACGAAATCGAAGATGATCCGGAGATCCTTGAGGCGTTTGTAGCCGAAGCTCGTGTGGCCTGAATCGACAATCGGCATTCGCCAATCGACAATCCCCCGGTGGCTGACTCGGAACTCCCCTCCCCCCCAATCGAGCCGATGCTCGCCAAGCTCACGCCGGAGATCCCGGACGGCCCGGGCTGGCTGTTCGAGCCGAAGTGGGACGGCTTCCGCTGCATCGTCTACTTCGATGGCGCGAGGGACCCCTACCTGCAGTCGCGGGATCTGAAGCCCCTGGGGCGGTACTTCCCGGAGGTGGTGGCAGGCCTGCGCGAGGGACTGCCCGGCCCGGCCGTGCTCGACGGCGAGCTGGTCATCATGGGCGCCAACGGCCTGGAGTTCGAGACGCTACAACTGCGCCTGCACCCCGCCGAATCGCGCGTGCGCATGCTCTCGCAGCAGACGCCGGCCGCGTTCGTCGCCTTCGACATTCTCGGCGAGGGCGCGGAGAACCTGATGAAGACGCCCTTCGCCGAACGCCGCGCCCGCCTGGAGCGGTACTTCGAACGCGCGCAGCCGCCGGCCTACCTCACGCCCTGCACCGACGACGCCGAGACCGCGCGAGACTGGTTCGACCGCTTCGAGGGCGCGGGCTTCGACGGGGTCATCGCCAAACCGGCGACGGGCACGTACCAGCCGGGCAAGCGCGCCATGGCCAAGATCAAGCACCTCCGCACCGCCGACTGCGTGGTCGGCGGGTACCGCTGGAACAAGGGCGAGGAGGGCAAGTCGGTCGGTTCGCTGCTGCTTGGTCTGTATTCGGACGACGGGGTGTTCCAGTTCGTTGGCCACACGAGCAGCTTCAACGCGCAGGAGAAGCGCGACCTGGTGGGCTTCCTCGCGCCCTATGTCACGGAGCAGGAGGACGAAGGATTCGGCCAGGGCCGCGCGCCCGGCGCCATCAGCCGCTGGTCAGCCGGCAAGGACCAGAGCTACGTGAAGCTGCGGCCCGAGCTGGTGGTGGAGGTCACCTTCGACTACCTCCAGGGCCCGCGGTTCCGCCACGCCTCCACGTTCAAGCGCTGGCGCACGGACAAGCTGCCGGAGTCGTGCACCTTTGACCAGTTTGAGGCAGCGGCGCCGTATGAGTTGATGCAGGTCTTCGCGCGGTAGGAGATTAACCGCAGAGGCACGGGAGAGCACGGAGAGTCCTACGCCTCACGGAGAATGCGTGCGTTAGGGCGGCCGGGCGCTTGCGCTACCGGTTCGATCACCAGGTATCGACCATGGGGCGCTTCTTGCCCGTCCGCGGCAGAGGCGGCGGTGTGGACTTGAGGGCGCGTGAGACCCAGAAGCGGCTGTCGAGCGGGTCAATCACGTCGTCGATTTCGAAGTGGCTGGCGGTATTCACGGCTTTGCCATGGCGGTACATGCGATCGACCATCTCGTCGAAGGTGCGCTTGCGTTCGGCGGGGTCTTCGATGGCGGCGAGCTCGTTGCGGTAGCCGAGCTTGACCGCGCCTTCGAGGCCCATCCCGCCGAATTCGCCCGTCGGCCAGCTGATGCAGAACATCGGCGCCTTGAAGCTGCCGCCGGCCATCGCCTGAGCGCCCAGCCCGTACCCCTTGCGCAGCACAATGGTCATCACCGGGACGGTGAGGCTCGCGCCGGTCACAAACATCCGCGAGGCGTGGCGCACCATCGCCTGCTTTTCGATCTCCGGGCCGACCATGATGCCCGGCGTGTCGCACAGGAACAGGATCGGGATGTCGAAGGCGTCGCAGAGCTGCATGAACCGCGCCGCTTTGTCGGCGCCGGGTGGGTCGATGGCGCCGGCGAGGTGCGCCGGGTTGTTCGCGATGATCCCCACCGGCCGCCCTTCGATGCGCGCGAACGCCGTGACCATGCCGTGTCCGTAGCCGCGCCGAAGCTCCAGCACCGAGCCGGTGTCGGCCATGGTCTCGATGACCTTGCGCACGTCGTACATGCGAAGCCGGTTCTCGGGGATGGCATGTCGCAGCAGCCGCTGGTCAGCGGACTCCCAGTCACTCAGCGCGCCCTGGAAGTAGGACAGGTACTGCTTCGCGACGACGACCGCTTCGGCTTCGTCCTGGACCGCGATATCGACGACGCCGTTGGCGATCTGGATGTCCAGCGGGCCGACTTCTTCGGGCCGGAAGACGCCCAGCCCGCCGCCTTCGATCATTGCCGGCCCGCCCATGCCGATGTTCGAACCACGGGTAGCGATGACGACGTCGCAGCAGCCGAGGATGGCGGCGTTTCCGGCGAAGCAGCGCCCGGAGGTGATGCCCACGAGCGGTACCAGCCCACTCAGCCCGCCCCAAAGCGCGAAGGCCATGCAATCGAGTCCCGCCACGCCTGAGCCGTCGGTGTCGCCAGGCCGGCCGCCGCCGCCTTCGGCGAAGAAGACCACCGGCAGACGCCACTTCTCGGCGAGTTCGAACAGGCGGTCCTTCTTGCGGTGATTCTGGCCGCCCTGGGTTCCGGCGAGCACGGTGTAGTCGTAGGACATGAGCACCGTACGGGCCTTGTCCTCGGGGAAGAGGTGGCCGTTGACGCTGCCAATGCCGCTGATCATGCCGTCGGCCGGGGTGTTCTCGATGAGGTCCTGAAGCTCGCGGCGGCGGCGCTGCGGCGCGATGACGATTGGACCGTATTCGATGAAGGTGCCCGGGTCGCAGAGGTCGTTGACGTTTTCGCGGGCGGTGCGCTGGCCTGTCTTGCGGCGGCGTGCCACGGCAGCCGGGCGGTGTTCGTCGAGCCCGTAGTCGTGGCGCTGGAACACCTCCTCAAGGTCGGGCCGGATGCGGTCCAGGTCGATCTCGGCGGCAGCGGCGACGGCGGCGCCTTCCACTTCCGCGAGGTCCAGGACAAGGAGCGGCGTGCCTTCCATGACGGCGAGCCCGGGTTGCACGGCAATGCCGCGGACCGTGCCGCCCTTCTCCGCGCTGATGACGTGCTCCATCTTCATGGCTTCGAGGACGAGCACCTGCTGACCCGGCCGCACGAGGTCGCCTTCGGCGATGTCGATGCTGACGACGGTGCCCTGGAGCGGCGCGCGCACGGTAAGCGAGCCTTCTGCGTCGCTTGCTTCAAGCGGCACGGGAGGCGCTGGCGGCGCCCCTTCGGACTTTCCTAGCGCCAGCACTGCCAGCGGGTCAGAGGTGTCAATAGTGGCGCCGGCGCGGGCTGCCGGCGTTCCTCCGGCAGGCGCGAGTTGGCCTGCTTCGAAATAGCGGCGCGGGTGCTGGACGGCGGCGGCGAGCTCGGCGGCGTGGTCGTCGATGAAGCGCGTGTAGATGTGGTTGGCGGTCACCTTCGGGTGGCGCATCAGTCCCTGGAGGAACCCCACGTTCGCCTGCACGCCCTCGATTCGGAACTCCGAGAGCGCACGGTACGCGCGTTCGGCCAGCTGGGGGAACTCCTGCGACGGGGAGGCGACGATGAGCTTGGCGAGCAGCGAATCGAAGTTCGGGCTGGTGGTGTAACCGGCGTAACCGAAGGTATCGACGCGGATGCCCGGGCCGGACGGTACTTCGAACACCGACACGGTGCCGCCCTGTGGCCGCGCCAGTCCGTCGGCTCCCATCGTCTCCAGGTTGATCCGTAGCTGGATGGCGGAGCCCCTCGGCGCCGGCACTTGCTCCTGAGTCAGGCCCAGGATCAAGAGGGTCGCGTCCTCCGCCAACGACAGCTGGAGGTCCACGAGGTCGATGCTCGTCACTTCTTCGGTGACGGTGTGCTCGACCTGCAGGCGCGGGTTGGCTTCGATGAAGGCGAAGCGACCGCTGTGGTCGGCGTCGACCAGGAATTCGAACGTCCCGATGTTGTTGAAGCGTGCTTCGCCGGCCATCCGCGCCGCCGTTTGGAGCAGCTTCTCGCGCGTGTCTGGGTCCAGTCCTGGGGCGGGCGCAATTTCGACCACTTTCTGGTTGCGCCGCTGGAGCGAACACTCGCGCTCCCAGAGATGGACCGCCGTGCCGCTGCCATCGCCCGCCACCTGCACCTCGATGTGGCGGGCGTGGCGGATGAGCTCTTCGACGTAGACATCGCCGTTACCGAAGGCCGAGGTCGCCTCGGACTGGCAGCGGCGGTAGAGCTTCTCCAGGTCCTCCGCGCGCTCGACCAGGCGCATCCCGCGCCCCCCGCCGCCGGCGATAGCCTTGATCATGACCGCGCCGCCTTCGCCCAGCGAGGCGAGGAAGGCCGCCGCGTCGTCGAGGCTGGTCGGACCCTCGGTGCCTGAGAGCACCGGTACGCCGAGTCGCCTGGCAAAAGCGCGCGCCGCGGCTTTGTCGCCGAACAGGTCCAGTACCTCCGGCGAGGGGCCGACGAAGCGGATGCCGGCCTCGGCGCAGCGTCGGGCGAAGGTGGCGTTCTCCGAAAGGAAGCCGTAGCCCGGGTGGATGGCGTCGCAACCGGTCTGCGTGGCGAGGCCAACAACGCGGTCGACATCGAGATAGGCGCGGGCGCCCGTGCCGCTGAGCAGGTGCGCCTCGTCGGCGCGCTTGATGTGGAGGGAGTTGGCGTCGTCTTCGGAGTAGATCGCGACGGTTTCGATCCCGCGAGCGGCGGCAGAACGCATGATACGGATGGCAATTTCGCCGCGGTTGGCGACGAGAAGGCGTCGGATTGGCATGAGGTGAGACCCCGGACATGAGTGGGACGCCCCGCGCGGGGCCGTGCGCCGATCCTAACGGGCGCGGCGTCAGGTTGCCTCACTGCCGCCTGTCGTAGGGGTGATTCGCAAGTGGGCCGGAATCAGGTACCATTCGGGCCGTTGCGGGCCTTGCCCGGCCGTACGGACAGCCCAGTTTTACTAAAGGACAGTCATTTGGAACTTCAGAATGCCGTCATCGTTGATGGCGCCCGCTCGGCTTTCGGCCGCGGCGGCCGCGGCAAGCTCGTCGCCACCCGCCTGGATGAAGTAGGCGCACAGGTTGTGCGCGCCCTCCTGGAGCGCAACCCGAAGGTCGACCCGGCCAGCATCGAAGACATCGCCATGGGCAACGTCGGCGGCGCCGGCGAGCTTGCCGGTATCGGTGCGGACACCATCGCCCGCCTCGCCGGCCTCCCGGCCGAAATCTCTGCGGTCGATAGCAACCGCCAGTGCGGGTCCAGCATGGAGACCCTGCACCGCATCGCCCAGTCGATCATGGTCGGCGCGACGGAAGTTGGCATCGCCATCGGCGCCGAGCGCATGGGCCGGCAGCTCGGCGGTGGCCCACGCGGCACGGCCACCCGCATCACCGACTTCAACAAGAAGCGCCTGGAGCAGAACGATGTCCAGCGCAACATGGCAAAGAACCACTTCGACGACTTCTCGGTGGCGTTCCAGGACGAAATCCTGGACTACTCGCCGGTCCTCTCGATGACCCAGACCGCCCAGAACGTCGCCGAAGTTTACGGCCTCACCCGCGAAGAGATGGACCAGTTCTCCGTCGACAGCCACCGCAAGGCCGTCGCCGCGTACGAGAAGGGCATCTACAAAGACGAAATCATCCCGCTCGAAGTGGAAGAGCCGGTCTTCGACGCCGAAGGCAACTGGGTCGAGGCGGAGTATGGCAAGAAGATCATCTTCGACCGCGACGAGTGCATTCGCCCCGGCACGAACATGGAAACCCTCGGCGCGCTTCCGGCGGTCAAGGGTATCGTCAGCCCCACCGGTTCCGAACTGCGAATCACGGCCGGCAACGCCTGCCCGACGAATGACGGCTTCACGGCCGCCCTCATCATGAGCGAGAGGCGCGCTCGTGAGCTCGGCCTCGAGCCGCTGGCCCGCATCAAGGGCTTCGGCATCGCCGGCGTGAAGCCGCAGGTCATGGGCCTTGGCCCCATTCCTTCCACGAACAAGGCCCTTCGCCATGCCGGCATCACCGCCGACAAGATTGACCGGGTGGAGTTCAACGAAGCGTTCGCCGCCCAGGTCATCCCGAGCTGCAAGGAACTCGGCA
>CAYTBM010000106.1:0-9719 GCA_964436025.1 uncultured Anaerolineaceae bacterium
ACAAGTCGGTTTCAGCAACTTCAAGCCAAAGGTCGAGGCTGATCGCTGGCATTTTAGGTCTCGGCGATAACACGATCACGGCTAGGGCCACCGCCCGCATTGCCTCCCAGAATCTTCCCGGCAAAGGCGTCGTACCAATTGGCGTGGAAAAGAGCGACTGGCTCGCCCGCACGAGCGGCAACATGCTCCTCAAGGACAACGGCGTGAGCAACGCGGGTCTGGTCAATCTCCTCGGTGACACGGGCGATCAGATCCGCGACGGACTCAAATTCGGCTCTGGCGTGCCGCTTCAGCCAACACTCAACACAGAGCCGGGCAACAAGCTGGGAAACGCCACCCAAAACAATAACAGCGGCCTCCCAGTCCGATTGTCCCGAGCGTTGACTCATTCGCGGCCCGACGACAACACGAAGCACTGCTATACGTGGGCGGACGTTCAGCCCCCGTCGTCCGGAGTGTGGCAGTGCAGCCCATTCACGGCGACCGAAAATGACGGCGTCCAGGCCACCGCGGTCGCCCTTCTGCCCATCATCGTCGAGGACTTCACCGCCCTCACGGGCAACAAAACGATCAGCGTCTACAAGGACGGCAACGTCTACATGCTCGCCTACTTCTGGATCGACGGTAACGCGACTTACGTGAACCCGGCAGGCGGTGACTACACGAGCGCAACAACGCCGAAGGGCTTCATCTGGGGCCGCTTCATGGAGAACGTCCCCACCCAACTCGAAGTTTTTGATCCAAGCCAGTGCAAGGTCGCGAACGGCTGCGAGATCGTCGACTTCGATCCAGATTCCATTTGGAAAATCGTCCAGCTCGTCGACTGACGGGCGCCAACCGGAGGTATCCACCCATGACGCAAGCTAAGACCTTTGCCCTCGGCGGAAGTTCCCGCACCGGTCTGCTGCTCGCCGGCATCCTGGCCATCATCGCCGGGGTCCTCGTCTTCGCCGCCGTCAACTCCAGCAGTGACAGCGGCAACGGCGTCAAGAACGCCTCCAGCGGCCCCGAGACCACCGTGGTTACGGCCAAGCAGGACATCCCCGCCCGCACCGAGATCAAGTCCGACATGCTCCAGCTCACCAAGGTGCCAGCCAACGCGCTGCTCGGGGGCGCCTTCTCCAGCACGGACCTGGTCGCCGGCCGTATCGCCCGCATCCCGATCTATAAGGGTGAGCAGCTCGTCCAGGACAAACTCGCCGCTGACAAGACCGACCTCGGCCTGAGCTACATCGTCCCCGAAGGCACTCGCGCCATGGGCGTCAAAGTCGACAAGGTCATTGGCGCTGGCGGCCTCATCCGCCCCGGGGACCGCGTCGACCTCGTAGCCGTCGTCGATGTGAAGTACACCGACGTCATCACTAACAAGGAATTCACGGAGACCCGCAGCTTCACCATCGCCCAGAACATCTCCGTGCTCGCGGTCGAACAGAAGCTGGAGAACCAGCCTCCGCTGAGTGTCTCGAAGGACACCAGGGACGCGAAGAGCAACGTCAACCAGAACGCCCTGGTCGATCAGCCCGAAGCGCAGCCCGATGGCACCGTGGTGACCATCGCCCTCCTGCCGGACACCGTGCAGAAAGTCCTGCTGGCCGAAGAGAAGGGCAAGATTCGCCTCACCGTCCGCGCGCCGGGCGACAACGAAATCGTGAAGACGGACGACACGACGTTCCTGACGCTCGCAGACCCGAACTTCCAGAAACTCATCATTGACGCCTTGCGGGCGTCGAAGTAGCGCCGGGAGGCGGAGAGGAGGCCACCTATGGGTCGCAACCCCCTGGTGATGATCATCGATGAGGACGCAATCTTCCGGCAGGAGCTGCAGGGCATGCTCACGCCCGCCCGGCTGGCCGTCGTCGCCGAATGCGGCTATGGCGTCGAAGCGGCCTCTCTCGCGGAAGAGCTGAAGCCGGACCTGTTCCTGGCTGCCGTCGAAGAGCCCGTCGCTCGCGCCGTCCAGACCATCGAATCGGTGCGCTCGATTCGCCCCGGCGCGCCCGTCATCGCGTACTCCAGCTCCACCGACCTGGCAACGGTCCGGCAGGTGATGCACGCAGGCGCGAGAGACCTGCTCCAGCATCCGTTCAAGGTGGGCGAGCTGTTGACCGCCATTGAAATGGCCATGCGTAACGCCGAACGCGAACCTGGCGCCACCGCGGCTACGCAACCAGCCGGGACCATCCTGACCGTTTTCGGCGCGAAAGGCGGCATCGGCAAGACCACCATCACCACCAACATCGCCGCCGCTATCGCCCGCAACACCGACAACTCGGTACTCGTGATGGACCTGGACACGCGCTTCGGCGACGTCGCTATCATGCTCGACATCGAGCCCTCCACGACCGTCGCCGAGATGGCCTCGCAGGTCCAGATGCTTGACCGGGCCACCTTCAAGAGCGCGCTCATCGAACACTCGTCCGGCGTTTACGTCCTGCCTTCGCCCAAGCACCCGAACCACTGGCGCCAGGTCGAAGCGGAGGACATCAAGGAGCTCGCCCGTTTCGCCAGCAGGATGTTCGACTACGTCATCCTCGATACGCCCGGCGCCTTCAACGACATCGTCGGCGCCGCCCTCGATGTCGCGAACCAGGTGCTCGTCGTCACCAGCGTGGACATGGCCAGCATCAAGGACACATCGTTCGTCCTCGATGTCCTCGAAAGCGAGGGCTTCCCGGAAGACCGCCTCTTCCTCACCGTGAACCACCCCAACGGCGCCAACGCCATCCGCGCCGCCGACATCGAGCGCGTCCTGCGCAAGCCGGTCTTCTGGGAAATCCCGCATGACCCCCAGATGACCCTCTCTACCCAGGTCGGGCTCCCCGTGGTGCTCGCCAAGCCGAAGTCGCGCGCGGGAATCAACCTCGCGGGGCTGGCCGGAAAGATCACAGGCAAAACCATGGCGCCACCGAAGGAATCGAAGAGTCTCCTCCGCAGGCTGATCCCGGTCGGGGCCACGAAGTGAGGTTGCTCGAATGACTGAGTTCGGCCGCTCCGATTCCGGTCCCACCATGCGCTCGAACGGCTCCGGCCGCGAAGGCCTCGCCACGCTCATGGCGAACCCCGCCCGCAACGTCCTCAAGCCTGCCTCCGGCCCGGACATGACCACGATGGTCGCCGCCCTCCACGAGGCCCTCATCGTCTCGATCGATGCCGACAAACTCAACGCTGCTTCGCCCCACGAGGCCCGCAAGCTCGTTGAGGAGGCGGCCCTGGCGACGATCAGCACCGGTGACTACCCCGTCTACGGAGACTCGCGCCAGCGGCTCGTCTCGCTCGTTGCCGACGAAGTCCTCGGCCTCGGCCCCGTCCAGGCCCTCGTCGACGACGACACCGTGACTGAAGTGATGGTGAACGGCGCCAACTCCGTCTACTTCGAGCGCGACGGCGTGATCTACCCCAGCGACATCTCGTTTCGGGACGATGAGCACGTCCGCCGCGTCGCCGAGCGCATCCTCTCGCAGATCGGCCGCCGCGTGGACGAAGGCACTCCGATGGTCGACGCCCGCCTCCACGATGGCTCGCGCGTCAACATCACCATCCCGCCGGCCACGCCGGAGCACCCCACCCTCACCATCCGCAAGTTCCGCCGCGACCGCTACCGCATCGAGGACCTGATCGCCGCGCACACCCTCGATGAGAAGATGGCCGAGTTCCTCGGCGCCTGTGCCACCTACAAGCTCAACGTCCTCATCTCCGGCGGCACTGGCTCCGGCAAGACCACCTTCCTCAATGCCCTCTCAGCCTATATCCCACGCAGCGAACGAGTGGTGACGATCGAGGACCCGCTCGAGCTCGCCCTCCAGCAGCGCCACGTGATCAAGATGGAGGCCCGCCCGCCGGACATGACGGGCCAGCACGCCATCACCCAGCGTGACCTCTTGCGCAACGCGCTGCGCATGCGCCCGGACCGCATCATCATCGGCGAAATTCGCGGCGCCGAAGCTTTCGAGATGCTCCAGGCGATGAACACCGGCCACGAAGGATCGCTTAGCACGGTCCACGCCAATAGCCCGCGCGACGCCCTCTCCCGCATAGAAAACATGGTCCTCATGGCCGGCGTCGAATTGCCCGTCCAGGCCATCCGCGAACAGGTCGCCTCCGCGCTCCACCTCATCATCCAGCTCCAGCGCTTCCCGGACGGCGTCCGCCGCATCGTCCGCGTCACGGAAGTCACCGGCATGGAAGGCTCCGCCGTTTCGCTGCAGGATTTGTTCGTCTTCAAAGCCGAAGGCCTGAGCGAGACCGGCCAGGTCACAGGGCGCTACCGCCCCACGGGCATCCGTCCCACCTTCTCCGAACAGCTCTCGCTCATGGGCTGCAACCTGGAGCCGGAGCTCTTCCTGGACCTGGTGCCCCGATGATCGCGCTCATCGCCGCGGCCTGTGGCGCGCTCGCTGTCTTTATCGCCTTCGGTTCGCTCACCGGGCAGTTTTCCTTAAACCAGCGCCGGCTTGCCGCCCGCACCATCACGCTCCAGCGCCAGGGCGGTACAGAAGGCGAGCGCCAGACCATCTCTTCCAGCGTCCTTAAAGACGACCTCATTTCCGGCAACGCCGCCGTCAGCTCGTTTATGCGCAGGTTCGCCTGGGCGTCCGCGCGCGCCAAAACCCTCGAACGCGCAGCCCTGCCCCTCAAGGTCAGCGAGTACGTCCTCGTCCTCTTCGTCACCTTCATCGCTGTCGCGGCCGTCGTCACCGTCCTGTCGAAGCTGCTCATCGGCGGCCTGCTGATGGGCGTGCTCGCCGTCGTCCTCGTCGAAGTCTGGGTGCGAAGCCGCGCCCGCGCCCGTCTCTCGCTCTTCAACAAGCAGCTCCCGGTTGCCCTCCAGGTTATGGCAACCTCGCTTCGCAGCGGCTTCGGCGTCATGGAAGCCGTCCAGACGGTCGGCCGCGAGATGGACCAGCCGCTCTCCGGTGAGTTTTCTCTCATCATTGACCAGGCCCGCGTCGGCGGGTCGTTCGAGGCCGGCGTCGCCCAGATGGTCGAACGAGTCGGCAGCGAAGACCTGCGCATCGTGGCCCGCGCGCTTGAGATCCACCGCAAAGTCGGCGGCGACCTCGCTTCCATCCTCGACAGCGTTGCAAGCACCATGCGCGAACGCGAAGAGCTGCGCGGCCACATCAAGGCCCTGACTGCTCAGCAGCGGCTCGGCGGCATGATCGTCGGCGTCCTGCCGGTCTGGGTCGTCGGTTTCTTCCTCGTCGCCAATCCCGACTTTATCTCCCCTCTCTGGGAAGAGAACGTGGGCCGCATGCTCCTCGCCGCGGGCGCGGTCATGGAGCTTGTGGCATTCATCGCTATGAACCGCATTATGTCGATCGAGGTCTGACCATGCTCCAGTTGCTCGCCGCTGCCTGCGCCTTTGGCGCTGTCTTCGTCACCGTCTACACGCTTGTAACGCCGGGCCGCCGCTCCGCCCTGCCGGACCGCCTCAACAGGTTCGACCGGTCGGTGCAGCCAGGCCGGGAAGAACTCCTCGCCGCGCCCTTTAGCGCCCGCGTCGGCGCCCCAGTGGTCAGCGGCGCGCGAAACGCCCTCGCACGTCTTCTGCCTTCGGCCATGGTCCGCGGCTTCGAGCAGCGCCTCGTGCTCGCCGGCGAGCCCGTAAGCCTGCACGCTTTCCTCGCGGTGCAGATCTCAGCTGTGATCCTCGCCGCGCTCGTCCTCCTTTCGGGCGCGCGGTCCATCCATACTCCCATGCAGGCGCTCGCCGTTCTCGCCATCGCCTTCCTCATCGTGCTCCTCCCGGTTTACTGGCTGCGACTCCGCGTCGCCGGCCGAAAAAAGGCCATTCTCAAGGCACTGCCTGACGCGGTGGACCTCATCGTCACCACAGTCGAAGCTGGTCTCGCGCTCGATGCTGCGCTCGCTGAAGTCGGTCGCGAAACGCGCGGCCCCCTCGGAGAGGAGCTCCGGCTCACCGTCCGCGAAACCACGCTCGGCCGCAGCCGCCGCGACGCCCTCGCCCGCCTCAATGAGCGGACCCAGGTGCCCGAACTGCGCACCTTCATCCAGGCCATCGTGCAGGCCGAACAAACGGGCATCCCGGTTGGTCAGGTGTTGCGCACGCAGGCAGCCCAGATCCGTCTGAAGAAGCGCCAGCGCGCCGAAACCGAGGCTCAGCGCGCGCCCGTCAAGATGGTCGTTGTCCTCGCGCTCCTGGTCCTGCCCGCAATGCTCTTGCTTGTCATCGGGCCCGCGGTCATCCGCATGAGCGACCAGATCTGACCGCGTTCAGGCCGCGCGCGGCTCGCCCCGTTCCGCGCGGCGGTAGTCCTCGAGCCTGATCACCACCGCTTCGTGCGCCGTCGCCAGCTCGGCGGCCCGGTAGCTCCGCAGCGTCATCCGGCCCTGCAGCACGGAGAACGGCAGCAACAGCGGCACGTACAGAACCGGCGAGCTCATCGTCCCCATCACGTGCCCGATGCCTACTGCCACGTATGCGCCCGCGAACACGCCACCAACCAGCGCCCAGTCCACGCGGTTTTGCGCTTCCACCGGGAACTTCTTCCCCAGCCGCACATTCAGGAACGCCTGGCCGAACGACAGCACCGATCGGACGGCCGTCACCGGCACGAAAAGCCAGCCGAGTGGCCCCATGAACATCAGCACGCCCCAGAGCGCGAACAGCGACCCGATTCGGCAGTGCGCCGAGACCCGCCAGTTCCAACGGCCCTCTAACGATTGAAGCTGAGCAACCACTACTTCTACGTTCGGACGCGGAAGCTTCTTTGCTCAGTGGGGGAGACCCCCGAGTGCTCGCCAATCCCTATCTATTTCGTCCGCCGGGACGAAACAGGCCCCGTCGCGCTCGCGACGGGGCCTGGGAGGACCACTGCAAGCCTCAGTTACTGCCGCGTGCCTGCCGGCTCGATGTTCGGCCTCGCGTAGGCAACCGCCAGCTCCCTCGGAGCCCACAGGCCAACCGCGAGCGAAGCCAGTCCGGCCACGACCAGCGCCGACTGGTACGTGCTGTGCAACCCAAGCCCGCCCGCGACCATGAGCACCAGCCCGGCGGACACCAGCGGCGCGCCGCTGCGGGCCGCTCGCAGCATCGTGTATGCCAGCGCCGACGCCGCGGCTGCGTAAACGAAAGACGGCAGCGTACCGGACAGACCGGCGTTCCAGAGCAGCAAGAACCGCGAGGTCGAACCGTTCCCGAGCATCGCCGCGAACACCAACAGTCCCGCGGCGATGCCCCACCCCAACGCTACACGGTCGCGGGAGCGGTCGACGAGCAGGGGCGTGGTGCAGGCGTACGCGACGCCGAAGACTTCAGCCGCGTTCAGCAACGTCTGCGGCTGTCCGAAACCGGGTGCGCCACCCGAGGTCATGCTCGCCGTGTACAGCGCGCTTGCCGCATAAGCCGCCGTGAACGTCACGATCGGTACCCAGGCGTTCCGGCTGGAACTGAGCACGATCGCCAGCCCGATTGCCACGACCGCGCCAATCGTCAGGCCGTCCATTGCTCGGGTCGAAATCGCGTGCACGTCCACGAGCGGCCACGGCAGCGCGAACAGCGCCACGCCGAAGGTCGCCAGCCGCCTCTGTGGATGGCGGCCGCGATGCAGAGCGAACAGCAGCGCCGCGGCGACCGGCAGGAGAAGGCTGATCGTCAGGAAGTAAGCGAACTCCCCGCCCTTCGTGAGCAGCTCGTACGGCTGCCGCATCGCCTGGATGCCCGGAATGTGGATGGCGGTGCGCGTGAATGTCCGCAGGATCGCCAGCTCCACCGCTGCCGCCGCTGCCAGCGCCCAGACGATCGGGTCGACTTTCACATCGGGAGCGCCAATCGATTCGCGACGAAGCCGCATCGCCATCTCGCTGCCTACCTTTCTCGGTACCCGTAGACGGCCAGCCCGCCACCGATGACCACGAGCCCAAGGCCCAGCCCGGCCGCGAAGAGGATTGTCCGCGTGTTGCTTCCGCCGCCTGTGCTCACCGGCGCGGCCGCAATGCCGAGCGTCACGAACTGGGAGACGGCCTTCTTACCGTTTCGCTCGTCCTGGCTCCCGTCCCACACTGCGAACGCCATGTCCATCCGCGTGCTGGCCGCAAACACCGCGTGTCCCGGATGCCCCGTGTCGAACTTGCGCTCGAACACCACCGCCCAGCCATCCGCGGTCCGCTTACCCAGGCCCTGGACTTCCTGGAAGTCGAGAGTCTGCAGCTCTCCGAACGCCTTCGAATAAAGGGATTGCACAGGGCCGCGCTCAGTGTGCGCGTAGGGGTTGTTCGCCTGCCGGGCTGTGTAGAACAGGTTCTCGGTGTACGGGTACATGTCCACGGACGAATTCGCGTACACCACGTTCGGGTCCCGGACCCCGTTGTTCGAGTCCGCGCGCCACTGCCAGATGTTCACCGCCGAGTCCGCCTGGCCCATGCAGATCGAAGGCACCGCTGCCGTCGCGCTCTGCGGAAATTCCAGTGCTACCGCATCCGAGAAGTCTTCGACCTTCGTGGTGCTCGAATCGTCGGTCCCGTCCGGCCAACTGACGCGGATGTAAAGCTGGCTGTTGTAATGCAGCGCCTGCGCCCGCACCGTCTGCACGCTGCCGCCCGCGACATAGCTACCCAGCTGTGCGCTCAGAGGCACGTTCACACCCGAGACGTCCTTCCAGACCGCAGCCTCGGGATCCACGCCCGGATCGTCGGCAGCCTCATACGCCGTCAACGACAGCGTCTGGGAGACTGCCGGGTTCGTGTTGGTCGCCTGGAGCAACGCCGCCACTGCGAAGGCTGCTACCAGGCCGGCTGCCAATCTTCGATGGCGGCGAATCACGTTCAGCATCTTCATCACCTCACCGCGACTTCTTCCATTGGGACGAAACTGGCCCCGCCGGCGAATTCCGGACCGTGACTGGCCGGGGCCAGCCATTGCGCTGCATGTCCCGACACTTGCTCGGGAGTGACTCCCAGCGCCTCTCTCTCCATCGCCACCCACTCCTCCAGCGTCGCGCCCGCCGCCGCGTGGAAGACGCCCGGGGCGGCTACCCCGCTCAGCTTCCTGCCGACCACTCCGCCCCAACGGCCCAGGTGGTTCTCAAAAAATATCCGCTGCGCCTTCCGCACCTGCGCTACGCGCGGAGGCCCGGAGTGGTCCAATGCGTAAGCCTCCTTCCGGCAGAGGTAGCTCATGAACTCCAGCTCCACCGAAAGGTCGTCCGGCCGCGTGTCACTGCCCGCCGAATCGACGCCGAACGCCCGGTAGAACCCCGCCACGTCAGCCATGCGCTGCGTCTGCTGTTGCGGGTCCGTCCCGAAGTAGGCCGTTTCGAACAGCGGGCAGTCAGGTGACCCATTGAGTGACATTGCCGCGGAATACTGATCGCGCAGCCGTTCCGGCGTGAACTCCCGCGCCAACGCCGCCAGGCGCACGAGCGGCATCCAGCCGCCGTTCATCACCACCAGCCGCGCCAGGTTCTGGAGGTCGCTGAAGCGGTCATCCTCCGGATACGCGAATACCTGCGCCAGGAAGTCGTAGACCACCGCCCTCGCCAGGGCGATGTCTCGATCGACGGCAGCCTCCTGCGTTTTCATCGGCCTACCCCTAAATCGTGTTCATCGCGAACCGGTCAGGACGCTCAATCAGCGGCTCGTCCACGGTGACGCGGACGATTTCCTTGCCGTTGCTGCTGTAACCGATCACGGTGTCGTTGAAGAGTTCGCGCTTCTGGCCGGCGACCGTCAGTTCGGCCGTCTTCGGGCCCTGCTCGATC
>CAYTBM010000107.1:0-9697 GCA_964436025.1 uncultured Anaerolineaceae bacterium
TGAGTCTTGCACGTTGGATCAGCATCACCAGCACCTGAGGCCGCGTCGCAGGTGCTGCGCGGGGACTACCCTCCAAACCGTGATGAACGATCCGAGACCGCGCGCTCCAGGAGCAACGATTGCCGACCGTGGCGGCCCCGGCCGGTCCGGCGCGCTGATCGCAGCGGGGGCGAAGTTGCCGAAGCCGCTACGGTTCGATCGTGGGATCAGCAATGTTCGGGTCTAGCGCCTTTGGCGCGAGAGATTCGTGCCGCGCTGCGGCTGACGCCGTTGACTCCGCAGACGAGGCCTCTGGAGATGGCGTGCGGGTAGCGTTTTACGGCGCCCGTCTGCTGAATCAACTCGGCCAGGCGCTGTTCTTCCTGGGGCTGTTCTGGTTGGTCGCGCGGAGCAGCGTGCCGGCTATCGGGGCGACGGCGCTGATGGCCGCAATGATGTCGGCGGCGGTGGTGTTCGGGCTGCTCGGCGGGATGGTCGCGGACCGCATCGGCATCGAGCGGGCGGCTGTCGTCGGCGGTGCCGCGAGGGGCTCGATCATCGCGGCGACGCTGGTCCTGGCGGCTGTTGCCCCTGGCCCGCTTCGCGTTGCCGGGCTGGTGATCATCGCGTTCGCCTATTCAGCGGCTTCCCAGGTGTATTGCCCGGCCGAAGTGGCGATGGTGCGCACCATCGAGGGCAAACGCGCGGCGGTGGGCCACGCGATGCTCACGGTGCTGCAATACGCGGGACAGGTGGGGGCGCTCGCCCTGTCGGCGGCGCTTGCGTGGCGCTTCGAAAGCCCGTGGCCGCTGGTTGCGGGCGCAGCGGTGGCCTACGGCGGCGTAGTGATCCTGATGCAGGCGGTTGCAAGCGGGACGCGCAGCAGGGCCGCGGAGGGCGGCGGCCGGCGCCATTTCTTCCTGCGCGAGACGCTAGCCTATTACCGCGGCCAGCCGGGCGCCCTGTTCGCCGGGCTGCTCCTGGCCTTCGGCGAGTTGGTCGCGAGGGCATGCGCAGTGGCGCTGCCGTACTACTTCGCCAAGGACCTGGGCCTGGGGCGGGAGGCAAGCATCGCGCTGATGGTCCCAGGCGTTGTAGGCGTAGGCCTGGGGCTGTACTGGGCGGGGCGCTGGCTCGACGCCGAACGAGCGCATCACGCGCTCAGGCTTACGCTAGCGGGCACGGTGATCGGCTTGCTGACACTCGGCGCGCTCCCCGGGGCACTCGCAGCCGTTGCGTCGTGGCTGCGCCCGGATACGGCGGTTGCCCTCAAGGCCGACGTTGTCTTCGCGATAGTGGTGACGGCGCCGGCGGCGCTCCTGCTGGGCCTCTGTTTCGCGGTAGGCCCGGTCAGTGCGCGCAGTTTGCTCAGCGCGACGGCGCCCCGTGACCAGCAGTCCCGGATCTTCGCGATGCAGTCCACGGTTGCGGACGCGCTGGCAATCGTCCCGCTGGTGCTCTCCGGGGTCGGAGCGGAACTCGCCGGAGGCCGGTTGACCTTCCTCTTCCTGGGCTTGCTGGGCGGCGCCGTGTTCCTCCTGGTCGAAGTCAGCGGCCTGCAGGGCACGCCGGCGAGAGCGTCGCACAGTGCCGAGGGGCCGGCTTGATGACATCCAGGCGCAACCGGCACGCAACCACAGCCGTTGGCCCAGCTTGGCAAGGCCACGGTGGCGCAGGCCCCGGCACGCCGGGGACCACTGTCCACGCCGCCTCGAGCCGGGCGGCCGTGCTGTTCGAAATCGGGCTGGCAACCGTCGCGTTCCTTTCCTATTTCCTCGTCCGCGGATTGACGGAATCAGGAGTCGACCGAGCGGCGACCAACGGCGAACGGCTTGTGCGGCTGGAGAAGTGGCTCGGGATCTATCACGAAGCAGCGATCCAGGAGCTGGCGGCCAGTCACAGTTGGCTGGTGAACCTCGCGAACTGGGTGTACATCTGGGGCCATTGGCCGGTGATCATCGCGGTTGGGACGTGGCTTCTGTTGGCCAGCCCGCCGGAGTACCGCAAGCTTCGAAACAGCTTCCTCATTTCGGGATCGATTGGCCTGGTGGTGTTCGCGACCTTCCCTGTGTCGCCGCCTAGACTTTTGGAGATCGGGCTCATCGATACGGTCACGGACCGGTCCGTCGCCTACCGCGTGCTGCAGCCGCCGGCGTTCGTCAATCAGTACGCCGCCATGCCGAGCCTGCACTTCGGCTGGGACCTCCTCGTGGGGATTGTGCTGGTGCGACATGCGCCCTCTCGTTGGACGCGTGCCGTGGGAGTCGCGTTGCCAGTGGCGATGGCGTGGGCGGTGGTCGCCACGGCCAACCACTTCCTTCTCGACGGGTTGGTTGGTGGAGCGCTGGCGCTTCTGGGCCTCGCGATCGCCAGCCGAGCGGCCGCGCAGCTTGATTCGGCGCAAGCGTCCATTGAGTGTTTCGTGGGTGGACTCATCGCGCGGGGCCGGGCTTCACCATGAGGCGGGTGGTGTCGGCAGCCCAGCCACTGACGGTTGCTCACAGGGCGGGGAACTCCATCGCCGGCCTGCAGGCCGCCGGCAGGGCGGGAGTTGACCTCGTCGAGGCTGACGTGCGGTACCGTTCGGGCCGCCTGGAGGTCCGACACACGAAATCGATGGGCCCAATTCCATTGCTCTGGGACCGGTGGGCGCTCGCGCCCGGGTGGACTCCGCAACTCGCCTTGCAGGACTTGCTGCGCGCCAAGCCCGCGGGCTGTGAACTGATGCTCGACGTGAAAGGCGGGCAAGAACACTTCCCACGAGAGATCCTTCGCGTGATTGAGGACGTGATGCCGGATGAGGAGTACTCAGTTTGTTCCCAGTACTGGCACTTGCTGGCGGCGTTTTACGACGATCCGCGCGCCCGCATCGTGCACTCGATAGGCAGTAAGGCGATGCTGAAGACCGTGTTGCCACGCCTGGAAGGACATCGAGCGGACGCCGTGTCCATCCACATGAAGTTGCTGAGCCCGGCGGTAGTTGAAGACCTTTACCGGCGCGTAAGCGTCATCATGACGTGGCCCGTGAATGACATGGCTGACCTGCGCCGCCTCCAGGGATGGGGTGTCAACGGATTCATCAGCGACCGATTGGACTTGCTCCAGGTGCTCGTGGGAGAGAGGCACGAAGGCGCGGGCGAGCTGCAGAGCCAGTCTTCGTGAGCGGTCCTGCGTTCATCGAGCCGCTGACGGCAGAGCGGGTGGCCGCCCTTCTGCCGGCTCCCGGATCTCGCACAAGCGGCTGGGCGCCAGGTGCTCGTGCAAGCGCGCCAAACCGCGGCTCCCTATACACTTACGGTCGCGCAACCACCCCCGGAGCAGGTACTTGGCAATCATTCCTATTCGCCGCGCGGGCGATCCGGTGCTTCGCGAGAAGGCCCGGCGCGTGCGGACCGTCGATACGTCGATCATGAAACTGATCGAGGACATGTGGGAAACGATGTACGACGCGCCCGGCGTGGGGCTCGCGGCCCCGCAGATCGGTATTTCGCTGCGCGTGGTGGTGATCGACGTAGGTGACGATAATCCGATCGCGCTGGTCAATCCGGAAATCGTGAAGCGAAGCGGGGAGCGCCGCTGCGACGAGGGCTGTCTTTCGGTGCCGGGCTACCGGGGCGAGATCACGCGGTCACGGAAGGTGCTTGCCCAGGGGTTGGACCCCTACACGGGCAAAGAGGTGCGAATAAAGGCCGAGGACAACTTGCTCGCCGAAGCGCTGGAACACGAGATCGACCATGTGAACGGCATCCTCTATATCGACTACCTGGCCAGCCCAGACGCGCTTGTCCCGCTGAGTGATGCGCCGGAAGTCCGCGGCTAAGGAGTACTGATGTTCATCGAATCTATTGCTGCCCGGGAGATTCTGGACTCGCGGGGGAACCCGACGGTGCACGTTTCGGTGCTCCTGGACGACGGGGCTATTGGTGTTGCCGCGGTCCCCTCAGGCGCTTCGACCGGGGCGCATGAAGCGGTTGAACTGCGCGACGGCGGAAAGCGCTACGGCGGCAAGGGTGTGACGAAGGCGGTCCGAAACGTGAACACGGAGATCGCCAAGGCGCTGGATGGCTTCCCTGCCACTGAGCAGCGATCGATCGACCGGTTGATGTGCGAGCTGGACGGGACGCCTAACAAGGGCCGGCTCGGCGCGAACGCGATTCTCGGGGTCTCACTTGCTGTGGCGCGCGCGGCGGCGGAGTCGGTCGGTCAACCGTTGTACCGCTACCTCGGGGGAGCGGGCGCGCACCGGTTGCCGGTGCCGATGTTCAACATCCTGAACGGCGGGAAGCACGCGCCCGACAGTACGGATTTCCAGGAATTTATGGTGATGCCGGTCGGCGCGGACACCTTCAGCGAAGGGCTGCGGATGGGAGTGGAGATCTACAACGCCCTCCGCTCTGTGCTCCACGACATGGGGGCGGTCACGTCAGTGGGCGACGAGGGCGGCTTCGCCCCTTCGCTTCCGGGGAACGAGGAAGCGGTCCAGGTGGTCGTGCGGGCGATCGAAAAGGCTGGCTACAGCCCGGGGACGGACGCTGTTGTGGCGCTGGACCCGGCCTCAACGGAACTTTTCGCGGGCGGGAAGTACGCCCTGGCGAAAGAGAAGCGCGTGCTGACCTCAGCCGAGATGGTGAAGCACTGGTCCGGCTGGGTGGACAAGTACCCGATCCGCTCGATCGAGGACGGGCTGGCCGAGGACGACTGGGAGGGCTGGGGACAGCTCACCGCGGCGCTCGGCGGAAAGTGCCAACTGGTCGGCGATGACCTGCTGGTCACCAACCCGGAACGGATCCGCCGCGGCATCGAGCAGAAGTCGGCGAACAGCGTGCTGGTCAAGTTGAACCAGATTGGGACGCTGACGGAGACGCTGGAAGCGATCGAGACAGCCCATCGCGCCGGCTGGACGGCGGTCATCAGCCATCGCTCGGGGGAGACCGAGGACACGTTCATCGCCGATTTGGCGGTGGCGACGGGCGCCGGCCAGATCAAGACGGGGGCGCCGGCCCGCAGTGAGCGGACTGCCAAGTACAACCGCCTGCTGGAGATCGAGGCCGAGCTTGGACCTGCTGCGGCTTATGCCGGGTGGGATTCGATCAAACAGCTCGGACCGCGGCCGGTTAAAGAGACCACGACGCGGCCGCGGGCGGCGCGGGCTGACCGGCGGCCTCCGCGCGCGCGGCATTGAAATGACGCCAGAACTTCGCGCGATCGCGGACCGGTTCATTTACGAGCAGGCGACGCTGAAGCACATCACGGCGCTGGCGCCTGAGGAAGCCATGCTGCGTCCCATCCCGGGTGGCGATTGGAACGTGGGACAACTGCTCGGGCACCTCGGGGCGAGCATGAACGCGTACGCCGGGGTTGTGCGGGAGTGGCTGCTGGGCGAGCCGGCGCTGGACGGCTACAACCCGGACGAGATGAATGCCGAGACGGCATCTCGATTCTTGAGCGCCACGCGACTCGACGTGACGCAAGAACTCGGCCGGGGCCTCGTGAACCTCTTCGCGGCGCTTTGGGCTATCCCCGACGCGCGGCTTTCGGAACCGATGGGCCGCCAGAGGGCGCTCGAAACGCTGCAGCTATTCGGCGGACACTGCCTTCGGCACGCGATCGCCCTCGTTGACGCGCTCCCTGAAGTGCGGATGGACCCGCTGGTCCTGAACTGGCTCTTGGGAGCGGAGTTCGAAGACGAGGGATCACGGGCGTGGCAGAACGCGCTGCTTGCCGAGGCGCAGGAGTACATTGCGTCGCACCCGAAGGACGAGGAGGACGAAGAATGACGTCACAAGCGGTGCTGGACGTGGTGTCGGAGCTGGATGCGCATCGCGAGCGGTTCGAGGAGTTCTGCCGCTCGCTGTCGGCTGAAGAGCTGGACCGCGCGGTGCCGCAGAGCACGTGGATTGTCCGGGACTTTATCGCTCACCTCGCGACGATCGATGGCCCGGTCGGCCAGATGTTCGAGTCGATGCACACGGGCGTGGACGCCGGCATTCGTGATGGCGACGGCGGCAAGTTCAACGTGGACGGCTGGAACGACCGGCAGGTTGAGAAGCGCCGCCTCTTGCCGCTCGAGGATGTGCTGGCGGAGGCTGCGGACGAACGTGCCGACCTGCGCGAGAAGCTTCTGGTGCTCACGGATGAGGACCTGGCGCGGACGCTGAAGTTCGCCGGCGATTCCAAGCGCGCGCCAACCGAAATTCCGTTCGGGGCGTACCTGCGCGGCTGGTGCAAGCACGACCTGATGCACGCGATGGACATGTCGCGGGCGCTGCCGGAGCGGCAGGCTGGCCTGGCGCCGTGGTTCGATGACCCGGTGATCCAGGGGTACCAGAAAGCGATGAATCGGTAGATGCGCGTCTCCCCGCCGAAGGTGTTCGCGGTCGCTACGGGCGCCCCCAGACCTCCGGCCGAAGCCGCAGGGAGCGCGGACGCGTACCGGCAGACGAACTTCGTGCTGGGCGACGAGGTTGAAGCGATCCTTCGGGGTTTGAACCTGGAGGGAGAGGCGGCGGCGCGCGCGGCCGAGCCCAGACGGCGGACGCAGCGGATGGTTTCGGCGATGGGGCTGTGGTCACGGTCATGGCTGACGCGGTTGGACGGGTTACATGCAGTGCAGTGGGGCAACTACGCGGCGGCGGTCAGCCTGGTGCGCGCGGCAGCGGACTACCAGGCAAGCATGCTGTACCTGCTCCGGACCAACGGCGAGGAGTGGGATGAGTGGCTTGCAGCCGGCGGCATTGCCGTCGCCGCGGACGAACACGCGACGGAGTTCCGGCTACACGCGTTCCGGGCGGCAGAAGTGCTCGCGGCGCATGAAGCGCTCGGCCGCATCTACCGCGTGAGCACGGATCTCTCGCTGTCACACTTCGGCTCGACAATGCTACTTGCCGGGTCAGGTTCGGCACCGGACCACGTGGAGATGACGTTCGGCGACCGGGACTTCCACATGGGGCTGGCACAACTGTTGAGCGGCTGGCTGCTGGAGCTGGGCGTTGCGCTGCTGGAGGCTCTGGCGGATCACCCGGACGTATTCGGCGATGAGGGGGCGAACGACGGTGCGGTGTGGATGGCCACGGCCCGGCGCATTGTGCATGGCGCAGAGCGCTGCACCGTGGCGGCAATCGAGAAAGCTGGGGAGCGGCGTTACCTGGTTTCGAACTGGCGGCGAGAACCGCGGTCCGCGCCGAAGCGCCTGCTGCTCTGAACTCCCGCTAACGGCGGCAGCGTGTACCATCCGTCTCGATGCGACTCTGGATTCTGCTGGCGTTGGGACTGCTCTCGGCTGGCTCGATGTTGCTCGCCGCGTGCGGCGGGGACGACGACGAAACACCGAAAGGTGGCGGCAGCGACGAGGATTACCTGCGGGCCATTTGCGTCGGCACGTCCAATTTTTCGAATGCCCTGCTGAGCAAGACCAATCCCGACGACATCGCGAAGGTCATCAAGGACTTCATCGAAGAGATGAAGAAGACCAACCCTCCGGCGGACCTGGTGAAGTACAACCAGGAGTTCATCAAGTACCTGGAGGACTCGGTCGCGGAGCCGACATCACTGGTGACGCGTGCGCCGCCGCTGCCGGACAAGGACGTCTCACGGCGGATCGCGGCGCTCGAACCGAGCATCAGCGAGTGTAAGGACGGCACGTTCTTCAGTCGGGCGGCAACAGAGACGCCGTAGGGAGCGGGCCGCGGAAGCCGGGCGGCCGCTATACTTCTGAACAATTCGCAGGCCACACGAGGAGAGTCATGCCGACACCGTACGCGTACTTCCAGGGGAACATCGTCCCGCTGAGCGAAGCCAAGATCGGCGTGATGACGCACGCATTCAACTACGGGACGGCGGTGTTCGAGGGCATCCGCGGGAACTGGAACGAAGAGGCTCAGACCGCTTACCTGTTCCGAGTCCGCGAGCACATGGAGCGGCTGGGCCAGAGCGCGCACATCCTCGGCATGCAGATGCGAGACTCCGTGGACCGGCTGTGCCAGATTGCGGTTGAGCTTGTGGAGCGAAGCGGCTTCAGCGAAGACGTGTACCTGCGGCCAATGGTCTACCTCTCCGGCGAAGTGCTCGGCGTCCGGCTGCACAATGTCGAATGTGACACGCTCATCTTCCTCTCGCCGTTCCCGGCGTACCTGCCCGAGACGGCGCGCTGCCACACCAGCACCTGGCGGCGAGTGCAGGACACGGGCATCCCGCCGCGAGCGAAGGTGACCGGGATTTACGTGAACAGCGCGCTCGCCAAGACGGAAGCGAACGCGAACGGCTTCGACGAAGCGATCATGCTGAACGAGAACGGGCACGTTTCCGAAGGCAGCGGCGAGAACATCTTCATGATCCGTCACGGGCAACTCATTACGCCCGGTCCGGCTGACAACGTGCTGGAAGGAATCACCGCGAAGAGCGTGATGCAGATGGCAACGGACGACCTGGGCATCGAGGTGGTGCAGCGAGAAATCGACCGGACCGAGCTTTACATAGCCGATGAAGTGTTCATGACCGGCACCGCCGCGCACCTCACGCCGATTGTGGAGATCGACCGGCGGAAGGTGGGCGCCGGTGTCCCCGGCCCGATCACAAGCAAGTTGAGCGGGCTCTTCTACGACGCGATTCGCGGACGCAGCGAAAAGTACAGTTCATGGTGCACCCCGGCACGCGCGCGAGTCGCCCGCTAGGCCCGGTGGCGTTCCGCCCGCCGCGAGCGCTCGGCGTCATTGTTGGCGGCGGGTTCGCGGTGTGGGGGTTCGTCGTCGCGATCCTGGCGGCGAGCGCCGGCTATGGCGCGGACGCGGAATTCAAGTCGTTCCTCGCGTGGGCGGTGGCGGCCATCGCGCTCGTGCTTGGCGGTTTATTCGCGAACTGGGCGTACGCGCTGCACTCGCTCGCCTACGAGGTGGACAACGCCAACCTGACCATTCGCTGGGGTTTTCGGCGGACGCTGGTGCCGATCTCCACGATCCAGCGGATGATTCCGGGCCGGACGCTCGATATCGCGCACGTGAAGGGCCTGAACTGGTGGGGCTGCCACGTCGGGGCTGCTGACGTGAAGCGCATCGGCTACACGCTGTTCTATTCGACGCACAGCTCGCCTGACGAGTTGCTCTACCTGGTGACGACGGGGCACGCGTTCGCGCTCACGGTGCTGGACCAGGCGGCCTTCGCGGAAGAGATCCAGGGCCGGGCGGCGGTTGCACCGCTGGAAGATGTCGATGACCTGCAGCGTTCGCTGGCGAGCGGTCCGGCGTCGCTTCCTTTCTGGCGAGACCGCGTTTCGATGCTGGTCGTGGTGCTCTCGGCGGTGCTCTGCGGAGTGCTGGCCGGCTACGTCTACGCGAGCTACCCGGGGCTGCCGCGAGTGGTCGAGCTAAGCTTCCCAGAGCTCGGCGGTGTTGTGCGGGTAGGCGATAAGACGGAGCTGTTGCGCATCGCTTATCTGGGCGCGGGGGTGCTGGCCGTGAATACCCTTGGCGGCATCGCGTTGCATGCGCGGGAGCGAGCTGCGGGGTTGTGGCTTTTCGCGGGGTCGGGGGTCATCCAGCTGGTGTTGCTGGGGGCGGCGTTCGTGGCGTTCAGCCGGGCGTAGGAAGAAAACCGAAGGGTCTGGTACCCCCGACAGGACTCGAACCTGTGCCTTCGGCTCCGGAGGCCGACACTCTATCCGCTGAGCTACGGGGGCTTAGCGAACTTCGATGGTATCGCCTCGCGAAGTTTGCGGCGAGCAACG
>CAYTBM010000108.1:0-1953 GCA_964436025.1 uncultured Anaerolineaceae bacterium
CGGATGGCCGCGCGGTGCTGGTGTTCGAAGACTTCAGCGTGACGAACGGCCCGAACCTCCACGTCATCCTCGGCGAGACCGCTGACGGCGGAGGGACAGGGGTAGACCTGGGCAAGCTCAAGGCCACGGACGGCACGTTCAGCTACGAAGTACCGTCCGGCGTCCGCATCGAGGACGTCCGCAGCGTGACCATCTGGTGCGCCTCGTTTCCGACCGTGTTCGCCGTCGCCGAGCTGGAGGGCTGAGATGGACAGTCAAACGGCAAGCAACCCCCTGGCGGACCTTGCAGTGCGCCTGCCGGCCGCCCTTCCCGAAAGAGGTTCCGCAGTGCTGCGGTTCGCCGGGGCGCTGGTCCTGTTCGGTATCGCCGCGAACGAGGATTACGATCCCACGCAGATCTTCGCCATGTTCTGCGGACTCGTTGGACTGGCCACGCTCGTGCCGCTGCCACGGCGCGGGGCGCCGTCAGTGTCCCTGTTCGGGGCTGGAATGTTGTTCTTTGCGGGTGCTGTCCTCACCCACATGGGCCCAGGGGTCGCGCTCTTGCTGATCGGTGCAGGCGCCGGGGTCAGCGGCTTCGCCGCCGTCGCGAAGGCCGGTCGCAGCGCGTCCGTTCCCGCGCTGGCATTCCTCGTTGCGGTCTTCGTGACCGGCGCGGCGCAAGCCGCTGTCGTTTTCGCGGTCGAATAGCGGCCGGGATTCATCGTGCACGTGGGGAGAGCGGAAGCCTGACCCGGGGGGTAGGCCGTCGCCGCCTGCTGAGAAGTGCGCCCGCCGCCGATTGTTGAGGTAGTTGCCTCATCGGAGCGGCACCATGTCACAGCCAACACCATACTCTCTGACTTTCGACGTGGACATCACATGGGATGACGTGCACCGGTTCGCCATCTTCGACGCCCTGGGAACGAGCTGGTTGCGCAACTATCCCCGATTCTTCGTTATCGGCTTCGCGATCGTCGCTGCCGTCGACTTGGTTCAACTCCTGGTGTTCCGATCCTCCGCAGACCTGGTCATCAACTCGCTGGACCTGCTGCTCGCCTTGCTCGGTTGCCTGGCGCCCGGGCTGACCTGGGATTCTGATCGAAAGAATGCGACGTCCAATCCGCGTCTGGCCGGACTTGTCGGGCGGCGGCGAATCACGCTCGACGGGCAGGGAGTGACCTGTCGCGGGGCGGGCTTCAATTCGTTCACGCCATGGGCCGGGATCAGGCAGATGACAGAGGTCGGAGGCGCGGTCTATCTCTGGGATGCCCCGTCGCGCGCATTCATTTTGCCCCGGTCAACCTTCGACTCACCGGAAGCCGCGGGACGAGCCTGTGAGGCCGCCAGACGGCTTTCGCGGTCGGCGGCAGAGCCGCAGCTGCCCGCGCAACCTGGGGGCAGGGTTGCGTCACCGGTGTTCGACCTCAGCCAATCAGATCTGCAAGCGGCTGTTCGTCCGCGCGTGAGGCTTCGGCCAACGCGGAGCGACTTTTTCTGGGTGGGCTTGGGGGCCGTCTTCGGAGTCGACCTCGGCTCGGGCATACTGCCGCTCCAGATTGGGTTCGCTGCGCTGGCCGCATTCCTCGCCTCGTACTGGCTTGGCGGGCTGGGCCGACTAAGGGCAACCCGGGCGGGATTCCGCGCGCAGATGGAGCAAGTGGGCGAAGGGTTCCAGCAGGTGGCATTGGGCGTCGACGAGCGGGGCCTGTTCGAAGCTTCGCCGACATCCCGAAACTTGGACTTCTGGCAGAGCATCACGCAGCTCGATCAGCGGGCTGAAGCAACCTACATCTGGAACAGCCGCGGCGGAGTTTACGTTCTCCCCCGCCGCGCCTTCGAGAGCGATGATGACTACATCGATTTCGTGGAACGAGCACTGGAGTACCGGCGGGCGGCGGTCGCGGCCGCCTGAGCGCCCGCTGATCCAGTACTATCCCGGCCCATGACCGAACTGCCGCCGGTCCGCATCCT
>CAYTBM010000108.1:2053-9686 GCA_964436025.1 uncultured Anaerolineaceae bacterium
CGGTCCATCCCCATGGGCGACCGTATCAACAACACCGGCCGGCGCTGGACCCGCAAAGTGATGGGCACCGCACCCGATTCGAGCTACGAAGACGTGGTGCGGGCGCATGACGAAGTGCTGCGGGTGCTCGCTCGCCAGGAGTCGCTGGAAGTCGTGGTCATGGGCGGGAACAAGCTCAGCACCTGGATCCAGAAAGAGAAGCCGTCGCTGATTGTGCAGGTAGAAGCGATGCGGGAGATGGTCGAAGAATTCTGTCGCGAGCATCATTTCGCGTGGTTCAACACCGAAGTGGCGCTGCTGCCGGGCAATCGAGAGCGTTCCTTCCTGCCGGACGGCGCGCACCGCAACCCCGAGGCGCACCGCCACTTCGCTGACCTGGTCTTGCCTGTCTTGCAGCGCTGTGCGGAACGGGCGATCGAGGGCTCTGCGTCATCGGCATGAAGCGCGGCCTGGTTTGTCCACCCGGAGACCCTTCAGGAGATCGCGCAGGGCAGACCGGGGCCCGCGTGCGAGGGGCTGTTCGCTCGGTCCCAGAGTGTGAGTCCGTCGGTTGACTCGACGACCTGGAACCCAAGTGCCGGCAACGCCTGCAGGCACGCCTGATAGCCGCCGTTCCAGTCCTGCGACGGGACCGGGCGGCTGGCGTCCGTGATTACGTACTCGGCGTTCCCCACAGTGGGGAACTCGTAAACGTGCTCACGATCGGCAAGGTGCGGTACAAGCTGAGATTGAGCGCTCACAGCTGCGTTGGCGGGAATTTGAGCCAACATGGCCCTGGCAGCCCTGGCATGGCTGCCGCCGGAAAACTGCCCGGATGATGTCCATGCTGGCGGCACGGGCGACAGAAGCAGTACGCATCCAAAGGCGCCAACCGCGATGGCCGAACAGGCCCGCATTCGGGCTCCGGCGGCATGGAACAGCTGTGTGTTGCTCATGGCCATCACCGCGGTCCCGAGCGCCACGCACGAGGGCACGAGTAAGTAGTGCAACTCGAGGCGCGACTGGAATGACGGCCCAGCGAGTAACGGAGGCATCGCAGCCAGCAGCAGGGGCGGCCAGACGCGTGGAGCAAGGAGCGGGATAAAGGCCACACCGGCGAGTAACGTCACTGCCCCCATCAGGGGGTCCCGCGAAAGCAAGTGCTCGATTGGCACTGCGGGCCGGGTGAGACAGGTGGTGACGACAGCCGCGAAGGAATCGCCGAGGTAGCCGTATCGTTCGAGCAAAGGGTTGGAGCTCTCGCCTCTAAAGTGCGGCAGCACCCACAGGTTCACGATGAGGCCATACACCAGTGCGCCCGCAGCAACACCTGCACCGAGGAAGCGGCCGTTCGGTCGTAAGGCTGCGAACCATGCGAGGCCCAGCACGACCAACACCGAATCCTCCTTCACGAGCAACAGCGCACCCGCCAGGCAGACGAACGGCATGCGCCGCTCGGAAACCAGCATCCAGAGCGCCGCAAAGAACAGCAGTGGAGTTATCGCTTCCGGATGAAAGTCGAACGCCGCGGCTCGAGCCACCCCCAGCCCTCCGAGATATGCGACGACTATCGCGAAGGCGCTGCGGCGCTCTTGCAACACGGTCATCGCCAGGGCAAAGAGCGGAAGCGCGGCCGCCGTGAGCAGCAGCGCCTGCGCAATGAGTAACGGCTCAGGGCCCGCCCAGAACCACTTGAGCGGCACGAATAGGAAGAGGATGGGCTGCCAGTGATCTCCGGCGTACGAGATGTCCCGGAACGAGTACTGGAACCATCGGCCGTGCGCCGTGTTCCAGATGACCTGGTTGAACAACCCAAGGTCCCAACCGTTGGAGTGAAAGGAACGGTGCTTCCAGACACTGAAAAGGCCGTAGTAGAAGAACGCCAAACCGAAGAGGGCCAGCAGCACGACGTAATCCGCCCGTGGCCGGGAGAACGTGCGAGCAGGAAGCCGAAGCCGCAAAGCGGGAAGCCTGGCCGGTGCACGTTGTGCCGGAGTCAGCGACACGCGATTCACGCAGTTCGGCTCCGGCCGTGGTCCGACATGTGGGCCCGCACGAGTTCTGGCCGAACAGCCGAGCATCGCTTGTCCTGCAAGGAGCCCCTCCTGCCCGGCATCGTTCAGTGAGTGCCATTGCGATGTGATCCCACAGTCCAGCCCAGACTCGCGAATGCATAACAGTCCGCCGAAACAAGGGATGCGGCTCTGAACGCCAACCTGCGACGCGGGTAGCCCTGGCTCAACCCGGATGCCCTTGGGGCGGAAGTCCCGTATTCTCCGAACCGCGTGAAGGTGCTCATCCTCGGCAACAGCAACGACACGGGGAGCTTCGTGCCCGAAGAGGCGAGGCGTCACCGCCACCTGCGGGACCTGCTCGCCGCGGAGTTCGGGGAGCCCGTTGAGGTCGTGGTCCGGCACGTGTGGCCTAACGACCGGATGGTGGACTGGGTGCTGGCCGGAGTGGAGGAGACCAGGCCGGACATGGTCTACGTGAACGTGACCAACTATCCCTACAGCTACGAGTCGACGCCGCTCAAGGTGAAGCGCATCTTCGGCAAGGTGGGCGGCGAAACGCTCGGCGACGCTGGCCTGCGGATGGCGGACAGCAAGCGGTGGTCCCACAACGCCCTGTTCCGCGGTGTGCGGCGGGCCGCGCAGGCGACTATCGGCGGCGACACCCATTTCACCCCGGAGGAAGTGGCCGATCGGTATGAGCGCCTTATCCGGGCGCTCCTTCGCCAGGAGGGCATGGTCGTCGCCGTCAAAGGACCGTTGGGGATGTCGAAGAAGGCGACCGCGCGCGCCACGGCCCGCGCCGAGCGCCGCCGGCAGGTCGTCCACTCCCGCCTGAGTGATCTCTGCCGGCAACTCCACGTTTTCTACGCCGGGTCTGACCAGCCGTATCACGACGTGAAGCCGCGCGCGAAAGGCACACAAGTCGGGGATGGCCTGCACTCCAACGCCGCCGGCCACGTGATCTCCGCGGACGAGCATTTCGAGCGGCTCCGTGACGCCTGGCGCGAACACCTGGCCGCCGAGACCTCCGCCTCCGCGCTCGCAACCGGCCGTTAAGGCACGTTCAGGGCGCGGATCGCTTCGCGCTGCACCATCGCCATCGTCAGGTCGCCGCGGGTCTTCTCGAGGATGCCGCGCGTCTGGTCGGTGGTCCTGCGAAGGCCGCCGGTCATCGCATCCGGGAAGTCGATGGTGACGAGGACGGAATAGATGTCGTCCATCGCGTCCAGGATCTCCTCGCAGCCGTCGTACTGTCCTGCCCGTAGACGATCGAGGACCATGCGTCGCATCTCCCCGACGGCCTCCGCGATGCCGTTGAGGTAGGCGGGGTATTCAACGCCAAGGTCTTCGGGCGACGGGATGGCGCCGCCGCTGAGCAAGGCGAGGGTGGTGCGCGCCTCGGCGTATTCCTTCTGGGCGTCGTGGAGGAAGCCGGCGTGGTACACGTCGGCGTGCCCCTCGAGCGCTTTCACGGCCGCGTCACGCACCACCTTCGCTTCTTCCAGCTGGGCTGCCGCCTTTTCGAACTCTCCGCGGTGTACGGCGCGGATGGAGTTGGCGCTCATTCGGATGATCGTCCTGCTGGCGGAGAGGGCCTGTTCGCGGGCGGCATTTTTGGCGGCGAAATGGTCGAGGATGCGGGGGATGATGGTTTCGAGCGGCGACGTGTCACCCATGGGTGGGATTGTCGATTGGCGATTGGCGATTGTCGACGGCTCGTTGCTCGTTGCTCGTTGCTTCGCCTACAGTCCCGGCACGATATCTCCTCCGGAGCCAGCAGCCACATGGCACTCACCGCCGCCGACGACTTCCTCATCCACCAGACGCCGTACACCTTCGACCGCGTGGCGACGAGCGACCGGAACTTCTACGACCGCTACTTCTTCAACGGATACCGGCGCGACGGCGAGGTCTATTTCGCGGTCGCGATGGGCGTCTACCCGAACCTGGGCATCATCGATGCGGCGTTCTCGGTGGTGCAGAAAGGCCGCGAACAATACTTCGTGCGAGCATCCCGGCTGCTCGGCAGCGACCGCATGGACATGCGCGTCGGACCGATTTCGGTGCAGGTGGTCGAGCCGCTGAAGAAGCTGCGTGTAAAAGTAACGAAGAACCAGTGGGGCATCACCGCCGACCTGCTGTTCGAGGCGCGCTCGCTGCCGAACGAGGAACCCCACTTCTTCCGGCTGGCCGGAAATGTACCAGCGATGGACTACACGCGGATGACGCAGCACGGGGCCTGGTCGGGCAAATTCTCGTGCAACGGCGTGAACTATGACCTCTCCAAGGATACCTGGTGGGGGAGCCGGGACCATTCGTGGGGCATCCGCAACGTCGGCGGCCGGGACCCGCGGGGAGCGCCGCCGACTGGTCTGCCGCAGTTCTTCTGGAACTGGGCGCCGCTTAACTTCGAGGACATGTGCACGCTCTACACCGTCTCCGAGTTCGCCGACGGTACGCGCTGGCACCAGTCCGGGGTGATCCTGAAACCCTATCCGGACGCCTCCGACGAAGAGGTGGATGTGGACCACGACCTGCGGTTCGCGAAGGGCACTCGCTGGCTGGAAGGCGCGACGATCAGCCTCAAGCCTGCGAAGGGGAAGCAGGTCGACATCGAGTTCAAGCCGCTCTATTCGTTCCTGATGAAGGGCATCGGCTATGGGGAGCCGAAGTGGGGCCACGGGATGTGGGTCGGCCCGGACGAAGTGGACGGCGGCATGTACGACCTCTCGATCGAACCACCGATGGCCAACCTGCACGTGCAGCAGGTGAGCCAGGTGACCGCCGGCCGCAAGAAGGGCATCGGCATCTTCGAGATCATCGTCATGGGCCAACACCAGAAATACGGCTTCAAGGAGCTGATGGACCCGGCGAAGTAGCCGCGGCCCAGTGGGCCGCATCACCCACCTCAACGCCACGAGCTGCGAAGCAGCAATTACCATTCGCCCCATGGTCCAACTTCCCAAGAGCATCCGCCTGCCGCACGAGGTGTACGCCAACCACGACCGCGTCTTCCACGTGACGATGCGTGCCACCATCGGCGAGAAGCCGTTCGCATCACTCGCGACAGTGGCTGCCGTCTGGCAAGTGGTGCTGAACGAACGAGAACGCGATTCGATCGAGCTCTTTGCGGCGTGCCTGATGCCGGACCACCTCCACGCCCTGGTCTCACCGCGCTCGAAGGACGTCATCAAGTGGGTGGACGGATTCAAATCTTGGTCGACGCGCGTCGCACAACGGACGCGCGCGCAACGGATCCTGTGGCAGCCCGGGTTCCACGACCGCGCCGTTCGGTCAGGAGAGTTGGGTACAACGGTGAGGTACATCGCCGAGAATCCGGTCGCGGCGGGGTTGGTGGAGGCGGCGGAACGGTGGCCGTGGGTTGGGACGTGGGTGAGCGAGTAGCACCCGTGTGAGTGTTGCGGCCCACTGGGCCGCGGCTACAAATCCTTCACCGGGTCCGGCAACTCCCCCTCCCGCGCCGCGTCGATCATTTCGCGGGCGCCTTCGGGGAGGTCCATGCCGTACTCCTCGAAACGCTTTTCAACCCACGAGCCAATTTGGCGCGGGTCGCGGTAAGCATCGGGGTTGTTTGAGTCTGAGGCGTCGCCGTAGCGGTCGATGATGTCGGCGCGGGTGTAGGAACGGCCGAACTTGGACATCATGCGGCTGGTCTTGGCCGAGCCGCAGTGCTCGCAGGGTGCGGTAATCCCGGTATCGATCTTGCGGGTGAAAAAGTTAGTCACCTTGCCGCAATCGGCGCAGCGAAACTCGTAGATGGGCATGGGTCAATTGTCGATTGGCGATTGGCGATTGTCGATTGTCGATTGGGTCGGGCGCGCTCCAAGTCACACATCGCGGGCGCCGTGCAGCACGGCCAACACCTCGATATGGTCGTCGTGCAACCGGTACCAGATGCGATAGTCCCCGTCGATAAGTTCACGCACTTGCCGTACCCCGAACTCGGGCACAATTCGCCCAAGCTCGGGATTGACGCTCAACGATTCTGCACGCGCCCGGATGCGTCTCCGGAATCGCACAGCAGCGTTTGGGGAATAGCGACGGAGGTAAGCCGCGGCTTCGTTGATCATTCACGAGCCACGGGAGTGAAGTAGACCTTCACTTCAGAGTTCGTCCGACTCCCAGTCGATTTCGTCGAGCGGTGTAAGCAGTCCAGCTTCTGCTTCGCGAAGACCACGCTCGATGATCTCTCGTTCAGCTTGTGTCAGCTGCCTCGTGCGAGATGGCACGAGCCAGGCCGCAGTCGCCGCGGCGTCCTCTTCGGAGAGGGCGTCGACGTAGTCGTGGAGCAGTTGCTTCGCGGTCATGGCCAAAGTATACGGCGGCTCAGGCGCCTACGGCTTCACCCGGCTCATCATCGAGAGCATGTTCCCGTCGGGGTCGCGGAAGAACGTCATCCACTCTTCGGTGCCGTCCGGGTGAGTGAAGATCTTGTGCGGCTCGCCTTCGAACGCCACGCCTTTCGCCGCCAGTGCAGCCTGCGAGCCATGGATGTCGTTTACGAGGAAGTAGAGCACGGAGTTGCCGTGGCCCTGCGCTTCCGGCAGGGCATCCACCATCAGCCGTGTGCCCTTGCAGTCGAAGAATGCGAGTTGCCCGGCGGTGAACAGGTGCGTCATCCCGAGCGTGTCTTTGAAAAAGGTCACGGCGGTTTCGATGTCCGTCACCGTGTGGGCCACCTGACCCAGTTGACCGAGGTTCACCGTGGTTTGCGACGCGGGCATGGTTGTGCTCCTGGTTGGGTGGTTGAGCGGCAGGCCGTCCCAGTGGCGTATCGCCGCACGCGTTGGCAGGCCGAGCTTGGCCCGGATGTTCTCGAGGTGGAACTTCACCCCGTCGATCGTCGTGCCGCGCTGGATGGCAATGCGCCGGTTAGTCATGCCGTGGCGCACCATATGCACGACCTCCCACTCGCTCGGAGTGAGCACATCGGCGCTCGGCGGGCGGCCCGGGCTTGCCACCCGCGGATTGTAGGAAGTGCAAGCCCGAATTTCCCTCCCCCTGGAGAGCCGAAAGTGCAGAGGCGAAAGGCAAAAGTGGCGAGACGCACTACAATCGCCGCGCATCACCGGAGGCAGCCAGATCATGACCGACTTCAAGACGCTCATTTACGAAGTTGACCGCGGCCGCGCGCGCATCACCCTCAACCGCCCCGAAAAGCTGAACGCGCTCTCGTTCGAACTCCAGACGGAACTCAACACCGCACTCTGGGAAGCCGACAACGACAACAACGTCCACGCGGTCATTCTCCGCGGCAACGGGCGGGCCTTCAGTGCCGGGTATGATCTCACGCCGATGTCGAATCGCCGCCCGCCCTCAGGCGAGGAAGACCAGTACACCGCCGTGTACCGCGGTGGGCGCACTTTCGACGATGACGCCTGGCAGCTCGAGCGGGCGCAGCGCCTGCGCATGGCCATTTTCGACATGCACAAGCCGGTCATCGCTCAGGTCCACGGGTACTGCCTGGCCGGTGGAACGGATATCGCGTTGCTGTGCGACATCATCATCGCATCGGACGACGCGACGATCGGCTTCCCGCCGGCACGGGCCATGGGCTCGCTGCCGAACCAGATGTGGGTCTACCATTGCGGCCCGCAGTGGGCCAAGCGCCTCTTCCT
>CAYTBM010000109.1:0-9656 GCA_964436025.1 uncultured Anaerolineaceae bacterium
ATCCAGGGCGTGCGCAACGAGCGTTTGCTCGATGTTGTGGACGCGCGCCTCGTGCAGGCGGGTGCGCCAGTGCTCCACCGCGGCCTCGTCTTTCCAGAAGTCCATCATCTGGGCGCGGATGGCCTTGTTCAGCGCTTCCGCTTCGATTCCGAGGCCCGGCGCGAAGGCTTCGGCCGTGAGGAGCCAGGCCTCGTTGACGCCGCCGGACGTATCGAGCAGCGTGTCGTCCATGTCAAAGAAGATCGCTCGCAGCTGCATGCCCTCATGATACGGGGTGTGAGCAGCTACGGCGCCCGGGGCGGGGAGCGTGCCCCTCATGCCCATTTGGTCATGTTTATCTGAACCATTGGACAATAACCTGTCGCCAATGCTCGCGCGTTATCAGTTGCAGGGTTTTCCCGGGGTGCATTGCGGGTAGTAACGCATCGTAGCGTGCGGCCGTTGGGCGAGAGTTATAGATGCCGCACATGCCTACCCAGGGGAACGATGTTTGTCTTCAAAGCTAACCGAACGCCTTTCGATTGACCGCACAGACCAGGCCCTTCGGCTTGCCTGGAGCGCGTTCACTGACAAAGACAGCGAACTGATCCGCGCGGCCGCCGTCTACCTCACACCACATGCTGACGACATCGTCCGCGAGTTCTACGACCACTCCTTCAAGTTCAAAGGCTTCACTGACAAAGTCACGGAGTCTGGCTCGAACCGCCAGCGCATGGAAGCAACGCAGAAGCAGTACCTGCTCCTGCTGCTCGGGGCGAAGTTCGACGAGGACTACTTCGAGCACCGGCTCAAGATTGGCGCCGTGCACGCCGTCCTCAACGTGGAGCCGCGCTGGAACGTCGGCAACTATTCCATCTACGCCGACCTGATTTACCGCCGGCTGGCGAAGAAGCTCAAGGGCGACCGGCTGGTCGAAACGATCCTCGCCTTCAACCGTGCGTTCGTGCTGGATATGACGCTCGCAGTCGAGACCTACATGAGCGAGGGCGTACTGCAACGTCTCGTCGACGTGGACGAAACGCTGGTGGACTCGGTGAAGTCGCTCGACGAGGGTTCTTCACAGGTCGATGCGGCTTCCCGCGAGATTGCCAACGCGATCCAGGACATTGCCCGCGGAGCGACTGAGCAAACCGCCGCGATGTCGGCGGTGAACTCCGAAATGCGCGACCTCGTGGAAGGGATCACCCTGGTGAACCAGGGCGCCGAGGACCAATTCCGCGGCGTACAGGCCGCCGAGGCCTCCACCGCCCAGGTCCACGACGCCCTGCGAAACGTTTCTGCTTCGGCCGGTGCTGCCAGCGACAAAGCCGCCGGCTCGCTCGATGCCGCCCGTGACGGGATGCAGAGCGTGCAGCAAACCGTCGACGCGATGGAGACGATCCGCGGCGCGGTCACCTCAACCGCGCGAGAGATCGAAGACCTCGGCCGGCGCGGATCCGAGATCGGCGCGATTATCCAGACCATTGAGGACATCGCGAGCCAGACCAACCTCCTCGCACTGAACGCCGCCATCGAAGCGGCGCGGGCCGGCGAGCAGGGACGCGGATTCGCGGTCGTCGCCGAAAACGTGCGCTCCCTCGCTGAACGCACCGCCGTCGCGACCAAAGAGATCGCATCGCTCATCGCCGCCGTGCAGCACGGGACAGAACAGGCGGTCCGCGCCATGGAGAGCTCCGTGCGGGACGTGGAATCCGGCGCTCAGCGGGCGAACGAGGCCGGCGCGGCACTCAGCCGCATCGTCGAAAGCGCCGGCGAAGTAAACCAGGAGATTGCCCGCATCACCACGGCCTCGAGCCAGATGGAGACGAGCACCCTCCAGCTCAGCGAAGTGGTCACGCAGGTGGGCACCATCGCGAACAAGCTCACCACCCTCTCGGCGGAGATGCGCGAGGGGAGCGAGCGGGCTCTCGGCTCGGTGACCAGCGCCACCGCGGTTTCGGAGCAATCCGCCGCGGCCAGCGAGCAGGTCTCGGCCAGTGTCGAGGAAGTGACCGCCCAGATCGGCGAGCTGGCGGGCCTCTCGCGGGGCCTGGGGGCCATCTCGGAGGACATGACGAAGTTCCTCTCGCGCTTTGGGACCCTGGCGCACAACTCCAAGGGCGAGCGCTTCAAGGCCGCCTGATCGTGCGTCTCAGTGCAATCCAGGGGCGGGCCGCAAGGCCCGCCCCTCTCTTTGCTCAGCGTTCGTACCGTTGCAGGACATCGCGCACGAGTTGCCGCAGGCGGGTCACCTCGTAGGGCTTCTGGAGCATTCCATCGACGCCCTTGCCAAGGAACCGCTCGCTGGTCTCCATCTCGTTGTAGCCGCTCATCATGATCACTGGCGCGTCGGCCCTGATGCCGCGGATCTCGCGGAACGCGTCTTCACCGGACATCGCCGGCATCGTCAGGTCCATGATCACGAGGCGGATATCGTTTTGGTGTTGCCGGAATACCTCCACGGCCTGGAGACCATTCTCCGCGGCGAGCACCGTGAACCCCATGCGCTGGACGGCGGTGATGGTTACCGCCCGCACGGTTTCATCGTCATCGACGACGAGGATGAGACCTGAGCTATGCCAGGCCGCCCCTGCCTGCTGGGGCGCTTCTCGCTCTTCGCCCACCTGCGGCGGGAAGAGAACCCGAAAAGTGGTCCCGTGGCCTGGTTCGCTGTACACCTTGAGCGCCCCATGGTGGCCGCGAATCACGCCAAGCACCACAGCAAGGCCGAGACCACGTCCCGTGAACTTTGTGGTGAAAAACGGGTCGAAGATCTTATCTCGCACCTCGGGCGAGATCCCCGATCCCGTGTCTGAAACCTCCATGAACACATACCCGCCCTCCGCCAGGTCCGGGGGAAGGTAGGCCTCGCGAAGGTAAGCCCGGTCGGCCCGCATCATCCCCGTCGAGATGGTGATCGTCCCGCTCCGATCGCCGATAGCGTCTGACGCGTTAATCACCAGGTTCATCACCACCTGCCGGATCTGTGTCGGGTCGGCTTCGATGGCAGGGAGCCGGGGGCTGAGGTTGTAACGCATCACGATGCCCTTCCGGATCGAAGCGTTGAGCAGGTGCGTCATCTCCTGGACGACCGTGTTCATCGAGATCGGCTCTATCGTCAGGCGGCCCTTCCCGGAGTACGCGAGCATCTGGTGCGCAAGGTCGGCGGCGCGTTTCCCGATCGTTTCTATCTCGCGGACGCTCGCGCGCGCCGGCGACTCCGGAGGCAGGTCATCGAGCGCGAGGCCCGCATTGCCAATGATCCCCACCAGCAGGTTGTTGAAGTCGTGGGCGATGCCGCCCGCCAGCACGCCCAGGCTGTCGAGCTTCTGCGCTTCCCGCAGCGCAGTCTCGGTACGTTTGCGCTCGGAGATGTCCCGGACGATGCCGGTGAAGAGCGTTCGGTCCTGCAGGCGCACCTCGCTTACGGCGAGGTCCATCGGGAAGGTCTGCCCATCCTTTCGCAGTCCGGTCACCTCCCGCCCGATGCCGATGATCTTGGGATCTCTGGTCCGCAGGTAATTGCTCAGGTAGGAGTCGTGCTCATCGCGGTACGGTTGGGGCATCAGCATGGAAACGTTGGAGCCGATCACCTCGGCGGCCGCGTAGCCGAAGATCCGCTCCGCGGCCGGGTTCATCTGCTCGACGATGCCCCCGGCGCTAATGACGATAATGCCGTCGACCGCGGTTTCGAAGATTGCACGCAGACGCTCTTCCGCGTCCTGCAATGCGGAAGCCGGTTCCGTCCGCTCGGGTAACTGACCCATGACCTTTCGGCTTCTCCCGAGATGGAATTCCGGCATCCTAGCACGTCGGTCAACGGATTTCCGCGATTGTTTCCGTTTTCTCAGGGTTTTTCCGGCGACTGATCGATGGGCCCTTGAATACCCGCCCAACCGGGCATCCGGCAGGATGGAAGCCTGCCGACGATCGTGAAGCCGGGCACCTGGGGGAAAGGGTGTGCCGGGCGGGTTAGGAAATGGAACACTCTGCCGATCAGGGCATCCGGGAGGTAGCGCGGGAGTTGCACCAGAGCCTCTCCTGGCTCGCGGATGCGACTGCCACGAACGAAACCGCGCGGCGCTCCGCTGATGGCGCCGCCACGACCGCTTCGGCGGCCGGGTTCGCACAGGTCACCCACCAGCTCAACGAGTCCACCGCCGAATTGCAGCACCACGTGGAGGTAACGCTTAGCGCGATTACCTCCGCACAGAGCGCGATCCGGGCGATGCATGCAGCCCTCGCCGGGTTCGAAAAGGACTTCGGCGACCTGGGTGAGGCCGGCAAGCAAATCGGTCTGAGCGTCGGCGACATCGCCGGGATCGCACGGCAGTCGAAGCTGCTGGCGCTCAACGCGCAGATCGAAGCGGCCCGCGCGGGCGCGGCGGGCGCCGGCTTCGCCGTCGTCGCCGAGGCTGTTGGCGCCCTGGCCACGCGCAGCGAAGAGCTGACGCGGCGCATGAACAAAGACCTCGACGCAATCAGCCAGGCGCTGGCACGGACGTCCGAGATGTTCGTGACCAACAAGGACGCGGTGGAAAGCGCGGAGGGCGCGGTCACCACCCTCGGCAGCGCGGCCAACGGCGTCGAAGCCCAGGCCAGGGAACTGGCCGAGGTCTCCCACAGCGTGGAGCAGCTGGCGTTCACCCAAGTGGACGTACAGGAACACCTGGAGGACATCGCACACAACACGCTGCTCACGTCCCAGTCGCTTGTCTCGCTCGGCGAGTCGCTCGGCTCAGGCAGCCGCGGCGCGGATGCAGAGTGGGCCAGGGCACTCGGGCCGTCGGGGCACCGCCACGTGTCGTCGTTGCAAGCTTTCGAAGACGGCTTCGTCGCCGCTGTGCGCGGCGACAACCCGCACGAGGCCCGGCGCCTCGTCGATGGCGCGCTTGCGTCGCTCGCGCCGGAAGCGTTGCTCGAGCGCATCGCGGACGCCGCCGAACGCGCTTTCCGGAGCGACACCGACCGGCCAATTTCGGACGAGTTCCGCAACGTCCGCATCATCGAGGATGCAATGGCCGTGCTCGTGCCGTTGCTGCCCGAAGGTTCCGCCTCCGGCGAGCCGGTCATTATCGGAAACGCCTGGCAGGACCACCACGACCTCGGCCGGCGGATGGTCGCCATCGCGCTGCGCGGCGCGGGTTTCCGCGTGGTCGACATGGGCCTCAGCGTGAAGAGCGAGGACCTGGTGGAAGCGGCGATCCGGGAGCGCGCGAAGGTCATCGGCGTCTCGTCCCTGCTGCTGACCACCGCGCGGCATTGCACGGACATCAAGGCGCTTCTGCAGAAGCGCGGCCGGGCTGACATCAAGCTCATCGCCGGCGGGGCGCCGTTCGTCGTGGACCCGCACCTCGGTGAGCGGCTCGGCGTGGACGGCGTCGGGCGCAACTGCCACGACGCGGTGCGCCTGGTGCGCGCGTTGACGGTCACCAAGACCTTCCGGAGGGAAGCGGCATGAACGGTCGCGAACGAATTCTTGCCGCGGCGGGGCTCGCCGCGGTGGACCGCCCCCCGGTGCTCCCGGTGCTCCTGATGCAGGGAGCGCGGGAACTCGGCATCCCGCTTACCCAGTACTTCTCGAACCCGGCACGGCTTGCCGAGGGCCAGATCCGGCTGTTGGAGCGCTACCACCACGATGGCGTGTTCGCATTCCCCCACATCGTCCAGGACGTGCTTCCGTGGGGCGCCGACATCGCCTTTCACGAAGGCGGCCCGCCTTCGTTGAGCAAGATGGCGTTCAAGACGGTTGAAGACCTCGTCGCGGCGCCGGTCCCGGACCCCACGCGGCACGCCTACCTTCGCAACACGCTCCAGGCGGCGGCCGAACTGAAGCGCCAGGTGGGCAATGAAAAGCTCGTAGTCGGCGCGGTGATTGGGCCGTTTTCGCTCGCCACCATGTTGCTCGGCACCGGGAAGTACCTCTCGCTGCTCTTCGATGACGCAGACCGGTTTCGCAGGCTCTGGCCGCCGCTGGTGCGATCGATGGTGGAGTACAGTTCGAAGTGGGCGCGGGCCCAGTTCGAGGCGGGCTGTGACCTGGTCGTGTTCGCTGAGGGCATCGCCTCGGCAACCATCCTGGACGAACGCACGTTCCTGCGAGAGGCAAAGCCGGTGCTGGAGGAGTTCGTCCGCCGGACGAAAGGAATCCTCGCCCTGGAGTGGGTTGGCGATGGCCGGCCATTCTTGAAGCATACGAAAGACCTCGGCGTCGCTGCCTTCCTGGTAGGGAGCACGGATTCGCTGGTGGAGTGCCGGCGCGCGCTCGGGCCGCAGAAGGCACTGATCGGCAACATCAACAACATCAAGCTTCAGCGCTGGGAGCCCGAACGCATCCAGTTCGAAGCGCGCCGGGCAATCGCCCAGGGCGGTAAGGGGTTCATCCTCAGCAACCAGGGCCCGGAAGTGCCCTGGGCGGTGCCCGATGAGGCGATCGCCGCGCTGGTCAGCGCCGCGACCGGTTCTCGCACGCTCGCAGCGGCGGCCTGACCGAGAAGGGCGGGCGTCATCCGGTCACGCGGGACTGCCGGCGTCCCGCTCGGGACATCGAGCGTCAGCGAGGCCTCCCGGCGGGCTATGCCGGGACAGCCGCGCCCAAAAACTCCAGGAACGCCGCGTTGTGCTCGTTCGGGAACTCGATCACGCCCGCGTGGCCCGCGTCCAGGGAGACGAGTTTCGACCCGGAGATCGCCTTCGCCAGCGCCTCGCCGTTTCGCGGCGGCACCAGGATGTCGTCCGCGTTCGTAACGACCAGTGTCGCCGCCTTGATCCCGCCCACGCGCGCGGAAGCGTCGAACGCGAGGATCGCCTGGGCCTGGCGGATGAACGCATGGTCCTGCTGCGAATAGGGGTTGTCCACGTTCGCATGGATGGCGCGAGCGTAACGGTCCGCATCGTCCAGCAACGCGGCGCTGTAAACGAACGGCGCCTGCTCACGGACCACCTGCTCGCGGCTCATGTTCGAGCGGCGCACGTTGATGAAGTTCTGGACGATCGCCTTCGAGTAGCCATCAAACCGCGCGCTCGTCCCGAGCAGGATCAGCTTATCGAGCTTGTTCGGGTACTTGAGCGCGAACTCCTGGGCGATCATGCCGCCCATGCTGTAGCCGAGGACGCTCGCCTTTTCGATCTTCAGTTCGCCGAGCAGGGCGGCCAGGTCATCGGCCATGCCTGCGATGCTGTATGGCTTGTCCGGCGCGCCAGTGCGCCCGGCGCCCCGGTTGTCGTACGTAATGACGCGGAAGTGCTTCGCCAGAGCCGGCACCTGGAGTGCCCAGGCCTGCAGGTCGCTTCCCAGGCCGCGGATGAGCACCAGCGGTTCGCCGGAACCTGCCTCTTCGTAGTACGTGATGATGTCGCGCGTAGGGACGTACGGCATGTGCGAAGTCCTTGAGGTGAGTACGCGGATTGTACGTGAACCGCACCTAGCGGCCATCAATCGCGGGGCAAGAAGCCTCAGTCGACGATCGCCAGGCGCGCCAGGATGTGGCTCACAATGCGGCCGGTCCGGTCCATGCCGGCGCTGCAATGCACGAGGACCGGCTTCGGGAGGTCCTGGAACGACTGCCAGGCGTGCTCGTACTCGTCGTCCGTGAACGGGTGCGTCTGCTGGTCCGCGGTCGGGATGTGGCACACGCGGAAACCCTCGCTGCGATAGCGTTCGAGCAGGCCCTCGGGCGTCGCCTTGCGATAGAGCCAGAGCTGGTCGTTCCCGATCAGACAGATCACGGAGCGAATGCCGAAGTCGCGCGCTTCGTCGATCCATGCGTCGACCACGTGGTCGTGCACGGTTAGCTCCGGCCCGGGAGTGAACCCGGGACGGGGACTGGTCGCAATGACGCCTTCGATAACCCAGTTGGGCATGGTGTTTCCAGTGTATTCGAGCCGCTCCGTTCGGCCACCGGACGGTTAACCACGGAGGCACAGAGAGCACGGAGGTTTGGGAGATCGCTGACTCGCCACCGGCCCGCACGCTCGCGGGTCAATCGACCGAAAGGGTGTAGTCAGGGCCGTTGCGGGCGATGCGGACCACCTGGCCCTTCGCCAGACCGGCCCTGCGGATGAAGTAGTGCTCGTGCGGTTTCTCCCGGCCCTGGCACTCGCAGCCGCGCGCTTCGACTTTCGCCGGAAAACCGCTGATCTGGAACGTCTCCCCGAGCGCGGGAAAGAACGCCAGGCGGTCCTTGAGGACCATGATGTAACCCTCAGAGGCTTCTTCCAAGGAGATCTTTCGAGTGTAGGTGTCCTTCATTACTTTTCCTCCGGAAGTCCGACGTCACCAAGGTATGCCGACACTCCAGCGAAGACGGCGGCCAAAGAGGCGGCAAAACTGAGCCCAACAGAGTAGAGAGCAACCGCCGCCGCGTACGACCACGGTTCATCGGGGCTATCGGGCGTCGCATCACCCACAAGGAGCCACGTGATACTGGTGGCGGCCGGCGCGATGTACGGCCCGCCCGCGCCCCACGCGAGCATAAACATCCCCGCTCGCGGATGACCTCGCCGCCGCAAAACGAAGCCCCACGCGGCCAGCAGCCCGCAAAGTGGGACGGCCACGATCAGATATGCGGTGAAACCGCTCACCATGGGCCTACTCTACTCGTCCGCGGCCCGCCGCCGTCGCGCGTTCGCAGCGATCTCTTCGAGTGCGCGTTTGGTGTGCGGTTCCGCGCGGACCGCACGGAGTACGCTATACGCGAAGATGGCAATCGCCGCCCAGGCCAGCACCCCGGCGAGTGACGCAGTGTGCATACGGCTTTCGTAGCCCAGCGGTTCCGCCAGCAACGCGGAGCCGGCCCGCAAAACCAGCGCGGAAACCAGCAACCAGAACGGCGCCCGCTCCAGCGCACGCGGCACGCCCGCCTCGGTGCGTTCGAGGGCGAACACCGGCGCCACCAGTCGCGCCATGCCGAGGATGAGCATGCTGATAAGACCAAGGCCAAGGAGGTGGCGGGCCGCGTCTCTCTGCGCGGTGGCTGACCACCCCGTGTAGTCCGCGGCGCCACGAGTCTGCAGGCCGGCGTAAATCATCAGGAGGCCGGCGAACAACGCCGACCAGTTTGCTGCGAGAACGAACCGCGCAGCCGGCTTTGCCCGCGGCCGGAGGCGTTTGGCTTCGCCCCAGACTGACCCGCACAACACCGGCAGGACCAGTAAGGCGGCTCCGGAGAGCATGAAGCCGCCACCAGCCCAGAGGTGACCCGTTTCGGGGTCGGCGATTGCCAGCAGGATCAGCCCACCGCCCAGGTTGAAGGCGAACCCGGGAAGGAGGACGGCACGAACGGAGGGTGTCTTCCGCCCGAAAAACACCGGCACGCTGCGCGATTGCACTGCCCAGATGAAGTTGCCAATCGGCCCCAGCATCACCACCCAGAGCAACGCGTCGTTATCCAGGGCGTTGAGGTAGCCCGGCGGTGCGGCCGCCCCGCGCGGAACAAAGGACAACGACAGAAGCGCCCATACCGCCCACCAGGCTGTTCCGGCCCAGGCGAAGTAGCGCCACGGTTCCTTCGGCTTGCGACCCTTCGAAAGTGTCCACGCCAGCACCGTTGCCACGCCGAATTGGCCCACTGCCGAAGTGACGCCGATGGCGATGGCGCCCGCGTCGGCAAGGCCGCCGGTGGCCCAGGGCTCGATGATTAGCCTGAGCGTGACCGGGATGACGAGCGCGATGAGCA
>CAYTBM010000110.1:0-4214 GCA_964436025.1 uncultured Anaerolineaceae bacterium
ATGTCATCTGGTGCCAGGGCTACAGCGAGCCGGGCGCCGGCAGCGACCTCGCCGCACTCCAGACCCGAGCCGTCCGCGACGGCGACGACTATGTGGTGAACGGCCAGAAGATCTGGACCACGGGCGCCCACCACGCGGACTGGTGCTTCCTCCTCGTCCGCACGGATCCCGATGCGCCGAAGCACAAGGGCATTTCCTTCCTTCTCGTGGACATGCAGTCGCCGGGCATCCAGGTCCGGCCGATCGTCAACATGGCGGGCTTCCACGAATTCAACGAAGTCTTTTTCGAAGATGTCCGTGTCCCGGTTCGGAACCGCGTCGGCGAAGAGAACAACGGCTGGTATGTGGCCATGACGCTGCTCGATTTCGAACGCTCGAACGTCGCCTCGATAGCGGCGAACCAGCGCCAGCTTGAGCTGCTGGTCGAGGACATGCAGCGCCGCAAGCCCGGCGGCGTCTACCGCGACATCCTGCGGCATCGTCTCGCCGATATGTGGCTTTCAAACGAGACGGGTCGCCTCCTCAGCTATCGCACCGCCTGGATGCAGGAAACGGGCCGTATGGCGAACTACGAAGCGTCCGTGATCAAAGTCTTCGCAACCGAACTGGCGGCCAAGATCACGAACTTCGGCGTCAACCAGCTCGGCCCCGGCGGCGCCCTCGAACCGGACTCAAAGTACGCGATGATCGACGGGAACATGGAGAAGGGCCACCTCGTAAACGTCTCGCCGCAGATCTACTCCGGCTCCAGCGAGATCCAGCGCAACATCATCGCCACACGCGGGCTCGGCCTGCCGCGGGACTGACGGGGGAACGGCCGGCGGTGGTGACGGCTTCCGGACGACCGGGGGTAATGAGCGATTGCGCGGCTGGTATCATGACGGCATGAGCACGAGTCCGGTATCGAGTGAACGTCTTCTCACGGCCGACGAGTTCTGGGAACTCCCCGAGCCGGCCCATGGCGGCCGCACAGAGCTCGTCGCGGGCAGAGTGGTGACGGAAATGCCGGTTGGAGAGATTCACGCCTTCCTTGCGGTGCGCCTGGCGGCGTTGTTCCTCGCGTTTGTGGAAAAACATCAGCTCGGTCGCGTTTACGTCGAACTGGGCCACCGCCTGGAAACAGCACCGGACACCGTCCGGGCGCCCGACGTCTCGTTCCTTCGACGAGAGAAAGGCTCACCCGTGACTGTGCGATACGTGGACGAACCACCCACGCTCGCTGTGGAAATCACCTCACCCGACGACAAAGAGTCAGACGTTGCCGAAAAGGTGGGGGAATACCTGAACGCCGGCGCGGAGCGCGTGTGGGTTGTGCGGCCGCGCAATCGCACCGTCACGGTCCACCGGCCCGGTGGTGACTCGCACACCTACAGCGGCAACGACACGCTCACCAGCGCCGACGCCGCCTTCAGAGCCGAAGGCTTCATCCTACCGCTCGAACAGCTCTTCGCTGAATGACTGCGTCCGCCTACTTCGCTGAGGCGATCGAACGGTACCGCGCTACGCGCGCTGCGAACCTCGCTTGTAGCTCCGAAGACTTCGGGCGCCACGAACTCGTGATCGTAGAGCGCCCCGCAACGCAGCCCGCGCGCTTCCTCCTGATGGCGCTGACCTTCGGCACCGGTACCGTCGTGTCGGTCCACCCGGACTACCTCGACTGGGTGCGGGCCAACGTGCCGACGGACAAGCACTACCGCGCGATGTTCCCGAACGTGCTGCTACAGCCGCTCGCCGAGGAAGCTGCGCGCCGTGGTCAACTCTCTGGCTGGCGGAGCCCGAACCTTTCGTTTCTCCCTGGCGCCCCGCCTGTCGCGCGGGAGGTGCCCGGCGGGCTCGAAAGGCGAGTAGTCGATGCCTTCTGGCGCGATCGCGTTTGGCCGACGGGAGAGTTCCACAATTCCCTCGGCGAACTGGACCCGCCAGAAAACGAAGGCTTCAAGTTCGCCGTGGCACTGATGGATGGCGACACCATCGCGGCGGTTGCCGGCGCCTGGGACGATTCGCCGGGGTTCGCTGAAATCGGCGTCGACGTGGCCCGCGCGTACCGCGGCCGCGGCCTTGGCGAAGTCGTCGTCACGCAGCTCGCGGCCGAGATCGCGTCGCGGGGAGAAGTGCCCACGTATTACTGCGCGCCAACCAACGTCCGCTCGCACCGCAACGCGCTCGGATGTGGGTTTCTGCCGGTCGCGTCATCCTGCCGCGTTACCTTCGAACCGGCTGGCTGAGATGGTCACGACCCTCTACACCGAATCGAGCGCCGCCCTCCGCGAAGTCCTCGCGGCGCAGATGGGCTGCACCGTGGAAGACTACCGCTCGCACCAGCTGGCCGTCGTCTCGCGGCCCGCGGACTCCCGCGAGCCGCACCTCGTGCTCGTCACGACGATGGGCGCTGGGTCGGTGGTTTCGGCGCGCGACTTGCGCCTGGCTGATTGGGCGAGGGAGCATGCCCCGGCGCGCAACCGCAACCAGCAAATCTTCCTGCCGTCGTTCCTCGAGGGAATGGCTGCACGGGCACGCGAACTCGGCCACGAGGTTGCGAAGTCCCACAGCGCGTCGGGCGGCTGCGTCCTCGCTGAACTCCTGGCGCCACTCCCTCTCCCTCCCTGGTACGCCCTCCGCGAGATCGGCGTGGAGGAGCAGGCGGGCCTGCGCGCCGGGGGACAGTTCGACAACGCCCTTGGCGAACCAGATGAACTTCGCCGCATCGCTGCCGCGCGGACTGCGTTCGTCGTGGAGTGCCCTGACGGCGAGGTCGCGGCGGTCGCCGGCATCTGGGACCAGTACCCGGGCACAGACGAAATCGGGCTCGATGTTGCACCGGCGCACCGCGGGAAAGGCCTGGCCGCGGTGCTGACGGTCCACGCCACCCGCTGGATTCGCGAACAGGGACGCTGGCCGATCTACACCTACGGGTTCACCAACGTCCGCTCCATGAACAATGCGCTGCGCTGCGGTTACCGCCCGCTCTGGTTCCTTTCCGCGGTTTACGTCCCTGCGGACATGCACTGACTCTGAGCTATCGCCCGACGGCGTAACGCAGATAAACGGCCCCACATCCGAAGCGCAGTTCATCCAGGAGGTTTAACCGGAGCCTGAGACCGGGTGGTAGCGCAGGCTTGCCGCCGCCCACGCTCACCGGCTGCACGATGAGGTACAGCTCATCGATCAACCCTGCCGCGAAGGCGCCGGCAGCGAGGGTTGGCCCGCCGATCGAGAGGTCCGCGACCGACTGCCGCTTGAGCCGGGCCACGGCATCGGCGTCGAACACCCGCTCGATCCGGGTGTGGGCCGTCGGCGCTTCCCGCAAGCTCGTCGAGTACACCACCTTCGTGGCGCGGCGCCAGATCGTGGCGTAGTCGGTCACGGCGGGAGACGCATCGGGGCCAGTTGGCATGGTCTCCCAGGCCGCCATCGTCTCGTACATCCGCCGCCCGTAAAGGTAGGTCCCCACGGGCCGCTCCAGCTCGTTCACGAACGCATGGACTTCCTCGTCGGGCGTTGCCCAGTCGAAACGCCCGTCCGGGTCTTCGGTGTACCCGTCCAGGGAGCAAAGCGCGCCGTAGACCAGCCGTCCCATCAGATCAGCGTAGGACCACCAGGTCCAGGACGTCGACGACGCGCTCCTCTCCACGCCCGCCGGCAATCGCCGCATCCAGCCGCGCCAGGCCCGCCCGGAACGCCTCATCCGAGATGCCGCGGAGCGTCGTGTCGGCGCGAAGTTCCGTGCGCGGCCGCATAGCGGCGAGGTTCGGCATGCTGACTTGCGGCACCGGCTCCACGCGCTCCAGTTGAAATCCCGCCTCGCCGAACACTCGCGTCACCTGGTCGATCGACGGAAACGTATCGACGACGGCGCCTGCTTCGGGGAAGAACTGGAAGAGGCTTACGCCGGACCAGCGACCGGGGAATGCACTGCGGATCAGGACCGGCCCGCCCGGCGCGATGACCCTTCGAATTTCGCGCGCGGCGCCAGCCAGATCCGGAACGTGGTGAATAACCGTCGAGATCCATGCCGCCCCGCACGATGCGTCGCCTAGGGGTAGCCGTTCCGCGTCGCCCGGCAAGTAGCGGACGCGCGGGTGAGCGTTCGCGGCCTCAGCCTCCGCGCGCATACCGTCCGAAGGCTCAACGCCCACCACGTCCGCGTCGAACCAACGTGCGAGCAGGGGAGCGAACTGCCCGGCGCCGGAACCCAGGTCCAGGATCGGCAGGCT
>CAYTBM010000110.1:4314-9589 GCA_964436025.1 uncultured Anaerolineaceae bacterium
CTACCCGCCGTACTCCCAGCCGAGGTCGCGCTCGATGAGCATCTCTCCCGGCCGGAGCCGCTCGCCGTCGGTGCAGCGGCCAACAACCATGGTGTGGTCGCCCGTCTCGTGGAATGCCACCGCCTCGCACGCCAGCCACCCCAGAGCCCGCTCAAGCACCGGGCAGCCGTTGTCGTGCAGGCCGTACGGGATGCCCTCGAGTTTATCGATGACCTGGGCCGCGGCTTCTTCGGAGCGCCCTCGCACCTTCTTCGCCTCGGACGGCATGACCACCTTACGCGCGATGTCGATGCCGTCTTTCTCGTGCAGCAGGTTCACCGTGAACGTCTTCGTCTCTTTGATGAAGCGGAGCGTTCGCGCGTCGTTTTCGATGGACACGGCGACGAGGCGTGGCTTGAACGACACTTGCATCACCCAGTCGGCGAGCATCGCGTTCATGGTCCCGTCGGCCGCGCGCGAGCCGATGACGTGCACGCCGTAGCTCAGCGCAAGCAGCGCCTTTTCCACGCCCTCGAGCTCGAGGGGCGATCCGGGCAGGTGGGGGAGTTCTGGATGCGTCACGCGTTGTTCCTGTGGTTTCGTTGGCCCCTATGTTGCCACGGTCAGGGTTCGGAGTTCGGTAGCGGGATTTACGTTGTCGCCAGCGGCCGGGCGTCGAGTTCCACGGGCTGCGGCGTCGCCGGGCTCGCGATGCTCAACCGGTAACCGGCGAAGATGAGCACCAGCCCGATGAGCTCGGTCACGTAGAGCACTTCTGTGTAGCCCGCGCGCGTGAAGCTGCCGCCGATCCCAGGCAACACCGCGCCGACCGCTATCAGCGCGTTGGCCCACGAGCGGCGCGTGTTGCCCTCCCGCCGGTAGCGCGCCCACGAAGCCACGGCGCCCCCGACCAGGAAAATGAACGCGTAGGTGTTCACCAGCGGGCTGAACGCGCGCACCCACGTCCATTCGATGACATCTCCGGCGAGCTTGTGGTCGTCGGCCAGCGACGCGTCGAGTGGCGTGAGCAGGACGAACACGGAAGCAATGGCCACGTAGCAAACGAGCGCCACCGCGAGCCGCCGGGCTGTCCGCTGCGGGAGAAGCAGGAAGACGGTGCCCTGCGCCAGCGGCGCTCCGCCGAGCAGGGCGCCGGTGATATACCAGCCGCGGAACACCGCCGCGTGCCAGCCGAAGAGCGCAGTGAAACCTTCGAAAAACGTGCCGGCGCCGAACACCGCCACCCCGAGCCCCCACCAGAATAGGTGCCCCGGGCGCCCCCGCTGTTGCCAGCGCCGAAGGATGAGCGCCGTGAACACCGTGGAGACCACGGTCGTGATGATCGGCAGGTAATAGATCGCGTCAGTCATGGTGTTCCCCCGCCGTGACAGCAGTCCAACCGGTGGTATACTCGCGTAATCTTGCACTTGAACAACGAGAAAGAGAAGTCTTGATAAATATGAGAAGTTTTGGTCGACGCCTGACGCTTATCACCAGCTTCGCCCTGGTGCTCGCTTTCGTCGCTGTTTTTGCCGTTGCCTGCGGCGGTGATGACGACGACGACAACGGCGGGGACACCACTCAGACCGCGAACACCCCGCAGGCCAGCGCCAGCGCTTCGACTGCGGCATACCCGGTCAAGGTCACCGACCAGCTCGGCCGCACCGTCGAGATCAAGGCGAAGCCGAAGGTAGTTGTCGCGGTCAGCCCAACCGCCGTCGAAATGGTCTACGCCGCCGGCGCGACGGTGGCCGGGCGCAGCGCCTCGGTCGACTTTCCCGAGGCGGCGAAATCGGCCAAGGAAATCGGCACCGCCTACCAGCCCAACTTCGAGGAGATCCTCGCACTCAAGCCTGACCTTGTCGTCGCCGACGCGGTCATCCACTCCCAGCCCACGCTCCGCAAGCCGTTCGAAGACCTTCCTGTCCCCGTCATTTTCACGGGTGCTGACAGCGTCCAGAAGGTGATCGACGGCCTCAACCTCATGGGCCAGGTGTTCGACGCCAAGACCACTACCGACAAGGTCATTGCCAACATCAACACAGCGAAAGAAGACGCCAGGAAAGCGCTCGCCGGTAAGTCGATCAGTGCTGTCGCGCTCATTGCCGACCGCGACCAGACGCTTTACGCGGCGAAGCCCGGTAGCTACGCCGGCGACATCATGGCCCAGCTCGGCCTGACCAATCCAGCCGCCAGCCAGCCGGACGCCGGCCCGTTCCCCGGGTACACCACCCTCGCGCCGGAGAAGATGGTCCAATACGACCCGGATTACATTTTCGCCATAACGCCAGCGCCCCAGCCGGCGCCGCGGCTGGCCTCGCTCATCCCGCAGATCCCGCCCTTCAAGGGCCTGAAGGCCGTCACCAACAAGCACGTCGTTGATGCCAACGTGGAACTCTTCCTGCAGGCCCCCGGCCCACGCGTGGCTGATGCCTTCAAAGCCGTCGCAGCGGCTGTGACCGCCGCCCCGTAGGCGAAGGGACTCGTACCATGGCTGGGATGGCGGCAAGCACCAGTTCTCGCGAAGGCGCGCTCAACGAGCGCGCCCTTCTGCGTCCTGCGCGGCCGCTCGCCATCATCCTGGCCGGCGTGGTCGCGCTCGCCTTCGTGGCCGGCCTCACGCTCAAATTGGGCTCCGTTTCTCTCACCTGGCACGAAGTCTTCAGCGGCCTGACAACGGACTCTGACCCTCTGGCGCGAAACATCGTCTGGCAGATCCGGTTCCCGCGGCTCGTCGATGGCATGCTGATCGGAGCCGCTCTCGCCGTCTCCGGCTCGCTGTTGCAGGGCGTCACGCGGAATCCGCTCGCCGATCCGACGATCCTCGGGGTGACCGCTGCCGCCGGCCTGGCAAGCGCCATCGCCATTGTCGCCAATCCCCAGATCCCCCAGTGGGGAATCGCCATGGCCTGCGCGGGCGGCGGCCTGGCGGGCGCCGGCATCCTCTACTTCATCGCTTACCGCGGGGCCGTCTCGCCCGTGCGGCTTGCACTCGCCGGCGTCGCCCTTTCCGCGCTGTTCGGCGCCGCCATCGTAGGTCTGCTTTCGAGTTCGCGGACATTTCTTCAGACGAGCCTCGGCTTCCTCGCCGGCGGGTTGTACGGTTCCGAATGGCGCGACCTCCGCGCGATGGTGCCGTACCTGGTTCCGGGCTTCGCTGGAGCGTTCCTCCTGTCGGGACGCCTGAACGTCCTCTCCCTCGGCGATGATGTCGCGGCCGGCCTCGGGGTCATGACCGACCGCACCCGCCTCGCGATCCTCGGCGTTGTCGGGGTTTTGACCGCCGCCGCGGTCGCGACCGCCGGCCTGGTGAGTTTCGTCGGGCTGGTTTGCCCCCATCTCGCCCGCTACACCGTCGGCGGCGACAACCGCGTGCTCATTCCCGTCTCTGCGCTCTACGGCGCGCTCCTCGTCAGTTCGGCGGACCTCATCGCGAAGCTGCTCATCAGTCCCAGCGAAGTCCCGATGGGCATCATCACCGCCGGCGTTGGCGCGCCCTTCCTGCTCTACCTGGTGAGGTTCCGCGAATGAAGCTCACCGTTGAAAACCTCAGCCTCAGCTACGGCAGCCGCAAAGTCGTCGATAACGTGTCCTTCGCGGTCGACGCCGGCGAAATGGTCTCCATCGTCGGCCCGAACGGGAGCGGCAAGAGCACACTTCTGCGCGGCATGTCCCGTCTGCAGAAGCCGTCCGCCGGCAGAGTGCTCCTCGGCGAAACCGATATCCGCGACATCAACGCCCGGGCCGTCGCCCGCATCCTGGCCATCCTCCCCCAGTCCCCGGACGGCGGTGCGGACCTGACCGTCCGCGAGCTCGTCTTCCGTGGGCGCTTCCCCCACCAGGGCATCATGCAGCGCATCACTCCGGCCGACACTGAGGCCGTTGAGTGGGCAATGGAAGCCGCCGATGTCTCGGCACTGGCCCACCGGCCGACCGGCAGCCTTTCCGGCGGGGAGCGGCAACGCGCATGGATCGCCCTGGCCCTCGCTCAACAACCGAAAGTCCTGCTCCTGGACGAGCCGACGAGTTTTCTGGACATCTCTCACCAGGTGGAAGTCATGCACCTCCTGCGCCGCCTCAATCGGGAAGGCATGACCGTCGTGAGCGTGCTCCACGACCTTGTCCTCGCGGGGCGCTTCAGCGACCGCGTGATGGCCCTGGGGAACGGGCGGATCGAATTCGACGGGCCGCCCCTGGACGTACTGGAGCCGGTTGGACTGGAGCGCGTCTTCGGCGTCGCGATGATGGTCCTCCCTGACCCGGAAACCGGCATGCCAATCCCGTTGCCGCGCCCAGACCCCCTTCTCTGCCCGCTCGCGCGGCACTAGCTCGTCACCACGGCCCGCACGCGAGCCAGCCCGAACCTCAACCTCTCGTGCCCCAGGCGTCAACGCGGGTTCATGGCAGCCTGCAAGCGAAGCGCGCAAGCGGCCGGCCGCCACCGCGGTGAACTACCCCCGCAACGCGCGCAACCGCGTAAAAAGCGTCCGGTAGTCCTGCACATCCGCCCGGCCGAAGCGGAACACCTGCGTCGGCGAGAGATGTTCCGAACGCACGAAGACGATTAACCCGCCGACGATGGCCGTGCTGTACGCCAGCGCGCTCGCCAGCGCCGCGCCGTTCACGCCCATCCTCGGGATAAGCACGAAGGCGAGCGAAATGTCGATGACGAGCCCGCTCCCGGCGACCACCGACGAGACCCACGGCATCCCGCGCTGGTACGTGTAGAAACCGGAAAACGACTGCGCCAGCCCGTACAACAGCACGCCAGGCAGCAGGAACCGCAACGCCGACGCCATGCCCGCGTATTCCGATCCGAACAGGTAATCCTGCAGGCCTCCCGCTATGAGAAAAAGGATGACACAGATGCAGCCAAGCAGGAGGACGGTGTGCCGCATCACCCGCGTGGTCAATTGCGCCGCCTCAACCCGCGGGAGCGAGCCCAACCTCGCGTACGCTGCCAGCGCCAGGCTGCCACTGACCTGCCAGACGGATTCGGCGAGGTAGACCGCGAGCGAGTAGACCGCGACGCCGGACTCGCCCTCGAAATGACGCACCACGAACACGTCCGCACGGTAGTTGAGGTACGAGATACCGCTGGCAACTCCGGCGAGCGCTGCAAACCGGGCGATCGCGCGGATGACGCCCGTCTCCAACGCCACTCCGCGCAGCGAAATCCCGCCAGTGAGCACGAGCACCGCCACCGCCAGCCACTGGCCCAGCGCGTACATCTCGAGGGCGATGTCCGGCGTGTTTTCGCCGCTCCTCAGCGCGAACGCCACGGCAATCGCGACCA
>CAYTBM010000111.1:0-777 GCA_964436025.1 uncultured Anaerolineaceae bacterium
CGCCGCGAGATAGCGTCCATCGTGCCGCCCGGCCCCATGCCGATGAACCGCCCGGCCCATCCCGCCATAACCACCGCCATGCGGTACAGGCCGCCGGCTTCGTAGTACTCGAGGTCGTGTAGCGTCCGGCCGGTGACACCTTCGTACGCGTCGGACAGAAGCGTGCGGCTGGCGGGCATACCCATTCCGCCGAAGACCGTGTGCAGGCCGGCGTAGAACCCCAGGTCCGCGCGCGGGTCGCCGATGCCGGCGACCTCCCAGTCCAGCACAGCCACGACTTCGTTGCCGCGAAAGAGATAGTTCCCGGGGTTCGGATCGCCGTGAAGCAGGGCAAAGCGGGCGTCGGCCGGTTCGTTGGCACGCAGCCATTCGCCGAGCGCCACGAGGAGCGGTGCGCGCGCGATGCGAAGGCGTTCGGCGCGGGCCCGCCACGGAGCGAGCTCGCTCTGTGCCGGGGTCGGCGCCTCCACGCCGCCGGGAAGAAGAAAGTCCAGCCCGGCTGAAAGCCAATCCACCGCATGCACTTCCGCGAGCGCGGTGGCGGCCGCGTCCAGCCGCCCCGAGCGCCCGTACCAGAAGAGGGGCAGCGTTTCGCCGCGCACCCGCTGCATGATGAAGAAGGGCGCGCCGAGGATGCCCGCATCCGGCTCGAACCAGGCGACCGCGGGCACCGGCACTCTCGTCCGCGCGAGCGCACGCATCACGCGGAACTGCGCGGACACATCGTACGGCGCGAGGATCCCATCCGGCCGCTCGGGGCGAAGCACCAGGGGCACA
>CAYTBM010000111.1:795-9563 GCA_964436025.1 uncultured Anaerolineaceae bacterium
TCGAAGGTGCCGTCGGCGCAGTGGACGCGGGCGTCGAAGCCAACTGTGTCGTTGCTTGCCCCGGCAGGCATACCCTGCACGTTCACAACCTCGACCCGCTCGGCCGACGTCAGCTTCAGTGCCAGGTAGTCCGCGAGCGCCTCCCGCCAGCCCATCAGGCCAACTCGGCCAGCGAGCGCTCCAGCAGGTCAGTCAGGTGATCGAGCGTGTACCACGGTTCGCTGTTGTTGAACCGCATCCAGCCGTGGTAGATGACCCCCAATTCGAAAAGCCAACGCGCCCGGAAGTAAGACATCCCCGAGACCGACTTTCCGGCGGCAATGCCGTACGTCTGGGCGAATGGTTGCGCCTCCGCGGGGCCGAACGGCGCGCCCTTCAGGTGCGAGAGCGAAATCAGCTGGCCCACGTCACTTCGTGGGTCCGAGATACGCGCCTGCTCCCAGTCCACGACAGCAACCACTTCTTCTCCGTGAAAGAGGTAATTGAAGATGTTGATGTCGCCCTGGCAAAGCGCGAGCCGGCCGCTATCCGGCGCACTGGTCTTGAGGACATCAAGCGCCTGGCAGAGTAACGGGTCGTTCTCGCAACCGAAGGTGGGCATGCGCGCTTCGATGGCGGCCAGCTCACCGAGGATGCCGGCCTTCGGCGTTTCCGGCACGCCCAGGAAGTCCAGACCCAGGGCGCGCCAGTCCACCGCATGGATCTGCGCCACCGCCCTGGTGAAGTTGCTGAAGCTCGGGTTCGGGGCCACGCCCATGTGCGGCGCTTCCACCCACTCCATGACGATGAACGGCGCGCCGAGGACCTTCGGCGAGGGCTCGCTCCCCAAAATCGTCGGCACCGGGACCGCCGAACCTTTCAGGGCGGCGATCACGCGGCCTTCCCGGACAACGTCGTACGGTTCAAAAATCCCGCGTTCGCGCTCCATCCGCAGGCAGACCGCGCGTGGACCGCTGCCCAGCAGTTCGACCCGGCAAGTGATGTTCGAGGCCCCACCGTCGACAGGCACAATGGAGACAACGCGGGCGTCATGAAAGCCGTCGAGATCGTTAAGCCAGGGCTCGAAGGCGGTGGGCATGGGCAGCATGCGGCGCATTTTCCCGGCGTGCACCACCATTGTCGAACGCGCTTCGTGCCGCCTCCGGCCCTACAATCGCCGCGTGGAGTACAACGAAGCCCTGGACTACCTCCTTTCAATGACCGACATGGAGCGAGGCTTCCAGGCTTCGCCGAACCCCACCATGAATCTCGAGACGATGCGGTCACTGCTTTCGCGCCTGAACAACCCCCAGCGCGGCCGGCCCACCGTCCACGTCACCGGCTCAAAGGGCAAGGGGACCACCGCGGCGATGATCGCAGGCGTCCTCCAGCGCGCCGGGAACGTTACCGGGCTCTACACCAGCCCGCATCTGCACTCGTTCACCGAGCGCATCACCATCGACGGAGACTCGATCTCGCCCGAAGAATTCGCCGCCGGCCTGAGCGCCATCAAGGACGCGGTAGAGGCAGAACGCGAGAGCGTCCACGGCGATGTCAGCACGTTCGGCGTCCTCACGGCGCTGTTTTTCTGGCTGATGCGCGCCCAGGTCCCACGCGTCGACTGGCAGGTCGTTGAAGTTGGCCTCGGCGGCACGTTCGACGCAACGAACGTCATCGACCCGCCGGAAGTGGCCGTGATCACCCCCATCTCGCTCGAACACACGGCCATCCTCGGCAACACGCCCGTCGAGATCGCAAAGGACAAGGCCGGGATCATCAAGGAGGGCACGACCGCGGTCGTGGGTCCGCAGAAAGACCCCGCCGTCATCGAGGTGGTGGCTGAGCGCTGCGCCCGGGTCGGCGCCCGCCTCCTCGACGTCGCGTCGCTCTACCAGTACGAGATTCTCGAGAAGTTTCCGTTCGGCCAATCCTTCAGGCTCATTGGGCCCAACGGGGAACGCAAAATGCGGACCCCGATGCTCGGGGCGCACCTCGTCGAGAACGCAGCCACGGCCGTTGCCGCTGCCGAGGCTATCCGCGCCCGTGGGTTCACCATTTCCGAGCAGGCGATCGTCGATGGGATCGCGCATGTGCGCGTGCCGGGGCGCCTGGAGGTCATGGGCCAGAAGCCCCTCATCGTGGCCGACGGCGCCCACAACGGCGAAAGCGCCGCGGCCCTCGCGGCCGCGCTGAAGGATTATTTCGAGTGGCGGCGGCTCTTTCTCGTCATCGGCTGCAGCAAGGACAAGGACGTCCGCGAAATGGGCTTCAAACTCGCGAAGTTCTGCGAACTCATCGTCTGCTGCCGGTTCAACAATCCTCGCGCGATGGACCCCTACCAGATGATCCAGGAGATCGGGTTCCTCGGGCCGCCCGCCGTGGCGGAAGAATCCGTCGCCGATGGACTCGATACAGCACTCTCGCACGCGACCGAGGGAGATCTCATATGCGTGACGGGATCGTTATATGTAGTGGCCGAAGCTCGCGAACACATCCTCGGCGAGAGCGTTATTCGACGCTGATTTGACGGCCCGCGAACTCGTCCTAGCATGTGCCAAAAGCACACCAGCCACCTGTGTCCTTGGAGGGGAACTTGAGTCAGTACTGGGATTCCTATTGGAAGCGGACGCTCTCCCGGCGCCGTGTCCTTGCGGGCGGCTCCGCGGCGACCGTCGGGCTTGCCGGTCTTGCCCTTGCCGGCTGCGGCGATGATGACGACGACAACGGTGGCAGCCCCACCAGCACCAACAACAGCGCCCTGACCCCCACGGCAGGCACGCCTACCACCGGCAACCCCGTGAAGGGCGGCACGTTCCGCGCGCTCACCAACGTGGGCTCGATTATCGACCCGCACCGCACAAATACGCCGGCCGAGTCGCTCAGCCTCTGGGGCGCGGTGGGCAACACACTCGTCCGCTTTAGCACTCAAAAGCCTGGCCAGATCGAGGGCGACCTCGCCGCAGGCCTTCCCGAAATCCCGGCCGACGGCCTCTCCCTCACCTTCAAGATCCGACCGGAAGCCAAGTGGCAGAACAAGGCGCCGGTCAACGGCCGCCAGGTGACCGCTGAAGATGTGAAGCTGAGCTTCGAGCGCATCAAGGACCCGGCGATCGTCTCGCCCCGGGCCGGCCAGTTCGGCGCGATCGACACCATCACCGTTATCGACCCGCAGACCGTGCAGTTCAAGATGAAGGTCCCTCAGGCGGACCTCCTGGCGGTCATGAGCGACCAGTACAACTTCATCCTGCCGAAGGAAACCATCGCCAAGGGCAAGGACGCGATCACGACTGCCGCCGACGTTATCGGCTCGGGGCCGTACGAACTGACCGAGTTCGTCGCCGCCCAGAAGTTCACAATGAAGCGCCGCGCGGACGCGTACTGGAAGCCGAACACCTCCTGGTTCGACGGCTTCGAGTACATCCACCAGACGGACCCGCAGCAGGCGCTCAACGCGCTGCGCGCGAACCAGACTGACGCTATCGGCACCACCGCCGACCTCGCCAAGACGATCGAGAGCGACAAGAACTTCGTTATCACGCGCGCGCCAACGCCGACGCGCGAGTGCCTGCTCATCAACCACACCAAGGACCGCTACAAGGACCCGAAGATCCGCCAGGCGCTCTGGCGCGCTCTCAACCGCAAGCAGGTCTACGACACCGTCTTCGGCGGCCTTGGCTTCGTTGGCGGCCCGATGACTCCCGCTGCGCCGAACTGGGCCCTGCCCGACGCTGACCTGCTCAAACTTCCCGGCTTCGGCAAGCGCGAGGACGAGATCAAGGAAGCGAAAGCCCTCCTCTCCGCCGCCGGTCTGGCCAGCGGCTTCGAAGAGACCGTCCTCACGGTGACGGCCTTCGACACCGAGAAGATCCACGATGTCGTGGTCTCGAACCTCAAGGACATCGGGGTGACCGTCCAGACGGAGAACGTCGGTACGGACTTCGCCGCGAACTTCCTGCCGCGAGAAGTGGGCCGCCAGTACAACCTGGCAACCACCCTCTTCCTCTCCGGTGGATACCCGGACGCGCAGTTGCTCCTGTATCACCACAGCGATGTGGCAACCAAGGGCACCCGGAACTACGGGAACTACGGCAACCCGGAACTCGATGCCAAGCTGGAGAAGCAATCCACGATGTACGACGAGAAGGCTCGCCTTCCGCTCGTGCTGGAGATCCAGAAGGACATCATCAACAACCCCGGCCCGGGCTGGATGGGTTCTCGCGGTGTGCTCACCGTGTGGTCCTCCAAGGTAGCTAACCCGGCTTCCTTCGGCTTCGCGACCGGCTTCTACGGGGCCGAGTACCTCTGGTTCAAAGCCTAGGGACTCGGACTTCGCCATAATCCATGAGGGGAGGGGCGCGCGTCCCTCCCCTTCGCTTGCAGGACAGCCCTCCATGTATCAGTTCATCCTCCGCCGCCTGCTGCTCTCCATCCCAACGCTGCTCATCGTTTCATTCCTCATCTTCGGGATGATCCGCCTGAATCCCGATTCCGTGGTCGCCGCGCGCCTGGGCGAGGGCTACACGCCGGAACAGGCCGAGCAAATCAAAGACGAGTACGGCCTGAACAATCCGGTCCCCACGGAATACGTGAAGTGGCTCGGCCGTGTTGTCCGGGGTGACTGGGGAGAATCGGCGTACACGTCGAAATCGGTGCTGAGCGAAATGGGCCCGAAGATCGGCGTTACGTTTGAACTGGCCTTCATGGCCGTGGTCATCGCCGTCCTCATCGGCGTCCCTATCGGCGTCTATTCGGCGATGCGGCAGGACCGCTGGCCTGACTACTTTTTGCGCACGTTCGCCATCTTCGGCCTTTCGGTGCCGGGATTCCTCATTGCCACAATCGTCCTGGCGGTGCTCGCCAAACAGTTCGAATGGATCCCGCCCATTCGCTACCACAGTTTCGTGGATGACCCCGTGAAGAACCTGCAGCAGATGTGGATGCCCGCCCTCATCGTCTCGCTGGCAACGGCCGCACAGGTGATGCGCTTTGCCCGCACGATGATGCTGGATGTCCTCCGTCAGGACTACATCAGAACTGCCTGGTCCAAGGGCCTGCGCGAACGCGCCATCATCACGCAGCACGCCCTTAAGAACGCAATGCTGCCGGTCATCACGGTCATCGGCCTGACCATGGCAACGCTCATCGGCGGCACGGTCACCTTCGAGCAGATTTTCTCCATCCCCGGCCTCGGCCGGCACCTCATCCTTGCCGTCGCACAAAAGGACTTCGCGGTGGTCCAGGGCGTGGCCCTGTTCTTCGCGATAGCGGTCATCAGCGTGAACCTCCTGGTTGATGTGAGCTACACCGTCCTCGACCCGCGGGCGAAGGGGTAAGCCATGGCACAGGCAGCGGCCGAACAGGCCATCTTCCACAAGCAATCCGCCAACACCGCGTTCCATCGTTTCGCCGGTTTCATCGGCACGCTGGCGCGAAAGAAGCCGCTCGGCTTCGCCAGCCTGGTCATCCTGGCCTTCATGTTCGTGCTCGCCGCGTTCCCTTCGGTGTTCGCCACCCACGACCCGGCCGACACGAGTGCCGGCGCCCGGCTGCAAAACTACTGCCTCGGACCGAAAGACACCTTCCTCTGCCCAACGACTGTCGAAGACAGCGCGATCTCCGGCAAACGGGTGGTTGAAGGTTCCATCACCGAACCGTTCGGCACGGACCAGCTCCAGCGCGATGTCTTCAGCCGAGCCATTTACGGCGCGCGCTGGGCCATTTACATCGGGCTCATTTCCGTGGCTATCAGTTCGGCGCTTTCGCTGGCGATTGGGGTGAGCTGCGGCTACTTCGGCGGCAAGTATGACGCGACCGTCCAGCGCTTCGTCGACGCCATCATGGCGCTGCCGGCGCTGGTCGTACTCCTCGCGCTGCCCCAGATGATCGGCAGGTGGGACATCGACGGGCCGCTCCCGCTCGACGCTGGGCGGATCACCTTCTTCAAGCTGGCCCTGGTGCTGGGAATCCTTGGCGGGGCCGGGGGTTCGCGCGTGATCCGGAGCGCGGTCATCGGCGTCCGCTCGGCCCAGTACCTGGAAGCGGCGCGCGTCATTGGCTGCCGCGACATCCGGATCATGCTTCGCCACGTGGTGCCGAATATCTTTGGCCCGCTCATGGTCCAGGCGACTATCGGCCTCGGTGGGGTAATCCTCGCCGAAGCGGCCCTGAGTTTCCTCGGCTTCGGCGTCGTCGACCCGAACAAGCCTACCTGGGGACAGATGTTGAACCAGGCCCAGGTGCTCGCCTCCGTGCGCGTGCAAGGGGTCATTTGGCCCGGCCTGTTCATCGCCCTTGCCGTCTTTAGCTTCAACATGCTGGGCGACGCACTGCGCGACCTTTTGGACCCGCGCCTCCGCGGCGCGAAGGGGAGCTTCGGCTAGACGCCAGGGTCGAACTGGTACACTGGGAGCATGTCCTCAACGGCTCCGTTCGACATCGGCACGCTTATCACCTGCACACCGGGCGTGTACGGCGGCCGGCCGTGTCTGGCCGGCACGCGGTTCCCGGTACTGCAAATCGCTGCCCACGCGCAGGCCGGGATTGCCCCGGCGGAACTTGCAAAAGAGTTCGGACTGGATCTCGGCAAGGTCTATGCCGGCTATGCGTATTACCTGGCGAACAAGCAGCGTTTCGATGCTGAGCTCGCAGAAGACATCGCCGAATACGAACGCATGGCTGCTGAGGCCGAGGCGGCTCGCTGACTCCACAAGGCTATCCGAGGCTCCTGCTGGACCACGATTCGAGCGAAGCATTGCTCGCAACCATCCTCCGCGAGCGCGATTGGTTCGTGGTCCGCGCGATCGAACGCGGCTGGGATCGAGTCCCTGACGAACAACTACTCGAACTTGCGACGCGCGAACAGCTTGCGGTTTACACGGCCAACCGTGGCGATTTCGCCAGGCTTGGCGCGGCATGGGCGGCGACCTCGCGAGTGCACGCAGGCATCATCATCCGCTCAAGCCAATGGGCGTCCTCGATCCAACAGGCAGCATCGCTCGAAGCCCTCGTCGCACTCTATGGCTCCGACTTCAAGAATCAGGTGCTCTGGACATCCGTCGCGCGCTGAACGCTGGACGCCAAACCCGCAGCATTCCAACCTATTTCGATGCGCTTCGACGAACGTCTCCAGGCCCGCCGGTTCGCCGTCGCACTCGAAATCACGCCGCCTCAGAAGCCGCTCACCAAAGTGCTCGTGCGCCGCGCGCGGCTGCTTGAGGGTCACGTCCAGGCCATCAACGTCATCCAGCGTCCGGGCCGCCAAACAAGCCTCGAAGCCTCGCTCGAACTGGTCGGCGAAGGCATCGAACCGGCGTGGCACCTGGTCACCCGCGGCCGGTCCCGCGCTGAGGTTGCGCGCGAGCTGGAGCGTGCCCGGGCCGGCGGCATCCATCAAGTGCTCTGCATCCTCGGTGATCATCCGGCTGACGCCGCCGACGACCCCGTCACCATCCGCGAGGCCATCGCTATGGCTCGGGAGGCGCTGCCCGGAGCGCTCATCGGCGCCACCTTGAACCAATACGGCCGCGACGAAGCCGCCGTGCTGAAGAACCTCCTGCCGAAGCTTGGCGCCGGCGCCACGTACGTCCAGACACAGCCGGCCTTCGATACGGCCGTTATCGAACGGTACGCTGAGGCCATCCACCGCCAGTTCCCAGGGACCCGCGTGATTGCCATGGCAATGCCGATCCTTTCGCTCGACGCCGCGAGCAAGATCGAGGAACGGCTCGGCATCCACCTGCCGGCGGCACTGCGCGAAGTGCTCGCCACGGGCGACGAGGACGCAGCCTGGGCAGCCTTCGGCGCGACGCTCCGCCAGCTCGTTGCATCGCCCGCGATCGACGGCGTGGCCATCATGACCTTTGAGATGGATGCCGCGCCGGAAACCGGAGCGCGTATCTGCGATGCTCTCCGCCGTGCGGGCGCCCTGGAGTAGAGTGACGCGCTATGCCGCTGACGCTGCGCATCGCCACCTTCAACATTCGCAACATCACCGACCGGTACGAAGAGCGCCGGCCGTTGCTGGGTGCTGCCTTCGCCGGCATAAACGCCGATGTCATCGGCCTCCAGGAAGTCATCGTCACCGACGGTGGGCCGGAGAAACCGCGCCAGGACGACTTCCTCTCCAGCCAACTCCCCGAACGGCATTACAAGGCCGTCCTTTCCAGGCACGAAACCCGGAGGTACTTCAGCAACGCCATCCTTTGTGGCGCGGGCGAGATTCAAGTGCACGAGGAACTTCGCCTCAGTACCGGACGCTCCGCCCAGCGCATTCTCGTGATGGCAGGCGAGACCACGTTCTGGTTCGCGAACACCCACCTCCACCACAAGCCGGAGGAGCCCTGGGTGCGGGAAGACCAGGCGCGGGCCATCTGTGCCTGGATGGCGGAAGCCCCGCGGGCGGACGCCTCGTTCGTCGTCGGCGACTTCAACACCCCGCCGCACGAACCGGCCTACGGCGTGATGACGAGCGCCGGCTACCGTTCCGCCTTCCTCGAGAGAAACGGGGCCGAACCAGCGGTCACCTGGCCCTCCGGTATCCAGGCAGAAACCATGGACACTGACGGTGACCCGAACTGCCTCGACTACATCTGGTTTACTGGCGCCGTCCGCCTCCACGATGTCCGGCTCGCGGCGGACCAACACCCGCCGGAAGACCCGACGATCTATCCGAGCGACCATTTCGCCATCGTCGCGGATGTCACAATAGGCTGACCGGCCGCGGCTGCTGCGGTATCCCCTCAAGCGCATCAGTGTTCTTCCCGATAATGCCTGCACATGAACCGCTCAGG
>CAYTBM010000112.1:0-5347 GCA_964436025.1 uncultured Anaerolineaceae bacterium
CGCCGGTCCCGGTTCGAAGCCGCCTGCGGCCGCCAGCGCGCAGGGTGGCGTAAAGCCTTCGGGAGAGATGACCTGGGGTGGTACCGCCAGCACCGGGATGAGCCGGCCGCAGCTATGCGCCGTCAGCGCGCCCGGCTCATCGTTCACGGCCACAACGTGCAGGATCACTCCCGCGTAGGCCGGGTCCCGTCCGTGCCCGTGTGCTCGCCAGCCGCTGGCCAGGAGATGGACTTCGACGTCCCCGCTGAGCACGTCGCCGCCGGCTTCGAGAATGGCGCCGTTGAAGTCCGGCCCGCTGCCGCCGCCGGGGACACCCGGAAAGATGACCTTGAGCGTCCGCCCGTCTTCAAGGCGGAGCGGCCCGCCAATGCCCGCCGCCCAGCGCGCCGAGAGTTCCGCTTCCCGCGCCGGCAGCGCGGCGGGGAGGCTCATGGCGCGGCGCCGCCGCCGGCGTCGTAGCCCGAGCGCCGCTCGGCCAGGTGGCCAAGCATCCGCGCGCTCGCGCCCCGCGGTTCGTAGCGGCCCGTTTCCCACTCAGAGACCGTCTGCTGGCGCACGCCCAGTTCGCCAGCCATCTCCGCCTGCGTGAGCCCGAGCTCCGCGCGCAGCGCGGCAATCCGTTCGGCTGTCCAGGGCCGGACCTCTCGTCCCCTCATCTGCTTAGCCTACACGGTACCGTGTAGCTCGCAAACCCCGCTGTCTCTAAAAGAACGGGAATTCGGGCTCGAGGCCCATCTCGACGCGGCCGGCCGCTTCGTAGGTGAACGGGCTGATCATCACGTGCGCCGCGGCCATGTGGATGTCCCGGAACTGGCGCTCGAGCGGCGTGTTCTGGAAGAGCGCCGAGGTGCCCAGCGCCGTGTGGAGCAGGTCCACGCTGTGGACGCTCGCGCGGGCGGCGTTGCTCGTGGCCAGGCGGACGCGAGCGCGCAGCTTCGGCTCGGTCGTGCCGGACTGGGCCTGGTCCCAGAGCGCCTGGGCCTGCTGGTACATGTACTCGCGCGCGGCCGCGACCGTCACCATGGCCTCCGCGACGACGCCCTGGATGCGCGGCGTCTCGCGCAGCGGGCGGTCGGACCCGTAGCCGACCTTCTTTTCGGCGATGGCGATACCGGCTTTGATGGCTCCGCGCGCAACGCCGAGCGCCTGGCTGCCGTGGTTCACGAACACGCACATCGGCACCTGGTACAGGGGCCAATCGCTCAGGGCGGGCGAAACGAGCATCTGGAAGCCGCGCTCCGCCGGCACGAAGACGTCCTTCACTTCGAAGTCGTTGCTGGCGGTGCCGCGAAGGCCCGTGGTGTGCCAGGTGTCGTGGATGGTCACCTCGCTTCGCGGGACCATGAGCATGCGGCTCCGCTGGTTGCCCTGTTCGTCCCGGATTGGCGCGTCGCCGTCGAAGAGCATGCACTCGGCGCCGAACCAGTCGGCGTGGCTGCTTCCGCTGGCGAACGGCCAACGGCCGGTGACAAGGAAGCCGTCGCCCTGCTTCACGGCACGGCCGGTGGGGCGGGCCGTGCCGCACATGATCTGGCGGTTGCCCCAGACCTCCCTGGCCCTTTCGACGGGCAGGAAGCCCGCGAAGCCGGCGTTCTGCTGGGCGATCATCACGCACCAGCCGGCCGAGCCGTCGCCGCTGGACACCTCTTCGACGACGTTGGCGGCGGTGACGGGGTCGGCCTGGAGGCCGCCCCGATCCGCCGGGACGGGCAGATGGAAGAAGCCCGCGGAGCGGAATGCCTCGACCAGTTCGGGGAGGAGCCGTCGCTCGCGCTCGATCTCAGGGGCGAGCTCCTCGATGCGGGGGACGAGCGCGCTGGCGGCGGCGACAGGATCGGCGGTTGCGGCAGGTGCGGACATGGGGCTCCTCGAACGGGGATGGCGGATTGGGGATTGTAGATTTCGGATTGGGCATTTTGCGAGAGGTGCGCCTCACATTCAGTGGAGGACGACTGGTCAACCACCGAGGCACAGAGGACACGGAGGTTGGAGAGGTGGTCCAGGCGCGCGGGTACCGTTGGGATGCCTCGCCTGGCGCGGGATGCCGATTGGGCCGGGCGCACTGGCGCTGCGGCCCCGGGTGCACGCACCGCTCCCTCGCGAACCTCGGCGATCTTGGTGTCTCTGTGGTGAATCTCCGCTTCCTCGCAGTGACACGGATGGGTGTCCGCTGGCGCACCTTCACGCGAACGTTAGAATACCCCGCCGGAGGGATGTCCATGGCTTCTGGTCCACTTGCCGGCGTCAAAGTGCTCGAATTTACCCAGATCATCGCGGGGCCGTTTTGCGGTATGCACCTCGCTGACATGGGCGCGGATGTCACCAAGTTTGAGCCCATCGCCGGAGAGCCATGGCGCCTGATGGTCGAGCTTGTGCCGAAAGAGTCGCGCACCTTCGCCAGCCTCAACCGGGGCAAGCGCGGCGTGGCCATGGACATGGCCCGCCCGGAGGGCCAGCAGGTCATCCACGCCCTCGTGAAAACCGCCGACGTGGTGATCATCAATTACCGCCCGGGCGTGGCCGAATCACTCGGCATCGATTACCCGACGCTCAGCGCGATCAACCCGAACATCATCTACTGCGAGAACACCGCCTTCGGGAAGAAGGGCCCCCTGGCGAAGCGCGGCGGCTACGACATCGTCGTCCAGGCCCTTACCGGCCTGATGGCCGGCGAAGCCAAGCTCGACGGCGACGTCCCGACCTACGTCTATCCCGCCATCGGCGACTACGCGACCGGCATCCAGATGTCGAACGCCATCTGCGCGGCCCTCTTCGCGCGCGAGAAAACCGGCAAGGGTCAGCGCATCGACTGCACCCTGATGGGCACGGCCATCGCCATGCAGACCAGCCAGTTCACCTGGTTCGACATGTTCGACAGCGAAATCATCCCGCCGATGCTGGAGGACCTGAAGCAGGCGCGCAGCGAGATGAAGTCCTTCACCGAGCAGGTGGGCGTCCAGAAGAAGTACCGCCCGGCCGCCGCCGGCAACATCTACTATCGCGTCTACCAGACGAGCGACGGGTTCATCGCGGTCGGGGCGCTGAGCCACGCCCTGCGGCTCAAGGTGCTCGCGGCCACGGGGATGAATGACCCGCGCTTCCTCCCGGACGGCTCGTTCGTGATGGCGCCCGAGGGTTGGGACGTGCGCGGGCCGGAGCTGGTGAAGGAGGCCGAGGCGCTCTTCCGCTCGAAGACGACCGAGGAATGGGGCCTCCTCTTCGAAAAGCACGGCGTGCCGGCTGGGCCGCTGTACTTCATCGAGGAGCTGTTCAACCACCCCCAGACCATGGCGAACGGCCTCCAGGTGGAGATGGACCACCCGCTGCTGGGCCCCATGAAGCTGGTTGGCCCGCCATTCCAGATGTCCGAGACGCCGCTTGAGGCCCAGTTCCCCAGCCCCATGCTCGGCGAACACACCGACGAAGTGCTGGCCGAAGCCGGTCTCGACGCCGGCCGGATCGAAGAACTGCGCACCGCGGGCGTGATTCTTTAACGAAAGGCCTTGCGCCCGCTGGCGCATCGATTAGGCTCGCATCCGATGGATCATGCGCCCTTGCCGCAGGCGCAGCGGGCCGAAACGCTCGTTCGTGTCTCCGGGCAAGCCCGTTATGACGTGCCGCTCGGACAGACGCTGCGCGACCTCGCGGCCGTCATCGTCGCCGAGACCAGGGCCGAGGCGGCCGGCCTCGCCATCATCGACCCCGACGAGCTCACGACGATCGAGGCCGGCACCTGCAACCTGCCCGAGAACTACATCGCCGCCATGGACACGGCGCGGCGCCACCCGGAGCGCGCCGCGCTCTTCCGCAACGCCGTTGCCGGGAACACACCCTGGATCCAGCGCGACACGCGCGCCGAAATGGGGAACAACCCGGCCTACGCCACCGTGCTGGACGTCGTCGCCCAGCTCCCGCCGACGCTTGTCGCCAGCCCATTCTTCTTTCGCCCCGAAACCCTCGGCCTGATCTACCTCTACTTCCCGGACAGCGTGGAAGTGGATGACGACGATATCGAGTTCGCTCAGGCGATCGCCCGCCAGTCCGCGCCGCTCATGGACAACGCCTGGCTCTACAACCAGGCCCAGAAACGCCTGAACGAGCTGGAAGCGCTCTTTCGCGCCGATGAGGCGTTGCGCCGTTCGCTCCGGCTCGATGACGTGCTCGAAGCAATGGCCGACCTGGCGCTCGAACTGCTCGGCGCCGACACCAGCCTCGTCGCCACCTGGGCCGACGACGACCGCCTGCGTGTCACGACGTCGCGTAACATCGAACCGGGCCACCGCGTCTTGATCGACGCCGAATTCGGCCGCTGGACGCGCGAAACGTTCGAACGCCGCCCCCCGGCGCTCGCGCTCATCGAGGACATCCAGGAGCGGCGGCACCTCACGGAAGAGGTGCGCCGCACGGGCTTTACGGTCAGCCTTGCGGAGATCCCGATCCGCACCTCGGCCGGTCTGTTCGGGTTCTTCAACGTGGGCTTCCGCACGCGGCGAAAGTTCACCGCCGAAGACCGCCGCCGCTTTGATGCCTTCATCACTCGCGCATCGCTCGCCATCGAGAACGCACTGCTCTTCGAGCAGGCGCAGGTGGCGGCCTCGAACGAGGAGCGCCAGCGGCTCGCGCGCGACCTCCATGACTCCGTGTCCCAGGCGCTCTACGGCATCGCCCTTGGCGCGCGCACAGCTCGCAAACGCCTCGGCGAAGGCGGCGATCCCGGGCTTGCCGAGCCGATCGACTACATCGTGAACCTCGCCGAAGCGGGCCTCGCCGAAACCCGCGCCCTGATTTTCGAGCTCATCCCGGAGTCCCTCGAAACCCAGGGTCTCGTCGTCGCCATCCAGCGCCAGGCGGCGGCCACGAAGGCCCGGCATCAGCTCGATGTCCAGGTATTCGCCGGCGAGGAGCCAGACCTTGCCTTGCGGGCCAAGGAGGCGCTCTACCGCATCGTCCAGGAGTCGCTCAACAACATCGTGAAGCACGCCGGCGCAAGGCAGGTCCGCATCGAAATCAGCCACGCGGCTGGTTGCGTGACCGTGCGCGTGCAGGACGACGGGCACGGCTTCGACACCGCCGCGAGCTTCCCCGGGCACTTCGGTCTGCAGTCCATGCAGGAGCGCGCGGCCCGCATCGGCGGGACGTTCGAGGTCCAGAGCGCCCCGGGCAGGGGCACGGTGACGACCGTGCGAGCGCCCGGCGCATGAGAGCCGCGACCGTCTTCGCGGGATTCCAAACCCTCGGCGAATCCGATACGGTCTTTCGCAATGCCTGACGATCTGATCGCGGACGGCCCCGTTTCCCGCGTGATTAGCCGTCCGCTGGAACCGTCCGAACCGACGGAAGCGGAGCG
>CAYTBM010000112.1:5447-9466 GCA_964436025.1 uncultured Anaerolineaceae bacterium
GCGGAACTGTTCCTCGCGCTCTCTCACCTCGTGCGCTACGGCGAGGAGCTGGACGAGACCTTCCGCGTGCTCGCCGAGTTCCTCGTGGCCCGGACAACGGCGATGGCCGCCGCCGTCACCCTCGTCCGCTACTCTGACCTGGCCACGCTTGCCCTCGGCTACCATAACCTCCCCGAGGGGTACCTGGAGGGCATGGAACGCGTCCGCCAGGCGTCAGAGCAGGGCGACTACCTCCGGACGCGCGCCGCGGCCGATCAGACGTACGTGCTGCGCAATGCCCGCCTGTACATGCTCGAACGGCCCGAATACGCGCATATGCGCGATGCGATCGAGCGCGCCGGTTACCAGACGCTGATCGGCGTGCCCTTCATGGCGCGGCCGGAAACGATCGGGATCGTCTACCTCTACTACCGACAGGACGTGGACGTCGATGACGCCGAGCTCGCCTTCGCCCGTGCCATCGGCGAGTACGCCCGGCCCTTCATGGACAACGGATGGCTCTTCAGCGAGACCGAGCGCCGGGCGAAGGAGCTCGAAGCCCTCCACCGCGCGGATGAGGCGATCAACCGCTCACTCGCCCTCGATGATGTGCTCGCGGCGATGACCGACCTCGCGATCGACCTGCTCGGCGCCGACTCCAGCCTCGTCGCGCTCTTCGGCGATGACGACCGCCTGCATGTCGCCGTCTGGCGCGATCTCGACCCGCCCACGTTGGCCGCCCTGGAAACGAGCTACAGCCGGTTCGCCCGTACGCAGTTCGACCCGGTTTCATCGCGCAGGGAAACGGGCGTCACCGAAAACGTGCACACCGACCCGCGGACGCATGACGGGCTGCGCGGCCTTTCGGTCGGGAGCGCCGCCGAGATCCCGGTCGTAGTCGACGGCCGGCTCTGGGGCCTGTTCAGCATCGGTTGGAGCCGGCCGAGGCAGTTCAGCGAGACGGAGAAGCGCACGTTCAACGCGTTCGCGGCCCGGGCCGCCATGGCCATCCAGAACGCCCTGGTCTTCGAAGAGAGCCAGCGCCGGGCGCGCGAGATGGAAGCCCTCTACCGCGCAGACGAAGCCCTCCACCGCTCCCTGGAGCTCGAGGATGTGCTGGCGGCGATGACTGACCTCGCCGTCGATCTGCTGGGGGCAGACTCCAGCCTGGTGGCGAGTTTCAGCGACGATGGACGGCTCGAAGTCGCCGCCTCCCGGGGGCTCCGGCCCGCACTCCTGCAGGTCATCAGCGACGGGTACCGCCGCTTCGACCGCGCGCACTTTGCCCGGCTTCAACAGCCGGTCCGGACCGGCCTCATCGAGGATGTGCAGAAAGAGATGCGCATCGAGGAGCACCTGCGCAGCCGCATGGCCGGCTCATTGGCTGAGATCCCGGTGTTCGCCGGGTCCGAGTTGTGGGGCATCTTCAGCATCGGCTGGGCGCGCGTGCGCAAGTTCACCCCGGCGGACCGCCAGATGTTCGAGGCGTTCTCCGCCCGGGCCAGCCTCGCCATCCAGAACGCACTCCTCTTCGAACAGGCGCAGGTCGCCGCCTCGCTCGAAGAGCGGCAACGCATCGCCCGCGAGTTGCATGATTCGGTTTCCCAGGCGCTGTACGGGATCGGCCTGGGGGCGCGCACACTCCGGCGGCGGCTGGGCCAGTCGCCCGATCAGCAGATCGCCGACCCGCTGGACTACATCACCACGCTCGCCGAAGGCGGCCTGGCGGAGACGCGCGCCCTGATTTTCGAACTCATCCCCAACTCCATCGAAACCGACGGGCTGGCAACCGCGCTGCAACGGCAGGCCGCCGCCAGCCAGGCCCGCAGCGGCGTGCCCATCGAGGTGCGCCTGTGCGACGAACCGGACATCACCGTGCGCGCGAAAGAGGCGCTCTATCGCATCGCCCAGGAGTCCCTGGGCAACATCGTGAAACACGCCGGCGCTACCGCCGCGAGCGTGAGCCTGGAGGACACGGATGGACTCATCGTCCTGCGCATTTCCGACAACGGCCGCGGGTTCGACCCCGCCGGCGACTTCCCCGGCCACTTCGGCCTTCGCTCGATGGCGGAGCGGGCGCGCAAGGTAGGCGGCGCGTACAACGTGGAGAGCGCGCCGGGAGCGGGCGCGACCATCACCGTCCGCCTCCCGAAGCGTCCCTGAGCACCCCCTGCGGCGTATCATCCGCCGCATGACATGGGAACCCGAAGTCCAGGAGATCCACCGCCGGGCCGAGCTCGCCAAGCAGATGGGCGGCGCCGCCAACGTCCAGCGCCAGCACGATGGCGGCAAGCTCACGGTCCGCGAACGCATCGCACTGCTCGCCGACGACGGCTCGTTCGCTGAGACAGGAGTCCTCGCCGGCAAGGCCACCTACGACGACGACGGCAACCTGGTCGACTTCATGCCCGCGAACTTCGTCGCCGGTTTCGCCCGCGTCGCCGGCCGCCGCGTCGTCATCGGCGGTGACGACTTCACCGTGCGCGGAGGCGCCGCCGATGCCTCGATCGGCGGCAAACAGGTCTACGCGGAGAAAATGGCACGCGAGCTGCGCATGCCGATCATCCGCCTCGTCGACGGTACGGGCGGCGGCGGCTCGGTACGGACGCAGGGCAACCAGGGCCACACCTACATCCCCGCCAACCCGGGCTGGGACACCGTCGTCGACATGCTCAGCGAGGTCCCCGTGATCGCCTGCGCGATGGGCTCCGTGGCCGGCCTTGGCGCGGCCCGCGTCGTCACTTCCCACTGGGCGATCATGGTCAAAGACAGCTCGCAGGTCTTCGTGGCCGGGCCGCCTGTGGTGGCTGCGGGCATGGGCGAGGAGGTGCGCAAGGAAGACCTCGGCGGCTGGGAGATCCACTACCGCAACGGCGTGGTCGACAACCTCGGCGAGGACGAAGAGGATGCCTTCCGCCAGGTGCGCCGGTTCCTCTCCTACCTGCCGAACAACGCCTGGGAGCAGCCGGCGCGCGTCGAGCCCACCGACGATCCCCAACGGCGCGAAGAGTCGCTGCTCTCGGCCATCCCGCGAAACCGGCGCCGGCCCTACAAAATCCGCCAGATCCTCAATGCGGTGCTCGACCGCGAATCGTTCTTCGAAATCGGCGGCGGCTGGGGACAGTCCGTGGTGGCCGGGTTCGCACGGCTCGACGGCTTCCCGGTCGGGGTACTGGCCAACGACCCCTACTTCTACGGCGGAGGACTGAGCGCCGACGGCAGCGAGAAGATGCAGCGCTTCGTCGACCTCTGCGACACGTTCCACCTGCCCTGCGTGAACTTCCTGGACCAGCCGGGTTTCGTCATCGGCACGTGGGGCGAAAAAGCGGGGACGATCCGCAAGGGCGCCAGCGCAATGGCCGCCGTCTTCCAGGCGAGTGTGCCCTGGGTGACGATCGTGGTCCGCCGAGCGTACGGGGTGGCCGGCGCGGCGCACGCCAACACCGCCAAACTCAACCTGCGCTACGCGTGGCCGAGCGCCGACTGGGGCAGCCTCCCGCTCGAAGGAGGCATCGAGGCGGCTTACAAGCGCGACCTCGCGAACTCCCCTGACCCCGATGCGTTGCGCGCCGAACTCATGGAGAAGTTGGGCGCAGTCCGTTCGCCGCTGCGCACCGCCCATGCCTTCGGTATCGAACACATGATCGACCCGCGGGAGACGCGGCCGCTGCTCTGCGATTGGGTCCACCAGGCGTATGCCATCGCCGCGCACAACCTCGGGAAGAAGGCGCGCGGGTTCCGGCCCTGATTCGAGCCGAACGTCGCAAGGTAAAGTGCGAAACCGGGGGCTGCCCGGGAACGTCCGGTCGCGTACCGAGGGGCGCGGACGGGCGGCCGGACGCCGGGACTTTTGCCGTTCGCCGTGAGCCGTTTTGCCTCCTGAGCCTGAGAAACGGCCGTGAAGTGACATAAACAACTGGCCATAAAGTTCACGCAGGGGGTAGAGTGCCGCTGGCGTCCCGGTGAAGAAGGTGGCACTGGAACAATCAGGCACGGCCGGGCGTTGTGTGTTGCAGGGGAGGTCTCACCGTGCGGATGAG
>CAYTBM010000113.1:0-9455 GCA_964436025.1 uncultured Anaerolineaceae bacterium
TGCGGACGAGGTCTTCGGCCTGGTCCATGTCCGAAACGTCGCCGTAGTTCGCCACGGCCTGGCCGCCGGCGGCCTTGATGTCGGCGACCGTCTGCGCCGCGGGGCTGTTGTCGGCGCCTTCGCCGGAAACGGAGACGCCGAGGTCGTTGACCACTACCTGCGCGCCTTCCTGTGCGAACAGCAGCGCGACTTCGCGGCCGATGCCGCGGCCGGCGCCGGTGATGATGGCTGTCTTGCCTTCGAGTTTGCCCGCCATGGGGTCTCACCTGCCTTGATCCTGTGATGGCGCCGAAGTTTACGCGCACGTCAGGGTTCAGGGGAACGGAGGAATTGGCGATCGGCGATTACCCAGCTGGCTACCAAAGCTCAGGCTTCGTCGAACCACCGCCAGACTGCTGAACCGAGTAACCCTATCTCGCCGCAAACCGACGCAATCACGGCCGTAGACTGCGACGCCACCGCGGAACAACCGACAAAGAACAACACGAACACAGACGGCCCCGCCCAGAAGACGTAAGAGTCGCCCCGCCGTGTCCTGCGCCGAGCGGGCGAGGGTGCGGTCGCGATCAACGAACCCACGAACACCGCTTCACCTACCCAAACGAAGCACAGGACGAGCCAACTCCCGCCAAGCGTGGTTCCGTACCAAATGGCGACTGTAGCCACCGTGAACCCGAACGCGGTTGGCCACGGCCTGACTAGCCTTCTGAGCTGTGCCCGCGCCGAGGCTCGACCGGCCGGCGTCGGTTTGGTCTTGCGAAGCGTCCGCTCCCATATCAAGTGGTTCGACCATCGCGAGCTCTTCCGCAGCCTACCGCGGGGCGCTGCTGCCCGCCGCCATCCGCGTTATGTTATCCACGAGCACGCCCACCTGGCTCTCGCTCAGCGCCGAATCGAGCAGCGGCAGGTAGACGTCGTCCTCGCTCTCGAGGTGCGCCCGGACGAAAGCGTAGAGGCCGTAGAGCAGCGGGTGGAGGTACTTCGCGTACGCCGCCACGTCGCCATCCTTCTTCGCCGCTTCGATCGCCTGGGCGAGGTCGCCGGTCATGCGCATGATGCTGGTGTGCTGCGCCTTCATCACCTGGCACGAATCCACGGCGCCGGTCACACCGTCAACAGCGATGAACAGCGTGAACTCTTCGGCGCGGCTGACCGGCAAGAACTGGTCCTGGAGGTAGGCCAGCGCGCCGTCCAGCGCTTTCACTGCGATCGCATACTCGGCACTGGACACGGCGCTCGCCGCCACCATCAACGTGTTCAATCCCGGATACATCTCCCTGCGGAGGTCACGGAGCTGGCCAATCACGCGGTCTGCCATTAGGGACGCCTCTATGGTTTCCAGGTCACCACGCCGAGCGGCACCGGCCGGTCGGTCAAGTAGAACCGCCCGTCGCGTTCGATGGCAAGCGATCGCAGCGCTTCAAGCATTTTCGGGGCCAGCGGCCCGTCCGGTTCGATGAACAGTTGCTGGCGGGAGAACCCAACCATGGATTCGAGCGACGGGTACGAACCCGGCTGTCGTTCGCCGAGCCACACGGTGAAGACTTTCCCCCGCGCGAGCAACAACGCCAGGAACTCAGGCAACCCCGGGAGCAGTTCACGCTCAACCCCGTGGACCGCGGGCCACAACTTCGCGGCCTGTGTCGCCGGCGCTTCGGCAAGCAACACCGCGACACATAGCCGCCTTGCGCTCGCTTCCATCGCATCCAGGAACGGGCCAATCTGCGCGATGTCGTAGCTGACGTGGGCGATGAAAGCCACATCGGCGGTCGGCACGTTGTCCATCGGCCAGCGGCCCTCGACCGTTTCCACACCGTCGACCGAGAACTCGGCGGCCGCCTCGCGAAGCACGCCCAGCATCCCCGGCGACGGGTCTATCGCCGTGACCCTCGCACCGGCCAGGGCCAGCGGCAGCGCGTAGCGGCCGCCGCCCGCTCCGATGTCGAGCCATTTCTCGCCGGGTGCCACCAAGCCGCGGAGGACATCCAGCGCCGGCTCGTCCGTCCGGCGCGGGTCAACTTTGAAGGTCGAAGCTATCGGCGCGTAAAAGTCTGGTCGCTCGGGCGCCTCGCGGTAGTGTTCAGCCTGTGCGTAGTTCGCGCGCACCCGGCGCTCCCACTCGGCGAGGAGCACGTCTGAATCCAATCCCAACGGTCCATGCATGCCGCCGAGTGTGCGTTGCCGCTTGAGTGGCGGCAAGCGTGTGCCGTTTGCTACCCTATAGTCGAGCAGTTCAGTCAACAATCCGAGGAGGCCTCAGTGGCAACCAAGAACGAGCGCGAACCTTTCACCCGAATCTCTGTCGCCGAGGCCAAGGAAAAACTCGACGCGGGGACGGCCGTCATGGTTGATGTGCGCGAACCCAACGAGTACGTGGAGGTCCATGCCAAAGACGTGCGCCTTATCCCGGTCAACAGCGTCATGGGCGAAGTGAAGCAAATCCGCGACCTCGCTGGCGGGAAAGAAGTACTGTTCATCTGCAAGAGCGGCGCCCGCAGCGCACTCGCGGCGGAGTTCGCGGTGGCCGCCGGCCTCGACGAGCTTCCCCTGTTCAACGTCGAAGGCGGCACCCTCGCCTGGGTCGACGCGGGCTATCCGACGGGGGACTGACACCAGCCTGTCGGCGAAAACTGTGAAGAGCCCGTCCCCTACGGGCTCTTTCGATTTCTTGACTCTGAGCCCGGCCCAAACCTAGGATCCCCGCCGTCTGGGTGATCTACCAATCGGTAGGCGCCTCCAGAGGAGGGAGAGACTTTGTTTAAGGGAACACGGTCCAGTTTCGTCCTGCTGTTCTCGCTGCTTGCGCTCCTGGCGCTTTTTGCGGTGGCCTGCAGCGGCGATGACGACGACGATTCCGGCGGCAGCGCCGGGTTCACTGACGCCGGGTACAAGACTGCCGGGCTCGACAAGGCCCGCGTCGTAACCATCGATGGCGACATCCCGATCGGCATCTCGTCCGCGTTGACCGGCGACGTCGCCAGCCTCGGCAAGCCGATCGCCGATTCCGCTGAAGCGGCCGGCGATGGCGTCACCATCAAGGGTCATAAGATCAAGTGGGTTCGAGAGGACGACCTTTGTTCGGCAGAGGGCGGGCCGGCAGCTGCTGACCGTCTCCTCAAGGCGAAAGTTGTCGCCGTCATCGGCCCGATCTGCTCGGGCGGCACGCGTGCTTCGCTCAAGATTTACGACGACGCCGGCATTACGCACATCTCGCCATCCGCAACAGCCGGTGACCTCACCGAGCCCGCCCGGCCGGAAGGCCCGTACGTCACCTTCTTCCGCGTCCCGGTACTCAACGCTGACGAAGCGAAGGAGCAGGCGAAGTTCGCTTCTGACACGCTGAAGGCGAAGAAAGCCTTCGTCGTGTTCGACACTGACGACTATGGCAAGGACCTGAGCACCCAGTTCCAGAAATACTTCAAGGAGAACGGCGGCTCGATCGTCGGCACGCCCGCCGGCTACGAGAAGAAGACGACCGACTTCAAGTCGATCATCTCCGCCATCAAGGAAGCCAAGCCCGACGTTGTCTACCAGGCAGGCTTCTACGCCGAAGCCACGCCGTTCCTGCAGCAGCTCCGCGCCGAGGCGGACCTCAAGTCGATCCCCTACATCGGCGGCGACGGCATCAAGAACGACGAACTGATCGCGGGCGCGAAGGACGCCGCCGAAGGCGCATACCTGGCCCTCCCCGGCACCACCGGATCGCAGTTCGAGACCTACAAGCAGAAGTACGCCAACCTCTTCAAGGGCAACGCCGACACGGCGACGTTCGGCGCGGAGGCCTACGACGCGGCCACCGCCCTGATTAAGGCGATCGAGAAGGCCGCCACCGAAAAGGACGGCAAGCTCGAAATCGACCTGAAGAAGGTCAACGAAGAAGTGAAGAAGACCGACCTCGAAGGCGCATCCGGCAAGATCACCTTCGGCAACAACGGCAACCGCTCGGGCGCCGTGGTCCGATTCTTCAAAGTGCAGGGCGGCAAATACGTCCAGCTTGAAGCCGGCAAGAAGTAACCTCGCCAGCGCCAACCACCCGGACGGGAGAGGCGGCCTTCAAGCCCCTCTCCCGTTTTTTCGGATAGCCGCATACGGAGCGTCCGCTTGACGGTCCTGTTCCTCGCTTCCACGGAGTTCTGGGCCGACCAGTTCGTCAACGGCATGACCACCGGCAGCATCTACGCGCTCATCGCGCTCGGCTACACGATGGTGTACGGCGTGCTGCAGCTGATTAACTTCGCCCACGGCGAAGTCTTCATGATCGGCGCCTTCGCCGGGTACGGCGTGCTCGTCGCCTTCGGCGGCGAGGACATTTCCGGCGCGATGATTGCGCTCTCCATCCTCGTAGCGCTCATCGCCGCTGGCGTGGCTTCGATGTCGACGGCGCTGGTCATCGAGCGCATCGCCTACCGGCCACTCCGCAACGCTCCAAGGCTAGCACCGCTCATCAGCGCCATCGGCATGAGCGTCTTCCTCAGTCACCTGGTGGACGACGGGTTCCTCGAAGGCCAGTCGAAGTTCTATCCCACCATCTTCCCAAGCGGGAACCTCTCGCTCGGCCCGCTCACGATTTCCTACCTGCAGTCATTCCTGATGAGCTCGTCCGTGGCGATGATGCTTATCCTCTACTGGGTCATCCAGCGCACCCGTATCGGGCGCTCGATTCGGGCCGTCTCGGAGAGCCGCGACAACGCCGCGCTGATGGGCATCGACGTGAACCGCGCCATCATGCTGACCTTCGCCCTCGGCGCGATCATGGCGGGCTTCGCCGGGGTCCTCTACGGGCTCTTCTACAGCAGTATTCGCGGCAGCATGGGCTTCGTCCCCGGGGTGAAAGCGTTCACGGCCGCCGTCCTTGGCGGCATCGGAAGCATCCAGGGAGCCGTCCTCGGCGGCTTCTTCCTCGGCCTCACCGAAACGGTGGGACGTGAGCTGCTGAACGAAATCGCAGGCGTGAACCTGCCGAACCAGTGGAAGGACGTGGTCGCCTTCAGCCTGCTCGTGCTCGTCCTCATCTTCCGGCCAACCGGCATCTTCCGGCAGAGGGAGACGAAGCGTGCCTGAGTTTCTTCGCACTCTGAATCGCCAGCGGCGGAACCTTCCGGAATGGTCGCATGCGCTGATCTTCCTCGTCGGCGGCCTGACCTGCCTCGCTTTCCTCGATGAGACATGGATCCGCATGCTCTTCCTCGTCACGCTCTACGCGACACTGGGCATGGGTTTGAACGTGGTAGTCGGTCTGGCCGGACTGCTTGACCTCGGCTTCGTGGCGTTTTTCGCGACCGGCGCCTACGTGGTCGCCATCTGGGGCGCCCCGATTTCGCCGTCGGTATCCGGCACCATGAACTATTGGATCTTGCTTCCGATGGCGGTTGGGATCGGCGCCTGTATCGGCCTCCTGCTCGGACTGCCTGTACTGCCCTTGCGAGGAGACTACCTGGCCATCGTCACGCTTGGATTCGGCGAAATCATCCGCATCCTCGCGCTGAACATGGACAACTACACCCGTGGGTCGTCGGGTCTTTTCGGCATCGCGAAACCCGACTACGGCGTGGGCAAAGTCGACCACGTGAACGAATTCTTCGTGATGGCGCTGATCGCCGCGATGGTCGTCTGGTTCGTCACGTCTCGTTTACGCGACTCGCGTGTCGGCCGGGCCTGGGAGGCCATCCGCGAAGACGAAGATGTCGCTGAAGGCATGGGTATCAACACCACGCGCTACAAGCTGATGGCGTTCGCCATGGGCGCCTCGGTCGGCGCGCTCGGCGGCGCCATCTACGCACCATTCATCGACTTCGTCGCGCCGCAATCCTTCGGGCTCATCGTAAGCATCAACGTGCTCGCCCTGGTCATCATCGGCGGTATGGGGAACACCACCGGGGTCATAGCCGGCTCGGCCATTCTCATTGGCATCCCCGAGGTCCTCCAGTTCTCTGAGACCGGCGACGTCCTCGCGAAGTTCGGCTGGCTGCGGGACGGCGCCAATACGGTCATCGACGGATTCAACGGCCTCACCACCCTGGACGTGAGCAAGTTGCCGCCCGCGAACGAATGGGGCGAGAAACTCGCGCTCTACCGCTTCATCGTCTTCGGGGCGCTCCTTGTGATCGTGATGGTGCTGCGTCCTTCCGGGCTGTTCCCGAGCCGCCGGCGCCAGCTCGAATTCCAGGTCGAGCCCGCCGAGCCGCTCGTGGGGACGGACTAACATGACTGCGGCGGAACTCGATGTTCGCGGCGTGGGCATGCAGTTCCAGGGCCTGAGTGCCCTGGCGGATGTGTCGTTTAACGTGCCCGCTGGCGAGATCCGCGGGTTGATCGGCCCAAACGGCGCCGGAAAGACCACCCTCTTCAACTGCCTGACCGGGTTTTACGAGCCGACATCAGGTGAGGTCTGGCTCTCTGGCAACCGGATCGATGGCTTCGCGCCGCACCAGATATCTGGCGCTGGCGTGTCCCGGACGTTCCAGAACATCCGGCTGTTCTCCAACATGACGGCGATTGAGAACATCCTGGTGGCAAGTCACCGCCGGATTGGCGGCCTGCCGCAGCACCAGGTGCCGCCGCGTCCCTCGAAGCTACTTCCGTACATCGCGCTGATGCACGTCGTCGGGGCGGTGAGAGGTGTGAGCGGTGGCCTCAAGGAGATCGGCATGGCGATCGCCCAACCGCCCCCGATTACTCGCTCGGAACGGGCGGGAATCGAACGGGGCCGGGCTTTGCTCAGGAGCGTCGGCCTGGCCGGCCGCGAGAACGAAATCGCCCGCAACCTGCCCTACGGCGACCAGCGCCGCCTCGAGATCGCCCGGGCGCTCGCAACTGGACCTCGCCTCCTCCTCCTGGACGAGCCGACCGCAGGGATGAACCCGCAGGAGAGCGCGTCGATGATCTCGCTCATCCGGCGCATTCGGGACGAATTCGAAACCACGGTGGTGCTCATTGAGCATCAGATGCGAGTGGTCATGGGCGTGTGCGAGCGCATCACGGTCCTCGACTACGGTCGCAAGATCGCCGAAGGCACCCCCACGGAAGTCCAACGGGACACTCGAGTCATCGAAGCGTACCTCGGCACGCGGGCACTCAAAGAGGGTGGCCATGCCGCTCCTTGATGTCTCCGGGCTCGTGGCCGGCTACGGCGCCATCTCAGCGGTCAAAGGCATCGGCCTCTCCGTCGACGAAGGGGAAATCGTCACGCTCATCGGCTCCAATGGCGCCGGCAAGTCGACGACGCTTCGCGCGATCTCGGGCATCATTCGCGCGCGCTCGGGGCGGATCGCGTTCAAGGACGCGGCGATCGACCGCCTGGAACCTCACAAGATCGTCAGTCTCGGGATTTCGCACGTGCCGGAAGGCCGCGGCATCTTCCACCGCATGAGCGTCCTCGACAATCTCCTGCTCGGCGCCTACCAGCGCCGCGACAGCCTGGAATCCGACCTGAAGCGGGTCTACGAGCTCTTCCCGAGGCTGCGGGAGCGTCTGTCACAACCTGGCGGCACCCTCTCGGGCGGCGAACAGCAGATGCTGGCCATCGGCCGCGCCCTTATGGCGCGGCCGAAGCTCCTGCTCCTCGACGAGCCCTCGATGGGCCTTTCGCCGCTTTTGGTTGAAACGATCTTCGCCACCATCGCGGAAATTCGAGAGCAGGGCGCGACCGTGCTGCTCGTGGAGCAAAACGCGCTCATGGCGCTGGAGATTGCCGACCGCGCCTACGTCCTCGAGTCGGGAACAATCACTCTCGAGGGGACCGGCGCTCAGCTCGCCGAGAACGACAGCGTGCGGCGGGCATACCTGGGCGAAGAATGACTGGCGAACAGCACTTCGCGCTCACCGCGGGGGACTTTCGAGCACTGACCTGGGGCAACGGGGACGAAACGGTCCTCTTTCTGCACGGGCTAACCGGCGTGGCGGAAGTCTGGGGACCGACCATTTCACACCTCCCCGGATCGCGTCGTTATGTAGCGCTCGACCAACGCGGCCATGGGCAGTCGCCGCACGCAGCCAGCCTTGACTACTCAGCAGGCGCCTTCGGCAGAGACACCGTCGAGGTACTTGACTGCCTCGGCACGAACACGCACCTCGTCGGGCACTCAATGGGTGCCCGCATCGCGCTCCTGGTGGCAGCCCGGCACCCGCGGAAGGTACGAAGCACCACCATCATCGACATCGGCCCGGAGGCTTCGCGCAAGAATATCGCCGACACCGTCGCGGGACTCGCGAGACGCCAGGAACGCTTCGCTGAGAGGCAGGCGGCGCTGGCCTTCGGCTTTCGGTCGCGGCAGCCAACTCCTGATGAGGAAGCCATCTTCCTCGCACGGCTGAAAGAGCACGCCGATGGGTCGTTGACCTGGCGCTCGCCGGCGGACGTCCTCGCGGAATGCGTCACGCGCCAGCGCTCGCGCAGTTACTGGACGGATTGGCGCTCGATCCGCGGACCGGCGATGTTCATCCACGGCGGAGCTTCTACGGAGGTGACCACGGCCATCGCCGATCGGATGAACGCAACGAACCAGTCTGTCCGGTTCGAACGGTTACACGACATCGCGCACAATGTCCCTCTGATTGCGCCTGCCGCGCTTGCGGCATTGCTCGAAGACTTCTGGCGATCACTTGAGCGCTGAGGGACGTAGAGAACCGTGATGCACCGAAGAATACCCGCCCTTCTTGCCCTCGCCGGATCGCTGCTCGGCCTGGTCGCCACGGTCGTGTCCGCGGCGGAGCAACCGTCGGCGAATCTGAAATACCGAGCGATCGCGCCGGGACTGTCGGTCGCGGAGAACTTGCCCACCTCTACCCCGGTGCCCGTCCCCACCCCGGTTCCGTACGCCGGACCGGTCGCGGCCTTGAGTCTCGCATCCGCGCGCATCGATAGCCAGTGGCCGGTCGAGACGCGAGATACAACGGTCATCGGCGGGCGCGAAACCTTCCAGGACCCGAGCGGCCCGCAATGGATCGCGTGGTACGCCCGGTTTGGCCACCCCGGCCACGCCGGGAGCAACAGCATCTTTGCCGCCCACATCAACTACATCAGCTTTGGCAACGGGCCCTTTGCCTACCTCACCAGTGCCCTCCCCGATGATGCCCTGTACGTGACCATGGCTGACGGAAGCAGCTATGCCTACACCGTGAGGTCGGTGCAACTCGTGTCCCTCGCTGAACTCCAGGCGGGGGCAATTGACGGCTACGTCTTCCCTGCACTGGATTCCCACACCGAACGTGTGACCCTCATCAGCTGCGGAGGCGACTTCGTCCCGCGGGCGGGAGGCGGTGGGGACTACACGAGCCGTGTCATCCTGATTGCCGAACGGTACGTGCCGTGATTCGTCTTGCCTGAGAGGGCGAGGAAAGCTAGTCTTAGGTTTCTGGCCCCGTGGTGTAGCGGCCTAACATGCCACCCTGTCAAGGTGGAGATCGGCGGTTCGAATCCGCTCGGGGTCGCCAGGCCATAACGTTGTGCGTGCAAC
>CAYTBM010000114.1:0-9446 GCA_964436025.1 uncultured Anaerolineaceae bacterium
TGCCTGACCCCCTGATCTGCATCGAAGGTCTCCACAAGACCTTTCGGCGACCGGGGTTGCGGTCATTCCTGCGCCCGGGCGCTGTTGCGTCGCATGCTGTCCTCAAAGGCGTCGACCTTGAGATCCGCCAGGGCGATTACGTCGCGCTGCTGGGTGCAAACGGCGTTGGGAAGACCACCGTTCTCAAGACCGTGGCCACCCTGCTCACGCCGGACCGTGGCGCAGTGTCGGTCGCCGGGATGGACGTCGCGCGCCACGGGCGGGCGGTGCGCGACGTCACTGGCTATGTGCTCGCCGATGAGCGCAGCTTTCACTGGCGTTTGAGCGCCGAGGAGAACCTGGAGTTCTTCGCGCAGCTCGACGGCATCTCGGGCAAGCGGGGCCACGAGCGCGTCCGATACCTCCTCGAGCGCCTCGACCTGACCTCGGCCGGGTCCAGGCCATTCGGCGAGTTTTCTACCGGCATGAAGCAGCGGCTCGCGGTCGGCCGCGCGCTGCTCAAGTCGCCCCGCGTTCTGCTCATGGATGAGCCAACGCGCAGCATCGATCCAGCACACGCAGCGGATGTCTGGCGGCTTGTGCGGGAGGAGGTGGAGGCCGTCCACGGCTGCCTGGTTCTCGTAACGCACCAGATCCAGGAAGCGCTCACGCTGTGCACGCGTGTCGCCATTCTCGCCGAAGGACGCATCGTGCTCGATGCTTCGGCTTCAGCACTCGAGAAGATCGCAACCGACTTCGAAGGATTCACCGTATCCGTCCGCGGCCTGCCACGTGTCGGCCTGGCGCAACTGGCGTCCGTCCCCGGCGTCCGTGATGTGAAGGTAGCCTCTCAGGTCGCAGGCGAACAGATCCTCGAAGTCTCGACAACGAAGGGACAGGAGCTCCCCCTGAGTGCGTTCATTCAGGAGCTCACCTCAATGGGCGCAACCCTTTGCTCGTTGCAGCGCGCCACTCCGCTCCAGAGCGTTGTCGAACGGCTGCTGGCCCCGCCGCCCGCCATGAAGGCCGCCGTATGAGCACGGCCAGGGCCTTCTTCATGCGCGACTTCCGCGTTGCCTGGAGCTACCGGTTTTCCTTCTTCTTCCAGAACGCGACACTGTTGTTCAGCGTTCTCACATTACGGTTCGTTTCGGATGTCCTCGGTGGAGCCAATCTTGCTGCGCTGAACCAGTACGGGGGCGACTACTTCTCATTCGTGCTCCTCGGTGCCGGCATAAGCCTATTGGCATACCCGGTGACCAAGTCTTTCGCCGGGGCCGTACGAGGCGCTCAGGTTACGGGAACGTTCGAGGCAATGCTGATGACGCGTACATCCGGCGCGGCGGTGGTGACTTGTTCGTCGCTCTACGCACTGAGCGCTGCTTGCGCTCAAATGCTCCTGATGTGGGCAATCGGTGGCGTCGTTTTCGGTGCAGACTTTCGATTAACTCAAGTCCCAGTAGTGCTCCTGGTGGTGTCGATGACGATGGCCGTGCTGACCGGCATAGGACTTCTCTCGGCAGCATTCGTGATTGCGTTCAAACAGAGTGAGCCGCTGACGAGCGCATTCGTGGCCGCGTCCATGCTCGTTAGCGGCATCATGTATCCAACCTCCGTCCTGCCGGTTTGGCTGGAAAGGATTTCTCCGCTCCTTCCACTCACGCACGCGGCCGATCTCCTTCGCTACACCTTCCTGAAAGGTGCAGATACGGGGCAGGCAGGTATTCACTTCCTCGCTCTCGGTGCGTTTTGCACTCTGCTGCCTGTTGGCTGGCTGGCACTTAACGCTTCACTCGACTACGCCCGCCGCGCCGGGTCCCTGAGTCAATACTGATGATAAGCATGGACGCTGCGACGGCACTTCGACTTGCGTGCATCGGCGCTAAGCCAGAACTCACTCCCCGTGCGCGCGCCGGACTCCAGGCGTGCCACGATCGCGCCGAGTTCGTTCGTCTCGCCGAATTTCATAAGGTGCTTCCATGGGTAGCCGCGGCGATGGCCTCGGATTCATCTGCCGATGTAAATGGCTTTCCTGGGCTAGCAGCTGCGGCCGGCGGACAGGCATTCCACACGCTTCGCCTCTTTTCCGAACTCACATTCCTGGTGAGACAGCTCAACGCTGACCACATTCCCGTTGTGGTGCTGAAGGGCCCCGTGCTCGCCGAATCGGCCTATCCGGAGCCGGGCCTGCGGCCGTACGGCGACGTGGACATCCTCATCCACGAGAGGGACCTCGTCGAGGTGTCACGTCTGCTCCTCCGTCGCGGCTACCTCGAAAAGAATGGCGCGCACGACCACGGCGCGCATCGCGTGCATGAGTGCCACGGAGTGTTCCAACGGATCTTCGTCAATGAGTCCACAGGGCTGACTGTGGAAGTGCACTGCGACCACCTGCAGATCGGCCTTGAACCGGTCGGAATGGATGAGATCTGGCAATCCAGCACGCAGGTCAACTTCGGCCGTGCTGAGGCGCGTGCACTCGAGCGCCACGACCTTTTTGTTCAGCTCTGCGTGCATCTCCAGCGACACGGCTACGAGCGCCTCATCTGGTTCAAGGACCTTGACTTGCTGGTTCGACAGGACGAATTGGATTGGGAGCTTGTAGCCCAGCGAGCCAGCGACCAGGGATGCTTGGCAGCGGTTTCTTATACGCTCTGGCTTCTGCCGCAGGTACTGCGGACCCCCATGCCCGAGGGGGCAGTTCGACTCTCTCACGCCCAGGGCGCCCTCTCTCGATGGATCTATCGCCGAATGTGGCCGGTTGCAGGAATCTTGGCATTGGCACCGCAGCGGCAATGGCGATTCCGCCGGCTCACGCAGTTTGCCCCGGAGTCCGGAACATTGCGCGGTGGGCTACCCTCGTTCCTGACGAACGGTAGGCGCCGCGACAAAGCGCGCGTTCTCTGGGCCTCAATCCGGAAATGACCGACGTTCCGCGGTTCGCGGCGACTGGCCAGGCCGGCCGAATTCGCTCTAACAGTCTTCGTTACGGACACGCAGTTCCCAACGCCGGAGCTTGTGCACGCCGTCCAACCGAATGACAACCACAGGCATTTGGGTTTGTGCCTGTGGCGCGACCGGCTCGCCAGGCGAATTTTCGAAACGATAGGGACCCAGGAAACGGGCTAAAAGCTAAGCTGCGCCACGTGTAACGCGAGCGGCGGTGGGCGGACTGCACGGGTATCCGGTAATGACGAGTTGACAAAGCGGCTACACTCCGCCATTCGAAGTTCCGAGAACCGGAGGCACAGTCGTGACACAGCTCGCAACTCAACAGTTAGCCACGCCCGAAGAGTTCGCCGGCCGCATCTTCGAGGCGGCGGTCGGCGGCATGGAGGTCCTTTCGATCTATCTCGGCGAAAAGCTTGGATACTACCGGGCACTCGCGTCTGGACCCGCCACTGCCCGCGAGCTTGCGACGCGTACGGGAACGAATGCGCGGGCGTCTCGGTTGGGGAGGCACAGCTGCGGGTGGAACACTCATCCCGCGCTCAGGTAACCCCGCGACGGCCAAGCAAGTCAGCCTGAATTGCCGCATCCACTGTATCGTCGCGGTCGTTGCCTGGCTATGCTGGGCGACCGAGGATGATTGGTCACGCCAGGCGTTCCTAGTGACGTTCCATCAAGAGGTCAGCGTTAGCGGGCGACTGAAGAGTCGCCCGTTCCCACGGACCAAGCCGGGCATACTCTAAATGCCAAAATCCAGGCGTCACCCGGGGCGAAGTGCTCGCCTTACTCGCCGTTCTCCCAACGACGCCTCGATTTGAACATCAAGATTGTTTATCCCTTGAGGGAGGCTATCCACTCCGGCCAGCCTCCCTCCAGGCGGTGCGCGTCGAAGCCGCGTTCTCGGAGCAAGGCAACAGCGTCGTCCGCAAAGAGGCAGTACTCGCCTCGGCAGTACGCAACGATCCTGCGGCCGCGGGGCAACTCTGCCGTCCGGGCATCCAGCTCATCAGGCGGGACGCAGAGAGCCCCAGGGATATGCCCGGCCTCGAACTCCTCGGTCGGACGCACATCCAGCAGCACGACGCTCCCGTTTTCCAGGTCTGCGGCAAGCTGCTCGCGGCTAACAGACTCGCCCTCCGCACCATCAACAGCGAACGCTTTCCGTATCTCCGCGATCTCCGGCAAACGGCGTTCGGCCACGGTTCGAAGACGCAGCCAGAGCTGCAGCACATCGCCGCCGGCCAGGCAGTAAATAACCTTGTTGCCGCTGCGGTCAGCTTCCACAAGGTGTGCCGCGCGAAGCACCTGGAGATGTTGCGAAACGTTCGCGACGGACATCTCTGTCTCTTGCGCAAGTGCTTCGACATGGCGTGAGCCTTGTGCCAGGAGGTCCAGGAGCTCGAGCCGTTTGTCACTTGCCAGCGCCTGGGCGATGCGCGCGAACTCCGGGTAGACCCGTTTCTTGAAGGCTCGGTGTCCCATGCGACAAGACTAGCGTCGCATGTTCGTCCTGTAAATTGTTCAAGATATCTATTGACAAGTTCTCCAGACCGATCCATTCTCCCGCGCAGACACAAACGGAGGGCTGTCATGACCGCCACAGCAACACGCAGCCGGCTCGAGTCGCAAGGATACGTTGGGGTCGGGGAGCAAACCCTCCGCGACATCCAGTCGGGGTTGCGTTTCGCCCCTGCACTCTGCGGAGCCGGCATCGCAATTGGGACGGCAGTTGCTTCGCCGTGGATCCTCGGCTTCATGATGCTCACGGCACTCGCCGGAGCTGCTACGCCCCGACACCCGTTCGACCTCCTCTACAACTATCTCGTTCGCCATGCGGCTGGTAAGCCGGTAATTCCACGAAACGGCGCGCCGCGGCGCTTTTCGTGTGGAGTCGGCACCGTCTGGCTTGCCGGGACTATAGGGGCGTTCCTGGCGGGATGGGACCTCGTCGGTTACGCGCTCGGATTCAGCATGGCCGGCATGGCCCTCTTCGTCGCCGCCACGCACATCTGCCTGCCGTCGCTCGTTTACACGCGATTGTTCGAGCGTGTTGGCGACGTGCCTGAAGTCTCTCCAACGAATGCGTTCGCGCGAATTCAGGCGGGCGCCATCGTAGTGGATGTCCGGGACGTGGATCTCTATCGAGCCGGCCACATCGAAGGGGCAGTCCACGCGCCGGCCGACGGTGCCACCAAGGTTCCCGCACTGACCGCTGACGCCACGCTGTTGGTCATCTGCCAGAGCGGCGTGACGAGTCTCAAGGCCGCCAAGCAGCTGCGTGAGCAGGGATACCTTGGCGCCTGCAGCGTCCGCGGCGGCATGACTTCGTGGCTCAAAGCGCGACTCCCGCTCGCAAGGCCAGGGGCCGAGGCTTCTTGACCGCCACCGCCATTCCTTCACGCCCGAGCGTCAGGCTCGGGCTACGGCCCAACTGGCGACAGTTCGCGTTACTCGTCGCGGTCAATGCCTTCGTTGGCGGCATGGTCGGCCTCGAGCGGTCCGTGCTCCCCTTGCTGGCAAAGGATGAGTTCGGGATTGCCTCGAAGACGGTTGCGGTGTCGTTCATAGCCACCTTCGGGCTCGCGAAGGCGGTCTCGAACCTGTTCGCCGGCACGCTGGCAGAACGTTACTCGCGCCGCCGGGTGCTCATTGCTGGTTGGCTGTTTGGGTTACCGGTCCCGTTCGTCATTATCCTCGCGCCTAGTTGGGGCTGGATCGTCGCCGCCAACGCGCTCCTCGGTGTGAACCAGGGCCTGGCCTGGTCAATGACGGTCAACATGAAGGTAGACCTTGTGGGACCGCAGAGGCGCGGCCTCGCGCTCGGGTTGAACGAGGCGGCGGGATACCTGTCTGTCGCCGCTGCGGCGTTCGCCGCTGGCGTGATCGCCGAGTCTCAGGGAGTTCGTCCAGAGCCGTTCTACCTCGGTATCGCGTTCGCGGCGCTTGGGCTGGCTCTCAGCGTGTTGCTCGTGCGAGATACGAGCGACTTCGTCCGTGCGGAGGCGTCCGCTCTTGCCGAAGGGGAGCGCCCATCCCTGCGCCGTAGTCTCGCAGAGGCCACGTGGCGTCGGCCCTATCTGGTGGGAGCGAGCCAGGCCGGACTCGTGAACAACCTGAACGATGGCCTGGCCTGGGGCATCTTCCCGCTCTATTTCGTCAGCCGTGGGCTGGACTTGGATCGCGTCGCGTTCCTGGCCGCGCTCTATCCACTGGTCTGGGGCGCTGCGCAGGTGGGAACGGGCTGGGCGAGCGACATCACCGGTCGCAGGCCCATGATTGTTGGTGGAATGCTGGCGCAAGGCATCGCGATTTCACTTGTCGGCATCGGCGACTCGTTCGCGGCATGGGCCGGCGCCGTGCTCATTCTCGGTCTCGGAACCGCGATGGTCTACCCGACGCTCCTCGCCGCACTCGGCGACGTGGTTCATCCCGCCGAACGAGCCACAACCATGGGTGTCTATCGCTTTTGGCGGGACGCTGGTGCGATGGCTGGAGCGCTGCTGGGCGGTGCTCTGGCGGACATGTTCGGCTTCGGTCCTGCTATACAAGTCGTCGCACTGCTGACCATGGCCTCGGGCGTGTTCGCGGCCTTTGCGATGCGCTCCAGGAAGGAGGACAACGGATGAGCGACATCATCCCCTTCGTCCACGAAGGGTTGGGCAACAGTTCATACCTGGTCCACATCGGAAAAGGCGCAGCCCTCGTCGTGGACCCGGACCGTTCGGTGGCGCGATACCTGGCCGCGGCTGCGGCGAACGGCTGGAGTATCACGACGGTCCTCGAATCACACCTGCACGCGGACTTCGTCTCCGGGGCTCTGGAACTGCGAGCGGCAACTAGCGCCGAGCTCCTTGTCCCTGAAGCCGGAAACGTGAGGTTCCCGCACCGCGCGGTCGCTTCGGGAGATTCCTTCGTTCTTGGCTCGGCAAAAGTCGAGAGTGTTAAGAGTCCCGGGCACACCCCAGAACACACCAGCTACGTCGTACGGATGGACGGCAGCCCACCAGCTCTGTTCAGCGGCGGCTCCCTGATCGTCGGGGGCGCGGCGCGAACCGACCTCATCGCCGCTGCCCAAACGGGCTCGCTTACACGCGAGCAATTCCGCTCCGTTACTGCTGCCTTCAATCACCTACCGGACGAGACGCTTTTGTTGCCAACCCACGGCGGCGGGTCGTTTTGTTCGACTGGCAACTCGAGCGCCCGGACTTCCACTCTCGGGCTCGAACGCCGGACGAACCCCGTGCTAACGCATACGAACGAGAACGAATTCACGGCCTGGTTCCCAACCACGTTCCCAGCGGCGCCGAGCTACTTCTTTCGGATGCGCCCGTTGAACCAGCGCGGTCCCACCCTGCGTCGAGACATCCCAGTCCCGCCGAGCCTCGATCCTGACCAGTTCAACAGCGCACGCGGGCAAGCGCTCGTGATCGATGTCCGGCCGCAGGCCGAGTTCATGGCGGGCCATGTTCCGGGTGCCCTGAGCAATGCCTTCCGCGACGCGTTCGCAACCTGGCTCGGTTGGGTCGTGCCGGAGAACACGCCGCTGCTGTTTGTGCTCGGCAACGAGCCGTTCGAACGAGTGCTGGACGAGTGCTTGCTCGTGGGCTACGAGCGAGTTGAGGGGGTGTTGGCTGGTGGGATGTCCGCCTGGGTTGCTGCCGGGCACGGCATTTCGCATCAAACACTTCTGGATGTCCGCGGATCTGAAGGCAAGCTCAAAAGCGGCGCGCTGGCTTTGGATGTGCGGGAACGCAATGAGTACCAAGCCGGGCACATCCCCGGCGCGCGCCATATCCCCCTCGGCGACTTGCGTGCGCGAGCGAGCGAACTGCCAACTGACCGGCCGGTGGTCACCTATTGCGGTCACGGTGAGCGTTCGGCGACGGCGCTTTCCATTCTCGAGCGCCTGGGGTTCGGTGATTTGGCCAACTTTGATGGCGGCTTTGGCGCCTGGGAAGAGGCCGGAATGCAGGTAGAGAGATGACGCTCGCTTCGAAATTCGACACAGAAAGCGGAGAGCCGATGGCCGGCACACTCGGACTTGCGGCGGGAGACCGCGAGGAGCTCAGGTCCCGAATCTCGGGAAAGTATCGGGATGTGGCGATGAGCCCTGAGCTTGGTTTCCATTTCCACACGGGTGCGCCGTTGGCACGGATGCTTGGCTACCCCGAAGCGACAATCACCGCCTTGGCGCCGGCACCGTGGATTCCTTCGCGGGCACCGGTAATCCGTTCCTCTTCGGAGACCTTGAACCAGGTGAGGTCATCGTCGATGTCGGCTGCGGCGCCGGATTCGATTCGCTCACGGCCGCTCGACAAGCTGGTTCGACCAGGCGTGTGCTCTCGGTGGACATGACGGCTGAGATGCGCCGCAAGACTGAGGACGGTGCCGCGTTACTTGATCTATCGAACGTGGCCGCATCCAGGTCGGCGATATCCTCGTGCATAAGGAGGGGCCCAGGACGCGAAAGACGACATCGACCTCTGGAGTGGCTGAATTGCCGGCGCTCTGCTGGACGCAGAGTGGCGCCAGGTCTTGGCGCTGACCGGCTTCATCGATGTCGTCATGTCGAACGAGGTTGACGTGTTCTCGGGCAGCAAACACGAGTCCGACGCCGCCGAGTTCGACACCCGCGGGGTGACCGTGTTCGCCCGCAAGCCCAGCTAGATACATTTCCTGGAGGAGCCCCATGTCCGCAACTGTCCGAGAAACCGTGACCCATCTGCTAGAGTCCACCCGAGAGGTAATCGACCAGCTGCTCGCGCTGCCCATCGACGAGATTCCGATGCCGTCCTCTCACACCTGTGCGCAGGGCAAACACATCCGGGCTCTCGTCACCAACGACATTGACCATGAGACGATTCACTCAGGGCAAATTCTGGAAGCTCGTTACGAAGCACGGGCAACTCGCCTATGGAGAGACTTTGTGCTGAGTGGCTTCAGGCGCGGGCGCGCTTCATCGCGACATTCATCGGCATGAGCGACGAGGAGCCGTTACGGGTGGCGCGACGGACCGACCGTTAGCGCGCGACCCAACGGCCAGCCGCGCCGGGCTCGCGGAAGTCATCCCGTCACCGTGAACCCCACGTGCATGCCCTTCGGATAGTGCGCGATGGTCTTGCCGTTGATCGTTTCGACGACGTTGCAGGAAAGCTCGTAGTCGCCGGGCTCGAGCGTCAGGCTCAGAGCCTTCGCGTCGCCCATCTTCAGCCCCTGGACCTGTCCGACCATGTCGTAGCTGCCGTCGGGAAGCTTCTTCATCACCTGGAGGTCGTGCGTCACGCCGCCCTCCTCGCCGCCATGCATATGGCCCATGTTGTGGACCGCCCAGAACGTGACCTTCCCTGCCTTCGTCGAGGCTTGCGCCGGTTCGACCGCCCAGTTGACCAGGTCCACGCGGATGGAGCCTTCCGGCGGGCTGCTCATAGCGCCCATGTTCCCCATGTCGCCCATGTTGCCCATCGAGCCGTGCGAGTCGTCGTCATCGCCGCAGGCGGCAGCGACGGCAAGGAAGGCGA
>CAYTBM010000115.1:0-9377 GCA_964436025.1 uncultured Anaerolineaceae bacterium
CCGCGCACTGCCCCGATGCGACCTTCCGTGAAGCCTCGCACGGCGTCTGCCTGCTCAGGTGTCAGGTGTCCGTAGTCGAGCGGGTCGATCCTGGGCATAGGGCCTCCATCGCGGGAGTGTACAGGCGGCCGAGGGTGACCAGCCCGGTACCGTCGGGTCAGGCCGACGCGTCTCATCGGAATCCAGAATGCTCGTTAACGTGAAGAAATTGCGAGGGTGTGTTCGCCTTTGCTAGGATCGTGCAAAGGCGGGACGTGGGTATGGATGCAACATCCGTCCTCGTGCTGAACCAGAATTACGAGCCGCTCAATGTCTGTAACATGCGGCGCGCGCTCGTCCTTGTGCTCCGCGGCAAAGCCGAAATCCTGGAATCAGCCCGCGAAGCCATCCACACGGCCAGCACCACGTTCATCCTGCCGTCGGTCATCCGGCTGGTGCACATGATCAAGCGGCCCCGGCCCAAGGTGCGCCTGACGCGCAAGGAGATCTTCGCGCGCGACGGCTGGCAGTGCGTGTACTGCGGCCGGCAGACACGAGACCTCACCCTGGACCACGTGATGCCGCGCCATCGCGGGGGGCCGCACACCTGGGAGAACCTGGTCAGCGCCTGCAAGCCGTGCAATCACCGGAAGGCCGGGCGGACTCCTTCGGAAGCGCGCATGGCGATGGCCCACGAACCGCACGTACCGCGGGTGTCTATCTACCACGCATTCTTCCCGTACCTCGGGGCGCAAGAGGAGTGGCGAAAGTTCGTCCCGGGCTGGGAAGGTGCGGCGGCCGGTTAGCCTCGGGAGGCGATCTTCACCTGTCCGTGCATCCGTTCCGGGTGGATCTCACAGCGAAAGTAGTAGGTCGCCTCTTCCGCGGGAAGCTCGAACCGGGCGGTCCCGGATTGGCCGGGATCGACGCCCTCGATGAGCGCGCCGGGGACCGCGTCTTTGTACTGCTCGTCTCGATAGAGTTCGAAGGCGTGCTTCTGCGAGCCGGCATTCTTCATGGTCAGGGTGACATCACCCGCCGGAACCTGGATCTGGTTGGGGGCAAAGGCGAAGTCGCGGGCCTCGATCTGGGGCGTGTTGGTGACGCCCTGCAGCGCCTGGGTGGGCCGCACCGTCGTCCCGTTGTTCTGTGAACAGCCGGCGAGCGCGAGCGCGCACGCAGCGGCCGCCGCGAGCCACCAGCTCCGCGTCATCGCGACTTCCTTTCGCGCTCCGGGGGTTTTTCACGCCGCGGGGGCGGCTGCGCGTTCTGCTTCGCCTCGTCGGCGTACTCGCCGCCGTGGTCGCCGGCCGCGCGGTCTTTGTCGTTGGGAAGGGTCATGGTGCGCCTCGCTGCCGGCGGGGATCGACGCCGGGCCGTGCTTCCACCATAGGCCTCGCCGGACTTCAATCTCGTCGCCGAGGCGGATGCGAAGCTTGCCGCAACGTTGCGAACTCCTCGAATGACCGCTGACGCCAGCCGGTTGGCACGAGCCCGCAATGCCGAACGCAGTCCTCTCGTCCCGTCCGAAATACTGCCCGCGCTACGGTCGAAGCTGGTGGCCCGCTTTGCGCGCGGAGCCGCGGCTGAGAGGCGAATCATGGCAGACGAAGAGTTCACCGATATCAACGCAGCGATGGCGAGCGCATCGCAGTCCATTGCCCAGCGGAGCCTTCAGAACCGGGTGGTGGATGCAGCGATGGCGGCACGGGCCGCCTTCCATGCCCAGGTCTGTGAGAACGCACTCGCGCCGATCCCGCCGGAGCTGGCGATCATGATTGCCCACGAAGCGTTCCGTGCCGCCTGGGACGAGGGCCGCCTGTAACCCGACGCAGCCCGGCAAACGATAGCTCCACGCAAGGCGCGGGCGCCGCGGCAAATGTGAATGCGATGGCGCCGCCGATAGCTTTCGCTGATGAAAACAGAAAACACGATCGACGAGGCGGGACGGGAATCGTTCCCCGCAAGTGACCCGCCTTCGCAGACCCCAGTGAAAGGGACAGGCTCACCGGGGTCGATATCCCGGCAGGCGCCGGTGTACCGCCGGCCGCAGACCCCTGCCTTTGGCTTCGCGCTCTCCAGCGAGGAAAACGGTCCGCGCGACCTCGTGAACCAGGCGGTGCTGGCGGAACGAACAGGGGTCGATTTCCTGTCGATTTCAGACCACTTTCACCCCTGGGTGCCGGCGCAGGGTCACTCCCCGGCTGTCTGGCCGGTGCTTGGCGCCATTGCGGTGTCCACGTCCCGCATCGTGGTTGGCACTGGCGTAACAGCGCCCATCCTGCGTATGCATCCCGTGATCGTCGCCCAGCAGGCGGCGACGACGGCGGACATGTTCGACGGCCGGTTCTTTCTTGGTCTCGGTACCGGCGAAGCGCTGAATGAGTTGGTGGTGGGTGTCCGCTGGCCGTCCGCCCGCGAGCGGCTCGACCGCCTCCGCGAAGCGATCGAGATCATCCACCGGCTCTGGGACGGCGACACTGTGAACTACGATGGCTCGTACTACACGGTGAACGACGCCAGGCTGTTCACGCTGCCAAAGTCCCGCACGCCCATCCTCGTGGCCGCCGGCTCGCCGGCATCCGGACGGCTCGCCGCGGTGGAGGGCGGGCTCATCGGGACCAGCCCCGACGAGGAGATCTTCGCAGCATTCACGCAGGGGGGCGGCGCCGAAAAGCCTCGCATCGGCCAGGTGACGGTCTGTTGGAACGAGAGCGAGGACGAAGCGCGGCGCATCGCCCGCAGGTGGTGGCCGACCACAGTCCTGGGCTGGGAGAGCCGCTCCTGGATCAACAGCCCGGCGATCTTCGAAGAGGTGACGAGGACCGCCACCGAGGACGATGTCGCGAAGCACATCCTTTGCGGGCCGGACCTTGAGAAGATCAAGGAGAGCGCCCGCAGTTTCCTCTCGGCCGGCTTCGATCACGTGTACTTCCACCAGGTCGGTCCGCACCAGGAGGAGTTTCTCAAGGTGCTCGGCGAAGAGCTGATCCCGGCGCTGAGGCAGCAGGCGCCGGTCGCCGCACCGGCCGCGGTTGCGTAGACCACTTTCACTGCCCGGATGAACCATTGATAGCGGGACGAAAAAAGGCGGCGGATGGGTGACCCATCCGCCGCCACTTGTTCGGAGTCCTGGCCGGGCTGTCAGGCCCTGGCCCGGCCGTTCCGGCCGGCGCCCTTCAGCGGGTCTTCGCCGCGTCCGTAGGCAGCCTTCAGTTCTTCCTTACGGGCCATCATCTGCTCGCCCAGTTCGTTGAGGCGCTCCTTGCCAAGTTCCTTGGCCTTGGGGAGCATCTCCTTCTCTTCCTCCTTCACGTGGTGGCGGATGTTCTCCGCCAGGACCGTGAACTTGGCCTCGAAGTGTTCGTGGTCGTCCGGCATGCCGTCGAGCTCATCGATGAGCACGTGGGCCACGTGGTGCTCTTCCTCTGCTTCGAGGTAGATGTCGTGCGATTCCTCAGCCTTCATCTCCTGGTCGAATGCGGGATAGAAGATGTCTTCCTCGATGGCGGCGTGGATCTTGAGTTCCATGATGGCCTGGCGGGCCGCTTTGACCTTGGGTCCCTGGCTCCTGGCCGATTCGAACTTCTTGAAGAGTTCTTCCACCTCGTCGTGGTCGGTCTTGAGCAGCTTGATGGGATCAGTAACAGCAGTGGCGGGCATGTCTCACCTCGTCAGAGTTACTGCTGACGGTAACGGCTGCTTTCCGCCCGGCACGCAAAGGATGAGCGCCTGTGAATTGCGAACACGTATCAGCCGCCCGCCGGCCGGCCCTCGGGGAGCAGCCAGCGCCGTTCATGATCGACCTCAAAACCGGAACCCTCGCGCCACTCTCCGGCCTGCCACGCAGGCGTTCGGACAGTTTCACCTACCCTTTCTCCGTCGCGCCGCCACACTGACCCGAATGCGCCATAGGAAGGAAACCGGCCTCCGGCTATCATAGGGGGCCGACAATTCCCGGCCGGCCGAACGTACGGCCAGCCGCGAACCGCTTCAATCCCCACGAACCAGAGGAGACGATCCAGGTGCCTGATACGAAGGACATGACGGCGAGCGTCAGCGAGAGCGAAAACCCCGGGATGCCGGCCCCAACGCCGAAAACGTCCCGCCCGAGGACGAACCGCGACTGGTGGCCAAACCAGCTCGACCTCTCGGTCCTCCACCAGCACTCCGACCTCTCCAACCCGCTGGGACCCGACTTCGACTACGCCGAGGAATTCAAAACACTCGACCTCGACGCGCTCAAGCAGGACTTGATCGACGTCATGACGAAGTCGCAGGAGTGGTGGCCAGCGGACTACGGTCACTATGGCCCACTCTTCATCCGCATGACCTGGCACGCCGCCGGTACGTACCGCATCGCCGACGGCCGAGGCGGGGGCGGCAGCGGAGCGCAGCGATTTGCCCCGCTGAACAGCTGGCCCGACAACGCGAACCTCGACAAGGCGCGGCGGCTCCTCTGGCCGATCAAGAAGAAGTACGGCCGGAAGCTCTCCTGGGCTGACCTGCTGGTCTATGCCGGCAATGTGGCCATGGAGTCGATGGGCTTCAAGACGTTCGGCTTTGGCTTCGGCCGCAAGGACATCTGGGAGCCGGAGGAGATCATCTGGGGCCCCGAAGACACGTGGCTCGGCGATGAGCGCTACCGCGGCGACCGCGAGTTGACCGGCCCGTTCGGCGCGGTCCAAATGGGCCTGATCTACGTGAACCCGGAAGGCCCCAACGGCATGCCGAGCGCGCTCGCCGCCGCCCGCGACATCCGCGAGACCTTCGGCCGCATGGCGATGAACGATGAAGAGACGGTCGCCCTCATCGCTGGCGGCCACACCTTCGGGAAGACGCATGGCGCCGCGGACGCCGTGAAGAACGTCGGGCCGGAGCCGGAAGGCGCGGCGATCGAGGCCCAGGGTCTCGGCTGGAAGAACGCATACGGCAGCGGCAAGGGCGGCGACACCATCACCAGCGGCCTTGAAGGCGCGTGGACGCCAACGCCGACGAAGTGGGACAACAGCTTCCTGGAGACCCTCTACAAGTACGACTGGGACCTGACGAAGAGCCCGGCCGGCGCATACCAGTGGGTGCCGACCGACCCGGCTGCAAGGACGGCCGTCCCGGATGCGCACGACCCGTCGAAGCGGCACGCGCCGGTCATGCTCACCACCGACCTGGCCCTGCGCCTCGACCCGATCTACGGGCCGATCTCGAAGCGCTTCCACGACAACCCGGACCAGTTCGCGGACGCATTTGCGCGAGCCTGGTTCAAGCTGCTCCATCGCGACATGGGCCCAGTCTCCCGCTACCTCGGCCCGTTCGTGCCGGAGCCGCAGATCTGGCAGGACCCCGTGCCGGCCGCCGGCGCCGAAACGCTCAGCGAAGCCGATATCGCGGACCTCAAGTCGCGTCTGCTTTCGTCCGGCCTGTCCATTTCCCGGCTGGTGGCGACGGCGTGGTCAGCCGCGCGGAGCTTCCGCGGCACGGACAAGCGGGGCGGCGCGAACGGCGGCCGCCTGCGGCTCGCTCCCCAGAAGGACTGGGCAGCGAACGAACCGGCTGAACTCGCCCGTGCTCTCCAGGTGCTTGAAGGCATCCAGCGCGACTTCAACGCTCGCGGCGGAAACACGCGGGTCTCGCTCGCAGACCTGATCGTCCTCGGAGGATGCGCGGCCGTGGAACAGGCGGCGAAAGACGCCGGCCACGACGTACGCGTCCCCTTCGCGCCGGGCCGCACCGATGCTTCGCAGGCGCAGACTGATGCAGAATCGTTCTCCGTCCTCGAACCCGCCGGCGACGGCTTCCGGAACTACGTCCGTCCCGGCACGAACCTGTCCCCGGAGACCCTCCTGCTCGACCGCGCATACATGCTGACGCTCACCGCTCCGGAAATGACGGTGCTGCTCGGCGGCATGCGGGCGCTCGACACGAACCTCGGCGGCTCGAAGCACGGCGTTTTCACGGACCGGCCTGGCATGCTCACGAACGACTTCTTCGTCAACCTGCTGGACCTCGGCACGGAGTGGAGGGCCGCCGGCGACAACGTGTTCGAAGGCCGAGACCGCGCCAGCGGCGAGGTCAAGTGGACAGCCACCAGCGTGGACCTCGTCTTCGGCGCCAACTCGGTCCTTCGCTCGCTCGCGGAGGTGTATGCGAGCGACGATGCCAGGGAGAAGTTCGTCCGCGACTTCGTCTCGGCCTGGGACAAGGTGATGAACCTGGACCGCTTCGACCTCGCCTGAAACACAGCGCCCATGAACCTGAAGGGGAGGAGCTATCGCGCTCCTCCCCTTCAGTCTGCCCGGCCTGGGCGCAGGTCGGCCCATCCACCTGCCCGGCGAGAGTCCTCGTCGAGCCGCGAGACATCGCCGGCCTGTTGTACGCGGCGGGGCCCCGTCGCATGGGTTAGCCCTGCCAGGTGCGGACACTCCTCGGAATCGGCCGGTGGCGCAGCTATGCTTGGTGCGATGGAGCCGATTGAAGCACTGAAACGCATCGCCTTTCTTCTTGAGCGCGCGAACGAGCCGTCCTACCGGGTTAAGGCGTTCCGTGGCGCCGCCGAAGCGATTGCCGAGCTGCCCGGAGCCGAAGTGGCGGGCATGGCCGAGCGCGGCGAACTGAAGAAGCTCAAGGGTGTGGGCGATGTCACCGCCGGAGTGATCACGGAGGCTTCGCGCGGGGACGTGCCGGGCTACCTGGCGAAGCTCGAGGCGGAAGGCGCGGCCTCGTGGCCACCCGAGCAAGGGCGGACCTTGCGTTCGGCCCTGCGCGGCGACTGCCACGTCCACTCCGACTGGTCCGATGGTGGTTCGCCGATCCGCGAAATGGCGGAGACCGCAATAGCGCTCGGCCACGAATACATGGTCCTCACCGACCACTCGCCCCGGCTGACGGTCGCGCGGGGACTGAGCCCGGAGCGGCTGCGCGAGCAACTCGGCATCGTCGCGGCGCTGAACGCCGAACTCGCGCCGTTCCGCATCCTCACGGGCATCGAAGTCGACATACTCGACGACGGAGCACTCGACCAGGAGCCAGAGTTGCTGGAACAGCTCGATATCGTTGTCGCGAGCGTCCATAGCAAGTTGCGTATGGAGCGCGAGGCGATGACACGGCGGATGGTGATGGCGGTTGCCAACCCGAACATGGACATCCTCGGCCACTGCACGGGCCGATACGTTGTTGGAAAGAACCGCCCGGAGTCCGAGTTCGACGCGGAGATCGTGTTCGAAGCGTGCCGCCAGTTCGGAAAAGCGGTCGAGATCAATGCGCGGCCGGAGCGGCTCGACCCGCCGCGGCGGCTGCTCTCACTCGCGCTCGAAATGGACTGCGTGTTCACCATCGACAGTGACGCACATGCGCCGGGGCAGCTCGACTGGCAGCCCTACGGCTGCGAGCGCGCGGAACAGTGCGGCGTGCCGGCCGAGCGGGTCATGAACACTCGGGACCGCGAGGGATTGCTGGCCTGGGCGAAGGAACACCCGGGAACGTGAGAACAGCGGGACGACCACCTGGACATTGAAGACATCTTCATCCGTCCGGAGATCCTGAGCGGGCTTACTCCCGCTGAAGTCGCCTCCCGGCTCCAGCCGAGCGATTCGTGGCGAGAAGAAACGCTTAACCGTGGCCAGCATGCCGGATTGGGCTGGGCACTGCGGGAATACGAAGACGACTCCCGACAGGCCGGGTAATTCGGTGGCACCCTGGTGGAGGCCATCGTGGGCCCGCGGCGTACTGGCGTGTGAGCAGCCCCGAACAGGGACGGTCCCAAATCATCCGTTGATGCCTCTGGTACCATTCCGGAGATGGAACGTGAGTGGGCATTGAATGCGCGGCGGGCTCTCGTTGAGGCTGTCGCAATCCTCGCTGCGCCTGCGGAGGCTCAGGTCGCCTGGCTTTCGAGCATCGGAACACGTCCGTCAGCCGATGAGCTCGCACTCGAATTCGACGACTGGTACCAGCTCATTCCGCAGCTGGAAGCGCTGGGCATCGTATCGCAGGGCGCCGCGGATCTTGCCGACGGAGTCGCTCAGGCGCTGACCGGAATTCGCGAAGGGCAGTGGGAAGAATCCGCGCTCGCGGCCAACCCGGCCTGGAACCACGTGCGCCAGTCGGCCGGGCTCACGCTGGTTGAACTGCTGAAATCGTCGCCCGAACCTCATCCCGCATATGTGCGGGCCGCTTCTTAATCCCTACGCCTCCGCCCCGGCTGCCACCACGTCTTCCAGCGCCGGCAAACTCCGAATCGTCCGCCCCAGCGTCCCGATAACCGCCGCCGTCATGCAAACAGCCGACACAAGCAACACCGACATCCGGGCCGACACCGAATCGAGCAGCAACCCGGCGGCAAGCGGGCCGAGCGGCATGGTCATGACCGAGATGTTGCTGGCCGCTGTGGTCACCCTGGCGGTCAGCCGGTCCGGAGTCACGGCGTAGCGGTAGCTGGCAAGGGCGGCGTCGGTGTTCGGGAAGCAGAACGCCTGCGTCGCCAGGGCAACCGCCAGCACGGCCGGGCTGGGCCAGGCCACGAACGCGAGCACGCCGAAGGAGGCCCAGAATTCGGACAGCAAGATAGTGCGCAACGAGAACGTTCGCCTCAGGAATGGCGAGGCGAACGAACCCGCAAGCGTCGTCACGCCGACGAGCGAGACCAGCAGCCCAATGGTGGCCCCGGAATAGTCTTCCCTCCGGGCCAGGACGATCATGGCGAATTGCCCGGCGCGGAACGAGAAGTTGCTGAAGGCGATCATCAACGCGGAAATGCGAAGGAACGGTACCTGCCAGAGGAACTTGAGCCCCTCGACGAGGTCTTCGCGGACAGTCGAGCGCACAGGGGAACGGGAGTCCTGGAACGGCCTTCGGATGAGCAATACCGAGAGCGTGGAGAAAGCATAGGAGAGCGTGTCCGCGAGGAAGGGGAGCACGCGGGAGACCACGTAGAGCACGCCGCCGAGGGACGGCGCCGCCAGCCGCACCACGGACGCCCGGGCCTGCTCGACGCTGGCGGCAGCGGGCAGTTGCGCGCGGGGCACAATCGAACGAAAGGCGCCGCTATAGGCGGCGCCGAACAGGACAGCCCCGCAGCCGTCGACGAACGCCACGGCTGCGAGCTGGGGGAACGAGACCCGGTCGGCGATGATCGCCGCGACGAGCGAAGCCAGCGCCAACGCGTTCACGAGGTCGGCGGCGATCATCAGCCGGCGGCGCTCGTAACGATCCGCGATTACCCCGGCGATTGTGCTGAATAGCAGGAATGGGAGAAACGCAGCCGCCTGGACGATTCCCGACTGCGCCGGTGAGCCCGTAACGGACAGTGCCAGCAACGGATAGGCGACGGCCGACATCCCGGACCCGGCGCGCGACAGCAGCTGGCCCGCCTGGAGCAAGACGAAGTCCCGGTTGCGGCTGAG
>CAYTBM010000116.1:0-9371 GCA_964436025.1 uncultured Anaerolineaceae bacterium
CGCAGGACCACGGTCGCGCGGTATCCGGCATAGCGCAGGAGCGAAACCTGTAGCCGCCAACCCTGCCGGCGCCGGTACCAACCCGCACTCTGCCACGCCCGAGCATCGGCTCCGAGCGGGATCGTGACCAGGCTTCGAAACGACTTGTTTTTCTCTGCTCTCCGCTTCGTGGCCGGCGCGCTCAAGCGCCCGTCGCCGCGAATTCGGACGTAACGCCCAGCGCAGCAAGCCGCCTCCGCACTTCCTCGAGTTCCGCCTCGAGCAACGCCTTGTAGTAGAGCAGGGTAGAGCAGTCCTCCGCCGGCCGGTCGTTTTCGTTCAACCGGTTAGAGACCGCCCAGCGACGGTTCTGTTGCGTCTCTTCCACGTCTGGTTCGAACCTTTCCTGAGTGCTCCGGCGGGCTCCGCCTCCATTCGACCGGTAGCGGCAGTGTAGGCACCGTCAGTTGCGTGATCGTCGAAAGCGCGTTGAGCGCCAGCCACGATACGGCCGTTCCTTCAATCACCGCTGCCGGTCGGAATTCCCATCGCGATTCGATCGCATTCGTTGCAACCACGCGCTGCGCTCTGTCACGAATTGTTCGTGCGCCGCTGACTCTTGCGCCAGGCAGCGCCGCGCATCGTGAAGATATCGTCCCGTTGCGCTATCCCAGACGACGCAACCGGCATGTTCGGGCTCGGCAACCACGGCTGCAGTCTGCCGCTCATCGCGGCTAAGTGCACTGCAACCTCGCACAGGCCTCCGTATCCGGCCGTACGAAAGCCGACTACATCGGAAGCCACACCCGCCCGTTCAGAGAGTCTGGTTGCACAGGTCTATGTGCCACCTTGTATACCGGTCCAGCGCCCGGACCTGCGTCGGTGTGATCCGGTCGCACGCCCACCCCCAGTGGATGGACACCCACTCCCCCGGCGTAACCCCGTCGACGAAGCCCGTCCCATCCACCCAACGCTGGACCGTTTCCAGTGTCGTGGGCCCGAGCGAGAGCTTCCCGGCAAGCTGGCGCAGCGGCCGGACCCGCACCACCAGGTTGGCCCCTGCCGCCTCCACTACCCGCCCCCAGCGAATACGGCACTGCTCCATGGTTTCGAAGACGTGGTCGACGGCCCCTGATTTCATCATTCCCGCCCGTGGGTAGATTTCGAATACGTGGAAGCTGTGGTGCGGATGCGCCCCGGCGGGAACCTTGCTGGCCAGCCAGCGCCATGTCTTCGGAGTCGTCTTCGCTCTAAAGCGCTGCCCCAGCGAATCGAAGAGGAGACCCATGTCCACCCGCTCCAACAGCCCGTTGCCGATCCAGTACGCCTCCACCACGCGCCGATCGAACGGGTCGGCAATGCCGTTGGCATGCGCGATGAGCTGAAGGTACGGATAGGCTCCTTCGAACTGCCGTTCGAGCTGCATCAGCCCCGGATCGACCACATCCTCTGTCGCATACGCGAACAGCGCCCGGTCATCATCGCCGCCGCAGAACCCAAGCGCGTTGGGCCGGAAGGCATACCGCGCGAACAGGAGGGCGCCGTCGCCGTTCACGGCCCCACCGGGCGAGCCGCCGGGCGCTGGCGGGACGCCGACAGCGCCACGACGGCCAGGGCCAGCGCTAGGACAAGGTATCCGCTCAGTTGCTCCGCGTTGGGGGCCGGCTTTCCGCTCCAGGTCGAAAGTGCGACCGTGATCGGCGCCCCCAGCGCCAGGATGCTCGTCACGACCGTGGCCGGAGCCCGTTCCAACGCCGAGTACCAGGTCCCCACGTAAATCATCAGGATCGCACTCGTCGTCAGCACCCAGCGCCACTGTTCGCCGCTCAGGCTGGAAATCGCGTCGGCCTTGCCCTGCGTCACCAGGTAGCCCAGGAGCAACAGTCCGCCCAGGGCCATGCGCGCCGTGGCGCCCAGGCCCGCGCCAACCTCAGGCAGCAGCTTGCGCGCGAAGATGGTCTCGACCGTCCAGAAGCCCGTGGCTGCGAGCACCAGCAGTTCGCCGTCGCCGGGCCTCCAGTTGCCCGGCCGCCCAATCAGCAGCTGCGCCACGACAAGCATCCCCAGTGCGCTCACCTGCCACCGCCCGATGCGCTCATGAAGCAACGGCACGGCGAGCAGGGCCACCCAGAGGAAGAGGCTTTTCTGGATAAACGCCGCATTGCCGGGACCCGACCGCGCCAGCCCCTCGAAGAACAGCACGAACGGGATGCTCCCGCCCACCACGCCCAGCGCCACGAGCATCCAGCGTTTCCGCCAGGCCTTCGGCAATGCGGGCGCCCCGTTCGCACGGCCCAGCAACAGCACGAGCAACGCGCAACCCACAACCAGGTTCTTCGTCGTGGTGAACACTGCCGGGTCGCGCACTTCCTTCACCGCGTACGAGTTCACCCACACGGAGAACCCGCTGATGGCCGCCGCCGCGAACGCCAGGCCGATCCCCCAATTGCGCGTCCGCGGGATTCTCATCGCGGGCCGGCGCAGCCCCGCAGCCAATTGAATCGTCGTCATACCGTCGTACCTCCTGGATGTGTCGCGTCGAACGCCTGGATCAACAAGTCTGCGAATGACTCCGGCCCGGGAGCCTCTTCCTCGAACCGCTCGACGATCGCGCCTCCGGCAATTAGCACGCGATCGCCCGGCGCGAGGCCATCGACATACGTGATGCAGTCACGTTGCCCTTCGTCTGGCGAACTCACGCGGATGACGGTGATGCCGCCGCGCTCATCCACTCGCACTACCACCGCCGGCGAAGTCAGGCACATGCGTCTTCCTCCCCAGCTATCACCAGCTCCACCTGTTCCGCCTCGCGCAATGGAAGCGCCGGACCGCCGCATGCCGGGCACGGCGATGCATCCGCCGCCCGGAACGTCCCGGCGCACCGCGAGCACACGCGGTCGCATGAGACCCGCACGATGCGCACCGAGGCACCCGCCAGCGACGGCGACTCGCATTCGAGGTGCGCGAGCAGCGCCGCTTCGAACGCGCCCCCGTCACCGTGGCCGCCACTCACCCGGACCTCCAACGGGAGGCCCTCCCAACCGCGTGCGCGGATAGCCTCGCCAATAGCCCGTGCCAGCCCCAGTTCATGCATCGCGCGCAACCTCCCGAAGCGCCTCGGCTTCAGCCATCACGGCGAGCACCACCTCCGGAAGCGCCGCGGCCACCTCTGCGCTCAGTTCCAGGCCGAAGTCGATCGCGCCTGGTTCCACGCCGAACAGCGTGCAACGTTCGGGCAGTCCCCCCGTGAGCCGCGCCGCCGCGATGAGGTCGGCCGCGCCCGCCTGGTGCGGTGAAACATGCCCGCCGTAGCCGCGGAACAAATCGCCTCCACGGAAAACTCCAAACGAGCCCGGCGCTCGGCCCATGCGCGCCGCATCCACAAGGACCAGCGCGCCGGCCTCTTCCACGATGGGCAACAGCTCCAGGCCAAGCGTCCCGCCGTCCACTGCGGCAACGCCCTCCGGCAGCCCTCCGTCTGAAAGGGCACGCACCGCGTGTACCCCGACGCCCTCGTCCTGCATCAAGATGTTGCCGATTCCCAGCACAACGACTCCGCTCATCGCCCCTGCTCCCGCTCGCGCTCAGCCTCTCGAACCGCTTCTTCTCGCCGCCGCACGTCGTCCTCCCGCCGCCGCAGTTCGTCCTCCCTGGGGTCTGCTTCGCGCCGCGCGGCCCCATTCGACACGTTCCGTCCAAGGAGAAAGCCAATGATTCCCGCAATCAGGGGCCCAAGAAGCCCGCCGAAGCACCCTATGCGCGCGCCGCCGCCCGGCCGCATCAACGGTGGGCCCCCGAAACCGCCGCGCCCTCCGAATCCTCGTGGCATCTCCGTCTCCTTTCAGACCACCCGGATCTCAGTACTCAGCCCCTGCGCCGGGTCGTACACATGGACGGCGCACGCCATGCAGGGGTCGAATGAATGCACAGTCCGCAGGATCTCGAGGGGCCGCTCAGCGTCGGCAACGGGCGTCGAGAGGAGTGCTTCCTCCCACGCCCCGCGCGCTCCCTTCGCGTCTCGCGGCGAACCATTCCAGGTGCTCGGCACAACCAGCTGGTAGTTCGCGATCTTCTTGTCCTTCACCACCACCCAGTGCCCCAGCGCGCCGCGCGGAGCTTCTTCGAAACCCGCCCCCCGCGCCTCTCCCGGCCAGGTGCCTGGGTCCCATTTGCCGCTGTCCGCCACTTGCAGCCGCCCCGCGTTCATGTTGCTTTCCAGCACCCCGAGCCACGTTTCCAGGCGAGACGCCAGGATCTGTGACTCAAGCGCCCGCGCCGCAATCCGCCCCATGGTGCTCATCAGGTCCGCCGGCTGGATGCCCAGCTTCGCAACCAGTCCATCCACGGCCTTCACTACCTCAGGCTGTTTCAACCCGTAGGCGACCAGCATGCGCGCCAGCGGCCCGACCTCCATTGGCTGCCCGTCGTAGCGTGGAGCCTTCAGCCACGAATAGCGGTCGTACCCCGCCAGCGACTCGAACGGCGGATTCGGGCCGGCGTACTTCGGCGTCGTCTGCCCCTCCCACGGGTGCTTCGCTGCGCCATCGTCGCCGTCGTATTCGTAATACGAGTGGGCGACTGTCTCGCTAATGTTCGCCTGGTCCACCGGTTCAACCTTCGAGAGGTCGCGGTTCAGAATGCGTCCACCGGGGAACAGGAATGTCTTCGCATCGCCCGTCTGGTCGCGGAAGTCCCCGTAAACGAGATAGTTCCCAATGCCCTTCCCAATCTGGAACCACTCCCGGTAGGCCCCGGCGACGAGGGTCACATCCGGAATGAGCACCTGTTCGACAAACGTCTTCGCGCTCGCCAACAACGTCCTGATCTGCGCCAGCGAGCTCGCGTTCACGCCTGTGGGCGAGTCGGAAGCCATCCGCAGGGCCATGCCGCCCACCACGTATGTCTGCGGGTGCGGGTTCTTCCCGCCCAGGATCGCGTGGATCCGCACGATGTCCCGCTGCCACTCCAGCGCCTCGAGATAGTGCGAAACCGCGAGCAAGTTCGCTTCCGGCTCCAGCCGGTAGGCGGGATGTCCCCAGTACCCGTTCGCGAAAGGCCCCGGTTGGCCGGTCCCAATGAAAGCGTTCAGCCGATCCTGGATGCCCCTGAAGTACTCGCTGCTGGACTTCGGCCATGGAGAGATCGACTTTGCCAGCGCGCTCGTCTTTGCCGGGTCGGCCTTGGTTGCCGAAACCACATCCACCCAGTCCAGGGCGTGCAGGTGGTAGAAGTGAATGACGTGGTCGTGGATGAACTGCGTCCCCGCGATCAGGTTTCGCACGAGCCGCGCGTTTTCCGGGATCACGATCCCCAGCGCGTTCTCCACAGCCCGGACAGAGGCAAGCGCGTGGACCGTGGTGCACACTCCACAGGCCCGCTGGGCGAACATCCAGGCGTCCCGCGGGTCGCGATCCTTCAGGATCATCTCCAGCCCACGAAACATCGTCCCGGAACTCCACGCATCGCTGACCTTGCCGCCATCAACCTCAGCTTCGATGCGCAGGTGGCCTTCGATCCGCGTGATGGGGTCAATCGCTATCCGGACCATCACTACCTCCTTCCGGCTTCGTTCCGCTTCGCCGCCCACGCGCATAGAGGTAACCGCCAACTCCTACCGCCGCCGCGGCCACGGCCGCAGCTCCGGCGATTTCGGCCGCGCCGAATCCATCCCCGCCACCGCTCCCTTCGCCGCCCTCGCCACCAGCGCCGTTCGGCGTCGCGCCGGGCACGGGCGTCTCGTACGCTACCGGCGTCGGCGTAGCGACTTCCTTCGGGCCGCCTTCCAAATAGAACGGCGCCATTGCGTCCCAGAACCTCGGCGTCGTACAGCCGACGCACCCATGGCCGGAGGCCACGGGCCAGCTCGTGCCTCCGTTGAACTTCAATGTCGAGCAGTTCGCGACCGTCGACGGTCCTTTGCACCCCATCTGATACAGGCACCACCCGGCGCGATGCCCCGCGTCGCCCCACTCCTTCACGAACTCCTTGCGGCGGAAGTGCGGCAGCGACTCACACCGCTCGTGGACAGTGTCTCCGTAGGCGAACAGCGGCCGCCCGAGGTCATCTGTCGCCGGGAACTCCTTCAGCGTCAGGTACTGCACAATTGTGGCCGTCAGGTTCTCGGGGTTCATCGGGCAACCCGAAAGGTTGATGACCTTCTTGTCCTTCACGAACGACCCGACACCGACGGCTCCGGTGATCCCGCCGCGCGCGGCCGGCAACCCGCCGTCAAACGCGCAACTTCCCACCGCGATGACGCCGATCGCCCCCGCGCAGACTTCCCTGACGACTTCCGCGAAGGCTCGGCCGCCCACCGTGCAATAGACCCCGCCGCCCGCCAGCGGGATCGAGCCCTCGACGACCGCGATGTAGCCATTCGGGAACTTCGCCATCGTCGCCGCGCGCGCGTCCTCCGCCTGGTGGCCGGCGGCCGCCATCAGCACCTCGTGGTAATCCAACGACAGCGTGTCCAGGATCACTTCCGCGACTGTCGGCTTCGTTGCCCGGAGCAGCGCCTCGGTGTTTCCGGCACAGTCCTGGCCGTTCAGCCAGATCACGGGCACTCGCGGCGCCCCCTCCAGCGCCGACGCGATCAGGTGTGCGTACCGCGGCGGCAGCGCCAGTACGCCCGCCATCACGCCGCAGAACTTCAGGAACTCGCGTCGCGGTACCCCGCGGCGCTCAAGTTCAGCCCTCAGAACCGGCCGCTCACGAACTATCTCACCGTTCATGACGCCCCCTTTCGGGTCCGCTCCGTCACCCATCCTGTCAGGGGCCGAACCCTCGCGGTATGGCCGTTCGGTCTGCCGTAGCCGTCCCAATGTGCTCTGCGTGAGACCCGTCTTGCTCATGTTCCGCGCTGGCCGCAATGCCCGTTTGTTACGCCTTCGCAACCCTCGGAGCCGCTGCTTCACGGCAATGCAAGGGGGCCGTTGATACCTTCCGCGAGAAGTTCAGCCCAGGTAGGAAGATCCAATGAACGCCGCAGATGCCCGCCCCGCACCCCGCACCACCAACAACGACAGCTTCTTCCTCACCGCCTACCGCGACCACCTGCTCGCGGAACTGGCCGAAGTCGAACGCCGCCTCAAGATGAACCCGGCGTCTCGCTCCTCGGTCGGCTTCGAATCCTAGTCCCGGGTCGCAGGCCGCCCCACGCCAAGGTACCGGGCACCCGCCGCTTCCACCCGCGCGCGGTCAAGTGCGTTTCGCGCGTCCACAACCAGCGGCGCGATCGCGCTCCAGTCGAGGTCCGCGTACTGGCGGTGCTTGCTGTGCACCACCGCCACGTCGAAGCCACTGAGGTCGGCAGCCGGTTCGAATCCCAGCTCGCGCACTCCCGCGTCGCTCAGCAGCGCGTCGTGCCCGCGGACGATTGCCCCGCGCCGCTCGAACTCCCGCAACAGGTCAACGGCATTCGTGTGAAACGTCACCGCCACGTCCGGCCGGAACGTCAGCCCCAGGATGAGGACCCGTTTGCCGTCGAGTCCACCGACGAGTTCCGCGGCTCGGTCTACCACGTAACCTGGCATCGCGTCGTTCACGTTCCGTCCCAGCGCTGAAAGCGCGCTCGGCCCCTCGCCCTGCATCAGGAACCGCGGGTACACCGGAATACAGTGCCCGCCGACCCCCGTGCCCGGCACGTGAATGTGCGAGTACGGTTGCGAGTTCGCGGCACGGATCACTTCGGTCACATCGATGTGGTGCACGTCGGCCACCATCGCCAACTCGTTCGCCAACGCGATGTTCAGGTCACGGTACGCGCCTTCAGCCAGCTTGCTCAGCTCAGCCGCCTCCGCCGACTCCATCTGGATGACCTCGCCGCCGAACACCTCGCGATAGAAGGCCGCGGCAAGATCGCCCGCACCCGGATCGACGCCGCCGACCACCTTCGGGTACTTCGTCAGGTCCTCAATCACGCGGCCCATGAGCAGCCGCTCGGGGCTGAACGCCACGTGGAAGTCGCGGCCCAGCTTGCGCCCCCCAATTTCCAGCCGTGGCGCAAGTTCGCGCCGGGTCGTCCCTACCGGCAGAGTCGTATCGAAGATGCACAGCGCGCCCGGCTGCAAGCCCTTGCCGGCCTCCTCCGCCGCCGCGAACAGGTACTGCAGGTCGGCCCGCCCTGACTCGTCGACATCCACTCGCACGGCAAAAAGCACTACCTGGCATTCGGCCACTGCCTTCGCGGTCTCGGTCGTCGCACTGAACGAGCCCGCAGCCACCACCGCCCTCAGCATCGCGTCGAGTCCCGCCTCGTCGGGAATGGGGTTCTCCCCCCGGTTCACCCGCTCCACCAGCGCCGCGTTGACATCGCAGCCAAAAACCCGGTGCCCCTTCGACGCGATCGTCGCCGCCACCGGCAATCCGATCCGTCCAATGCCCACAACCGCGACGTTCACGAGGCGCCGGCGACCTGCTGCACCTGCACTGGCATCCCCGTCTCGCCCGACCGCACCAGCGCCTCGGCCACCGCCAATGCCGTCATGCCGTCATGCGCGCTCACCGGGGCCGGTCCGCCCGCCAGCACCGCATCGCGGAAGGCTTCCAGCTCCACTCGTAGCGGTTCACGGTTCGGGATGGGGTAGCGGGTCATGGGGCCCTCGGTGACGCTCGCGTAGCGCCCTTCGCGTGCGGCGGCGTCGAAGTTCTCATAGAACGCGAGCGACTGCGCCGCGTAGTCCACCACGAACATGCCCTTCTCGCACAGCACCGTCAGCGAGCGCTCTTTCGTCGGCGTCAGCCAGTTGATGTCGAGCGTGCCCATCGCCCCGCTGCGGAAGCGCACCAGCCCCGCGAACATGTCCTCGTTCCCCGTAGCGATGTGGCTGCGTGACTCCGCGTACACCCGCTCGATTTCGTCGCCGAGCAGGTAGCGCATGATGTCGATGTCGTGCGGTCCAAGGTCGTGGATCACGCCGACATCGCGGATGCGGTGCGGGAACGGCCCAACCCGTCGCGCGCGCACCTGGAGCACAGGCCCGCCCTGGCCCGCTTCCAGCCGCCGCTTCAGCTCCTGGATCGCAGGGTTGAACCGCTCGATGTGGCCGACGGTGAGCACCACACCGGCCTGCTCGGCTGCCGCGGCAATGCGCTGTGCAGCCTCGAGGTTCGCCGCGATCGGCTTCTCGACAAGGACGTTCGCGCCGGCGCCAATGCACTGTAAGGCCACGTCTTCGTGGAGTTGCGTCGGCACCACGATCGAGACCATGTCAGGGTGCGTCTCCCGCAGCAGCGACGCGGCATCGGGGAACCCCGGGATCGGCCGTCCGGCCACAGCCCTCGCCACCGCCGCCGGGTTCGCGTCCGCAACGGCGACAAGTTCGATGCCGGGGGTATCGGCGAGCACGCGGGCGTGGTTCGCGCCCATCGATCCGAGGCCGATCACGGCCGCG
>CAYTBM010000117.1:0-9337 GCA_964436025.1 uncultured Anaerolineaceae bacterium
ATCGGCGAAATCTACGAAGCCATCCGCGACTTCAAGGTCGCCCGCCTCGACGGCGAAGTCGTCGGCACCGGCTCGCTCCACATCATGGGCGCCGACCTGGCGGAGGTGCGCTCGCTTGCCGTCAAAGAGGACGTGCAGGCGAAAGGCATCGGCGCGGGGATCGTCGCGCAGTGCGTACAGGACGCGCGCGTTTTCGGCCTGGACCGGGTGTTCGCGCTGACCTACAAGCCGGGCTTCTTCGAAAAGCAGGGCTTTCGCCTCGCCAACGTCATGGAGTTCCCGCAAAAAGTCTGGAACGAATGCGTCCGCTGCCCGTTCTTCACCAACTGCAAGGAAGTGGCCGTGGTCCTGGACCTGGACACGGACCTCAGCGTCCCGTTGACAACCAGGGACTAACGACGGTCGGCTACCCGCAGCAGGGCTCGCAGGTCTCCATCGCGGCGACAGCCAGCGTGCCTGCGTTGCGCCCCGTGCCAGTTGCCGCGGAAACCGTGATGCACAGGGAAGGGCTCAGCTCGGCGATGCGGTTGAGGTGATGCGTGAGCCGCGCGGCCACGGCGCCGGCAGCAACGACGCCCGTGCCCTGCAGCACGATCCCGAACGAGTGGGCGTGCATGCGCCCGACGAGGTCCGTGCCGCGCACGAGGTCGGTCACGTGGTTGGCGATCCGGCGAAGCTGGTCTTCGTGCTCGCCGTGGCAGGCGCCAACAACCTTCACGACCAGGAAGGAAAGCGGGGCATCGGGCGCCAGCTCGCCGGCCGCGTCGAGCCGTTCGAGCAGTTCCTCACGGGTGGCCATTCTTCGCCGGCTGGGCAGCGCGACAACATTCGCAACGGCGTCCGGGACCAGCTTGATGCTCGGGCCGAGCAGGCGAAGTTGGGTGTGGAGGCGGTTGACGGTCATGTGGAATTTCTCCGTGGAACTGGGCCGAATTGTGCCCTTCGCCATGTCTTACGCAGATAGGCGGTTCCCTGATGAGCGCATCAGATTTATCCCAATTCGGCCTCGGCATTCACCCCCGAATCCGAGGCCGCGCGCGCCGGTGCGCGCCAGTGGCTTCGCCGAAGCCAGAAGTACACGGCCGTGGCCACGATGGAGACCACCCAGAACCCGCCCAGGGCCAGGGTAATCGCCGGGTTTCGCGTGAGACCATCGCCCATCGCGACCGTGATGGCCGTCGGGGGAAGCATCCCGAGGAAGCTGAAAACGATGAACGTCCGGAAGGGGACGGATGTCATGCCGGCAACGAAGCTGATCCAGTCGAAGTTCACGCCCGGCATCAGGCGCGTCCAGAACACGACTCGGCCGCCCATGGTGTCGACCATGTGGTCGAGCCGGGCGGCTGCGTGGTGGCCAATGAGCCGCGCGAGGTGCTTGCGGCCGAACTTTCGCGCCAGCCAGAACGCCACCGCGGAGCCAACGGTCAGCCCGGCCATGCAGTAGAGCGTCCCCAGCACCGGCCCCCAGGCGAGGCCGGCGGCGATGAAGATCGGCACGTTCGGGATGGGCGCGAATAACACGGAAAGCGCCATCACGAGGATGAATACGAGCACGCCGAACGCCCCGCGCGCCTCCACCCAGTCGCGGAAGGGCTCGGCGTCGATCTTGAAGGAAACGCCCCAGAACCTCGTCGCGACGATATACAGGGCCACCACCGCGAAGAAGGCGACGACGACACCACCGACCACCGGCTTCCGGAGCAGCAGCGGGGTGTCCCCGGAGTCGAGGATTTCATCGAGATTGTGGGCGGTCTCTTCGTCGTGCACGGCTTGAGCCATTAGAACACACGCAATTCGAGGAAGAGGTACAGGACAGGGAACACGAAAAGCAGCGAGTCCAGGCGATCCAGGAAGCCGCCGTGGCCGGGCAGCAAGCCGGAGGCGTCTTTCACACCCATGCGCCGCTTCATCCAGCTTTCGAAGAGGTCGCCGATCATCGCCGCGGGAGGTACCGCCACGGCGAGATGCAGGGCAGTCGTCCAGGCGACCCCGGTATCGAGGAGGCGGTTGAGGAGGAGCACCGCCGCGAAGCCGGCGATGGCGCCCCCGGCCGCTCCCTCCCATGTCTTGCCGGGACTGATCTTCGGCGCCATTTTGTGCCGGCCGATCGCCTTTCCGGTGGCGTATGCGCCGGTATCGACGGCGAAGGTCGAGAGCAAGCCGAGGAAGAACCACTCTCGTCCCTGCTCCACATCTCGCACGAGGACGAATGTTGAGAGCAAAAAGCCCAGGTAGAGCACGCACCAGGCATACACGCGGTAGGGCTTTCGCGGCCCGACTGCGTTCGTTGGCGTGTAGCCAATCGCGCCGAACAGGAGCGCGAAACCCGCCCCGACGATGAAAAACCGATGGTCGGCGTGGGCGCCGGCAACCACCGCGGGCGCGATGACGAAGGTCGGCCCCTGCGGGATGACGTTGCGGATGGGCATGGACGGGATGAGCCAGCCGTGCACGAATTCCGCGGCCGCCATGAGCCCGATGCCCGCCACTACAAGGGCAAACGCCCAGCCACCGATCCAGGTCACGCCGATCACCAGCGGCAGGCCGACAGCGGCGGTCGCGAGACGCAGTTGGAGGTTCGACATGTGCAGGCGCTAGCCTACCGGCCCACCGGCATACACCCCACGCCGCCGTTTTGGGACGGCGCACGGCAGTAAGCGGACCACCTAGCGAGACGGCCACGGGCGAGCCTGCAAACGCACCCCCACGCGCTAAACCACCAGGAAGTCCAGCGGGTTGGCGATGTACTCGAAACCGGGTGGGAATCCGGAGTGGCTGCTCAACTGCCAGTGGAGATGCGCTCCCGCCGGCCCCGGCGGTTCAACGCGTCCGGTGAACCCCACTTCCCCAAGCACGTCTCCGTCGGTCACGCTTTCCCCTGTTGCGCGGCCGGTGGCGTTCATGTGTGCATAGATCGACCACCAGGGGGTGCCCGGGTGGTCGATGACGACGCAAATGCCGAAACTCCCGTCGCCCCAGCCGTCCCCTGGCCGGTGGACCGTCAGGACGCCGGGCGCGGGAGCATGGATGGGTGTGCCCACCGCCACGCCGCCCAGGTCAATGCCGCGATGGAGGTACCCGCCGTAGTCCGCGCGGTAGCCGCCTGTGATATTTACCGAATCCAGCGGGAAGCGGGAAAAGGTCAGCCGCGTCTTGCGCGCCTCAACCAGGATCGACGCTCCGTCGGCGCCGGTCGCGGCCTCAACGTTGGCGGCCGCGGCGGTGCCGCCCTCGCTGGCCGCGCCCGGCCGGCGAATCCGTTGGCCGACGAAGATCAGGCTGGGATTGGCGATCCCGTTGAGCTCACAAATGGCGGCGACCGTCGTACCCCAGCGCGCAGCGAGCAGACCGAGCGTGTCGCCGTCCTCGACGGTGTAGCTGGTCACGCTTTCGCCCGCCGGGGCCGCGCCCCGGCGCGTGCCGGCGAGCACTCCCGGGATCACCAACACCCAGCCGACCTGGATCAGCGCCGGGTCATTGATAAGCCCCGGATTGGCGGCAATCAGCGCATCGAGCGTGCAGCCGTGCGTCAGCGCGATGCCGGAGAGCGTGTCACCGGCGATCACGGTATGCGTTTGCGAGTCGGCGAATTCGAGCGGCATGGCTTCCTCCCCGTGGCCGGAGGATTACACCGCCCTGGCGCACGTTCGCCAAGTGAGGTACGTCACCCCTGGCGAAGATCGGCCGCCATTTCCATCACGGAGAGCGCTTCAGGGTCCGGCGCGAGGGGCACCGTGAACGAGAAGATGGAACCCCCGCCCGGGCGGTCGGTCACCGTCACGTCTCCGTCCTGGGCGCGCATCAGCAGCCTGCAGATGGGCAGCCCCAGGCCAAGGCCGTCACGCTCCTCGCCGGGGCGGTTCAACCGCACGAACGGCTCGAAGATGTGCTTCCGGCGTTCGTGCACGATGCCCGGCCCGCGATCGAGCACGGCCACCTGCGCGTTGTTCGACCGCATCGTGACATCAACCTCGATCGAGCCGCCCACGCCTGCGTACTTTGCCGCGTTCGAAAGCAAGTTCTCGAGGACCTGGAGCAGGTAGTCCTCGTTGCCCAGCACGGGCGGCGCCGTTTCGGCATCACGCACCTTCACCCGTGATTGCGGGAAGCGCGCGGTATGGCGGCGGACCGCTTCAGCGATCACTCGCGAGAGCAACACGGGCTCGAGCTCGATCGGCTGGCGATGCTCGGGCCGCGAGAGGCGCAGCATGTTGCCGACCACGCCGTGCATGCGTTGCGCCTCGTCCTCAATGTCGGCAAGGGCGGTCACCCGGTCCTCCTCGTCCAGGTCACTCCACTTGCGACGCAAGAGGTTGGCGTTGCCAAGGACCACGGTGATTGGGGTGCGCAGTTCGTGCGAGACCATCCCGAGGAAGTCGTCCTTCTCCCGGTTGAGCTGGCGGAGACCTTCCTCCACGCCGCGGCGGCGTAGAGCACGAAAGATCCAGAACATCGCACCCACCACGAAGATGCCCAGGAGGGAGACCGCAACAAGGCTCTGCGTGGACCGCGTACTGGCGTCCGAACGAGCCTCGTTGTGGCGCGCCGCTTCGTAGGCGGCAATGACCCGCATCTGGTCCAGGATGGTGGTGGTGAGTTCCTTGCCCCGGCCGGTCTCCACAACTTCCAGCGCCCCGGCGCGATCCCCTGCGCGCGCGAGCGCTACCGTCTGGTCCATCTCCGCGAACTTCTGCTCAATCGCGGGACGGATGAGCTTCATCGCCTCCTGTTCGATGGGTGAGTGAACGCGACCGGCAAGCGTGTCCATGCCGGCGTTTACCTTCGCCCGAGCGGCCTCGTAGCTCGTCAGGAACGCCTCGTCGCCGGTAAGGAGATAGCCGCGCTGGTTCGTTTCCGCGTCGAGCACGCTGATGTAGACCGTCGATTCGTTGACGATCACCGCGGACGCCTGGACGGTGGTGTCGGCTGAGCGCTTGTAGCCGTAGAAGCTCAACAGCGACAGTGCGACCAGCGACCCGGCGGCGATGCACACCAGGGAAAACGAAAGCCACAGTGGAAATCGACGCAAAAACGGCAAAGAGACGCCCCGAAGTCGCTCCCGCGAGTGTACCTGCGGTGATCTGCGCCGGGCCTCGCAAAACCATTACAAAACGCTTCCCGCTCGTCGCGACTCCGCGACGCCTCGGGCCAGCATGCCCGAGAGCGCAGGGCGAGACGCTCCGGCACTACTTCCGGAACGCTTCCAGATCTTCCGGCAGCAACCCGCCGAACTTTCGCTTGCGCCGCCCGTACTCGGCCAGCGCGATATCCGTGTCCTCGCGCCCGAAGTCCGGCCAGAACGTGTCCGTGAAGTAGAGTTCCGCGTAGGCCGCCTGCCAGAGCAGGAAGTTCGAAATCCGCATATCGCCGCCGGTGCGGATGAGCAGGTCGGGGTCCGGCGCGCCCGCAGTCGAAAGGTAGCCGGCGACCGTTTCCTCGGTGATTTCGGAAGCGTTGAGTTCCGCCCGCATCATCGCCTGCATCGCCATCAGGATGTCATCGCGGCCGCCGTAGCTGAAGCAGATGTTCAGCGTCATCCGCTTGTTGTCCTTCGTCAGCGCTATGGCGTCTGCTACCTGTTTCTGGAGCCAGTCCGGGAGCGTCTCGATGTGCCCGAGCATGCGCAGCTGGATGCCGTTCTTGTGCAGGTTGTTCGTCTCGCGCCGGATGAAGTAGCGCAGCAGGCGAATCAGCAGCCGCACTTCCTTCTCGGGGCGGTTCCAATTCTCCGTGCTAAATGCATAGAGCGTCAGGTACTGCACGCCGTGGTCCGCGAAGCGTTCGATCACCCGGCGGATGTTCTCGGTGCCCGCCCGGTGCCCAGCCGCACGGGGAAGCCCCCGCTGCGTCGCCCAGCGGCCGTTGCCATCCATGATCACCGCGACATGCCGGGGCACGCGCCCGCCCGAAATAGGCGAAATGAGGTCGCCCAGGTAGTCGGCCCGTTCGGCCGGTTCTGCCGCGGCCGGCTCAGACTTCAAGCAGGTCCGCCTCTTTCTTCTTTGCCTCCACATCGACCGTTGCGATGTGCCGGTCAGTGATCTTCTGCAGTTCTTCTTCGCTTCGCTTCAGTTCGTCCTGGGAGACGTCGCCGTCTTTCTCGGCCTTGCGCAGCTCTTCGTGGGAATGCCGCCGCACATTGCGGATGGCAACGCGCGCCTCTTCGGACTTGTTGTGCAGCATCTTCACGAGGTCCTTGCGGCGCTGCTCGGTGAGCGGCGGGATGGGCAGACGCATGGTCTGTCCGTCGATCGCGGGATTCAGGCCCAGGTCTGACGCCTGGATGGCCTTTTGGATCGCCTGCACAGCGCCCCGGTCCCACACCTGGATCGTGAGCAGCCGGGATTCCGGGGCGTTGATGCTGCCGAGCTGCTTCAGCGGCGTCATCGCCCCGTAATAGTCGACCGGCAACGTTTCGATCAGGCTGGGATGCGCGCGGCCGGTGCGGATGCCGTTCAGTTCGCGCCGGAAGGACTGGATGGAAGAGTCCATCTTTTCGTCCGCTGTCAGGAGAATTTCGTCCGGGTCAGCCATGGATGCGTCCTCCGCTTGCTTTAAGCGCCTCCGGCGGCATCTGCCTCCGGGTTGGATGAAACCACCGTCCCGATTCTATCGCCACGGAGCGCATGCAAAACCGCATCCGGCCCCGCGACATCAAAAACAACGATAGCCAGATGATGCTCCATGCACATGGAAAGCGCGGTAATGTCCATCACCTGGAGCCGCTTCTGGATTGCCTCGATGTGGCTCAGGTGGTCGAACTTCTTCGCCGTCGGCACTTTCGCGGGGTCGGCGTCGTACACGCCGTCGACGCCGTTCTTCGCCATCAGCAGGACTTCGCAGTCCGTCTCGATGGCCCGCAAAGCGCCCGCCGTATCGGTGGTCATAAACGGGTTGCCCGTCCCGGCGGCGAAAATCACCACCCGCCCTTTTTCCAGGTGGCGAATCGCCCGCCGCCGGATGTACGGCTCGGCAACCTGGGGGATCGGCAGCGCGCTGAGTGTGCGCACCTCGGTGTCCAGCTTCTCGATGGCATCCTGCAGGGCCAGCGCGTTCATGATCGTGCCGAGCATGCCCGCGTAGTCCGCTGTCGCGCGGTCCATGCCCGTCTCGGCGACCGTTGCGCCGCGCCAAAAATTGCCGCCTCCAACGGAGACGGCAACTTCGATGCCTTCGGCGGCCGCCTGGCACACCTGGCGCGCCAGGTCATTCAGAGTCACCGGGTCAATGCCAAACGCGCGGCTGCCCATCAGGGCTTCGCCGCTCAGCTTCACCAGCGCGCGCTTGTGGCGCGGCATCTCACCTGCTCCCATCGGGGCTTATCGGCCCAGTTCGAATCGGGTGAAGCGGCGGACGCGGATGTTCTCGCCCGTCTTCGCCACCGCGTCCTGCACGAGCTGCTCGATCGTCCGCGAAGAGTCCCGGATGAACGGCTGGCTCATCAGGCAGACTTCCTCGTCGCTGCCTTCGTGCTTTGCGCGGTCCGGGTCGTCCTTCGAGATGAGGACGGGGCTCATCGCGGCGATCTGCATCGCCACATTCTTCGCCAGCGCCCGGAAGTCATCGGTGTTCGCGACGAAGTCCGTCTCGCAGTTCACTTCGACGAGCACACCGACGCGGCCACCGCCGTGGATGTACGCCTCGACGACGCCGTTGGAGGTCTCGCGCTCGGAGCGCTTGGCGGCCGCGGCGATGCCCTGCTCGCGGAGGATGGCCTTGGCTTTCGCCGCGTCACCATTTGCCGCCTCGAGTGCGCGCTTGGCGTCCATGACGCCGGCGCCGGTCTCTTCGCGGAGGGCCTTGATCTGCTCAGTGGTGATTGCCATGGGGTTCGCTTACTCCTGCGCCGGCGCTTCGGTGGCCGCGGCCTGGGCCGATGCGGAAATCGTCGTCACGGTCGTCGCGGCTTCTTCCGCGCTCGCGTCCTCAGGCGCTGCCGAGAAGCTGCCGGCCTCGACCGCAGCCTGGGCTGTCCGCGCGAAATCTTCCGCGGTCACGCCCTGGCCCGCGCCCGCGCCCGATTCCTTCGCCGCCCGGCCCTCGATCGCCGCATCGGCCACCTTGCCCAGGATCAGCTTGATCGCGCGGATTGCGTCGTCGTTGCTCGGGATCGGATACGCCACCGGGTCCGGGTCGCAGTTCGTGTCGACCAGCGACACGATCGGGATGTTCAGCCGCTTGCATTCGGCAACCGCGATCGCCTCCTTCACGGTGTCGATGATGAACACCGCGGAAGGCAGCCGGTCCATCTGCTTGATGCCGCCGAAGTAGCGGTTCATCCGCTCGATCTCGTTCGAGATATCGAGCTGTTCCTTCTTCGTCAGGCGCGAGTAATCGCCGCGCGCCATCGACGTTTCGAGCGTCTGAAGGTGCTTGATCCGGCTCTGGATGGTGCGGAAGTTCGTGAGCGTGCCGCCAAGCCAGCGGTTGTTCACGTACGGCAGGCCGGCGCGCTGCGCCTCCATCTCCACCGTCTCGCGCGCCTGCTTCTTGGTGCCAATGATCAGCACGTCCGAGCCGGTCGCTACAACGTCACGGATGAACGTGATGGCAGAGTCCAGCCGCGTAACGGTCTGCTGCAGGTCGATGATGTGGATGCCGTTGCGCTCGGTGAAGATGAACTGGCGCATCTTCGGGTTCCAGCGCCGGGTCTGGTGGCCGAAGTGGACGCCGGCCTCCAGCAACTGCTTCATGCTGACAGGGGTAACCAGGGGGTCCTCCAACGTGCGGTGTCATAGATTTGGCCCCTCAACGAAGGACCACAACACCGCCTGAGAAACACAACCGTTTCAGGATACGTGAGAACCGGCCCTTGCGCGAGCTTCAGCGCGGGTTCACCACAAAGGACACGAAGGACACGGAGAGTCTTGGAGATGCGTGCGCCACCGCGCGGTGGGTGCACCCGGTCCTGGTCGCGGCGCCCTCGGCGCCTCCCCAACCCATCCCTTCGTCTCCTTTGTGTCCTTCGTGCCTTCGTGGTTAACCGGGTTTCGAAATTCGCACTTCGAACTTCCGTTACGTCCCGTCCGCACCCCGCGCGCTTGCTCCCTCCGCTACGCTTTCTCCATGCGCGTCTCCCTCATGGGCCAGGCTGCCTTTGGCGAAGCCGTCTTCAAGCGCCTCCAGGCCGATGGGGTCGAACTCGTCGCCGTCAGCGCGCCCGCGCCCTCCGGCGACCGCAAGGACCCGCTCTGGGCCGCCGCCGAAGCTGCCGGCCTGCCAGTCATCGCCACCCGTTCGCTCAAGACCCCCGAGGGCAAGGGCGCCTGGAAGCAGCTCGCCGCCGACCTCTGCGTCATGGCCTTCGTCACCGACATCATCCCGAACGAAGTGCTCG
>CAYTBM010000118.1:0-1673 GCA_964436025.1 uncultured Anaerolineaceae bacterium
CCAGAGTTCCAGGGCCGCCTCTGGGAAAACCCGGTCGACAACCAGAACGACGGCATCGACCGCGACGGCAATGGCTGCACCAACGACCGTTACGGCTGCCGGTTTGTGAACCTGACATCGGCGAATCAGGCGGTCTGCGGTTACACCGAGAGCACAGCGACGGGCGCGGTGCGTGATGACCACGGCACATCATCGACGAACATCGGCTCTCACGGGACGATGGTTTCGGGGATCATCGGAGCCGCCGGCAACAACGGCGCGGGCGTCACCGGCGTGGCCTGGAACATCCGCATGATGACCGTGAAGGTGCTTGACTGCGGGTCGGGCCCAGGCGGAGCACCGACCGGTTCGCCGTTCAACGTGGCCCAGGGCATCGACTACGCGGTGCGCATGGGCGCGCGCATCATCAACCTCAGCCTCGCCACACCCGCCGGATCGCTAACCGGCGACATCCCCTACCTGCGAGAGGTGCTTCAGACAGCGCAGAATCAGGGCGTGATCGTCATCGCGGCTGCCGGCAACCACATCCCCGGAAGCACCGAGGTAGGGACCGGTTACCCGGCGGCCTACACGCAGTACGCCAACCTCCTGGCGGTCGGCGCGGCCGACAACCTGAACGGGAACGTCTGGGCCTCGTACAGCAATTACGGCCCAGCGATCGACTTCGCGGCCCCGGCGAGCAAACTCGCCACGACCGCCCGTTCGGACATCGGTCTCGCCAACCCGTATGCGACCGACGACAGCGGCGGGACGAGCTTCGCGGCGCCGCTGGTCTCAGGCATGTTCGCGCTGATGATCTCACGCAACTCGAAGTTGAACGCGGCGGACTACATCCAGATTGCGCGGGACACGGCTTCGGCGGCGCCGGCCGCGCCGCATGGGCAGAACTGGGCGGGCTCGGGGATCATCAACGTCGGGGCCGCGGTGGCGCGCATACCCATGACGGTCACGGGCTCGCCGCTGAAGGACTTCCGCGATGTCCCGGCCGGCACCGCGATCGAGGCGTACATCGACTCGACACTCTGCGGCCAGGCGAACGCCGACGCCTTCGGCCGCTTGAGCCGCTATACCCTGAAGGTGAAGACCAACGCGGAGCTGCCCGGCTGCGGGCAACCCGGCAAAACGGTACAGGTGTTCATCGGCGGGGCGCCGGCGGTACCCACGCTGGCCTGGGGCGGCCAAAACGAAGACCTGGGACTGCTCAACAAGGACCTGAGCACGGTTTCGCCGCCACCCGGCGCGGTGGTGGTCCAGGCGCTCAACGGCACCTGGGCGAACATTGCCCACCTCGAAGGCTCGGGACAGCTTCCGGGCGCGGCCTCTAGCCTGCCGATGCCCTGGAGTGCGATCTACCGATGGGATCCGCTGAAGCGGCTGCTCGATGTCCCCGGCGCCTACCAGCGCTTCTATCGCGGCGCCCCCGCCTATACGAGCGACATCGCCAGCATCAACCAGTTCGACGCGTACTGGGTTGACGGGCCGCCGACGAACGTCGCCAGCATCAACCCGAACCCCGCGCCCGGGCGGAGCATCCAGCTCCACGCCGGCTGGAACAACTTCACCTACACGGGCACCGCGCGGGCGGTGGGCGATGCGTTGAGCACGATTTCCGGGAAGTACCAGCAGGTGTTGCAGTACGACAACGCGACGAGCTCGTGGTTGTCGTACCTGCC
>CAYTBM010000118.1:1773-9330 GCA_964436025.1 uncultured Anaerolineaceae bacterium
GGGTCAGCGCCGAAGGCGTGGACGGCGTCTTGCTTCAGGCGGACTTCATCCAGCCCGGCGGTCATGAGGATCGCCTGGCCGTCTTTGTCGACCACGCAGGCGATCGCGAAGCCCTTCTCGGGTGCGTACCCGAAGATGCTCCCCAGCATGGCGATGACGTACTGGTAGGTGTGTTCGTTGTCGTCGAGGAGGATCAGGTGGTACGGCGGCTCGACCTGGGAATCCGTGTCCTCAAGGACGCGCGTGGTCGGGGTCGGCATCGTCATCGGCCTCTTAGTGTATCGGCGGACCGGCGGGACGAGAAGGTTCGGGAGGTCCGCGGCTGGCCGAGGTACTTAGGGGAATTGCCGAGTGCCGCGTGAACCGCGCCCGCCTACCATGTGCGGACAATGCACGACTCGCATCGCGGCGCCGCGACTGACGAGGCGGCGGCTCCCAGCGCGTTGGCCGAACTGACCGAGCGGTATGAGCGGCTGAAGCGCGACTTCGACCAGTTCCGAGAGCACCTCCCGGAGGCCTTCGTCGAAGTCAGCCTGCCCGCGCTCAAAGTGACGTACATGAGCCAGGTGGCGCTCGCCGTCCTTGGCTATTCGCGTGATGACGTGGCCGCGGGGATCGACGGGTACGCGCTGCTGGACGGGACGAGCCTTGTGACGGTCCTCCAGGCCAGTACGGAGCACTTCGCCGGCAGCGTCTGGGCCGGGCGGCCCTACGAACGCGAGAAGGGCCAGCGCATTTTCGAGCTTTCGCTGGTCCGCAAGGATGGCACCCGGTTCCCGGCTGACGTCCAGGGGTCGTACCTCCTCGATGAAACGCAAACCCCGGTGGGCATCCGCTACATCTTCCGGGACACCACGCAGCGCGTCCTCGCGGAGCAGGAGCGGGCGCGGCTCGCCGCCCTGGTCGAATCCTCGGATGACGCGATCATCAGCCGCGGCCTGGACGGCTCCGTGCTCAGTTGGAACCGCGGGGCCGAGCGGATGTACGGCTATTCCGCCGCTGAAATGCTCGGCAAAAGCATGGACATGGTGGAGCCGCCGGAACTCCGCGGCCAGCTCGATGAGGTGCTCCTCGACCAGAGCAAAGGCGAACGCCGCCAGATCGAGACGCGCCGCCTGACGCGCGACGGCAAGACGATCGATGTTTCCGTCTCGCTGTTCCCGGTGCGGGATGCGCGCGGCGATGTCGTCGCCGTGGGCGGCATCGGCCGGGACATCGGCGACCGCATCCGCTGGGCCGAAACGCTGAAGCAATCGAACGACCTGCTGGCGGCGCTGGGTGCGGCCCAGACGCAGTTCATCCGCGAGGGCAACCCGCGCGCGGTGTTCGAAGGCTTGCTGGGTGACCTGCTGCGCGTTTCCGGAAGCGAGTTCGGATTCATCGGCGGGGTGCATTACGGAAGCCAGGGTGAGCCAGTGCTGCGCCTGCTGGCGGTCACCGACATCTCGTGGAACGCCGAAACGCGGGCGTTCTTTGCCGCGAACCGCGAGCAGGGCATCCAGTTCACCAACATGGCCACGCTCTTTGGGCACGTCGTGACCACCGGCCAGCCGGTGTTTTCCGGACAAACCGACCGTGACCCGCGCAGCGGCGGGCTTCCTCCGGGCCATCCCCCGATGCAGGCGTTTATGGGCCTGCCAATCCATGTCGGCGACAGGCTGGTGGGCATGGTGGCGGTGGCGAACCGCGAAGCGGGCTACGACAGCACGCTCGCGGCCTTCCTGGCGCCGTTGCTCAGCACCTGCGGCACGATCATCGAAGCCATGAACATCGAGAGCGCGCGCAAGGCCGCCGAACAGCGGCTGGACCTGGCGATGCGCGGGGCGGAACTCGCTCTCTGGGAGTGGGATGTGCCGGCAGGCACCCTTTCGGCGGAGTTCCCAGATTCGCCGTCAGCGTTCGGGGCGCCCCACAAGGACGGCGCCCTGCATTCGTTTCTCGAACGCGTCCACCCGGACGACCGGCCCCAGCTTGTGGCGGCGTTCACTCGCCACGCGGCGGGTGAGACTCCCGTGGTGGAATGCGAACATCGCGTGATGAACGCGCGCGGCGAGTACCGCTGGATGCTGACCCGCGGGACCATTGTCGAGCGCGACGCCGAAGGACGGCCCGTCCGTGGGGCCGGCACCTTCCTCGATATCACTCAGCGAAAACTCGCCGAGGAAGAGCGCCTGCGGCTCGAGCAGCAGGTGCGCCAGAGCCAGAAACTCGAGAGCCTGGGCGTCTTCGCCGGCGGCATTGCCCACGACTTCAACAACCTCCTGACGGCGGTGCTGGGCAACCTCTACCTGCTCGAACGGGACGTGAGCGGCCCTGAGCTGGAGCTGGTGCAGGAAGCGCGGCACGCCGCCGACCGGGGCGCCGAACTGGTGAAACGCCTGCTCACGTTTGCGCGGCCGGAGGTCTCCAGCAACGAGACCGTCCGCCTTGAGCGGCTGCTGCATGACACCGCGGCGCTGGCACGGGCCGCACTGACACCACAGGTCCGGCTGCTCGTGCGCCGCGCGCAGGGCGACCCGGAGATCCGCGGTTCGTGGACCTCGCTGCAGCAGGTGCTGGTGAACCTGATGGTCAACGCGCGTGATGCCATGCCCGCCGGCGGGACCATCACGGTCGCGCGGCGGATGGTGAACGTTGGGCCGCGGCACCGCTGGGCGCCGCCGGACCTGCCTCGGGGGCGCTACCACCTGGTGACCGTGACGGACACCGGCGCAGGCATCCCCGCGGACGTGGTGGAGCGCATCTTCGACCCGTTCTTCACCACCAAAGAGGTTGGGCGCGGGTCTGGTCTGGGGCTCTCCACCGCGCTCGGTATCGCGCGGGCGCATGGCGGCTGGCTGGCGGTTGACACCGCGCCGGGGCGTGGTTCGACCTTCCGTCTGTTGTTGCCCGTACTCGAGACGGCCGTCGGGGCCTGAGCTCAGTTCTCTGGCAGCAAGATGGTGAACGTGCTGCCCTGCCCTTCGGTGCTTTCGGCGGCCAGCCAACCGCCATGCGCGCGGACGATGCTGAACGACGTCGAGAGGCCCAGCCCGGTGCCCTTGCCGACGCCCTTCGTTGTGAAGAACGGATCGAAGATGCGCTGGAGCAAATCACGCGACATACCAATGCCGCTGTCACGCACGGTCAGTTCGCGGTATGCGCCCGCGGTGATGCCGCGCTGCGCCCAGAGCGGTTCGGCGTGAATCTCAAGGCGGGAGTGGCTGATGGTGATTGTGCCGCCCTCGGGCATGGCGTCGCGTGCGTTCAGCAGAAGGTTGACCAGGACCTGCTGCAGTGAGCCAAACTCGCCGGCGACCACCGCGCCAGGCTCTCCCGGCGTCATCTCCAGCGTGACGCGCGGGCCGAGCGTGCGCTGGAGGAGTGCGACCGTTTCGGTGACAAGGCTGTCGATGGAGACGGGCTGGCGGGTGTGCACTCCGGGGCGGCTAAAGCCGAGCAGCCGCTTGACCAGGTCAGCGCCGCGCTCGCCGGCGATGCGCGAATCGGCGGTGTAGGCGCGCAGCGGGCTATCCGCGGGAAGCTCGATCTCCAGGAGGAACAGGTTGCCGAGAATCGTTGTCAGGAGGTTATTGAAGTCGTGGGCGATGCCGCCTGCGAGGACACCGAGGCTTTCCAGCTTCTGTGCCTGCAGGAGGGCGGACTCGGCGCGCCGTCTGTCGGTTACGTCCCGGGCCGAGCCGATGATGCGGTAACAGCGGCCATCGGCGTCGAACAACGGTGTGAGGTGCGTGACGACCTCAACACGGAGGCCATCGCGTTCGACGACGTTTTCGTACTCGATTGGCTCGCCCGCGGCTTCGGCCTGGCGGTAGCGCTCTTCGGCCGCGGCAGCGGAGGCCCGAGTGAGGACCTCGTCCAAGGTCCGGCCGATCGCCTGGTCCAGCTCCAGGCCGAGCAGCTGCCGTGTCCGCGGATTGGCCAACCGCACGCGGTAGCGCCCGTCTTCGCCCTTATCCATCACCCAGACCGCGTCCGAAGTGCCTTCCACGACTGCACGGTAGTTGGCCTCGGATTCGGCGAGCGCCTGTTCCTGGGCCCGGCGGCGTGTCAGGTCGCGGCTCCAGCAGATCAGGCGGTCGCAACGCCCGGACGGATCGCGTACGGGCGTGATCGTGGTGACGAAGTAGAACTTCGTGCCGTTCCACACCAGTGTGCTTTCGAACTCGACGGGACCTTCTGAGTCGGCGGCGGCGCGGTAACGTTCGGCGGAAGCCGCAGCGTCGTCAGGCGAGATAATCCCGGAAGCAACGAGCTCCGGGAACGATTTGCCCGTCACCTGGTCGGCGGATTCCAGTGCCGACTGGCGGAGATAGGAACTGTTCACGAAGCTGATGCGCCACTCGCTGTCGAGGCTCCGGTCCATGACCCACATCGCCTCGCGGACGCTTTCTACGACTCCGCGGTAGGTCTCGGCAATGCGCCGGCGCTCGGTGACGTCCCGAGCGACGAGTTGCACGGCGGGCTCACCTTCCCAGACGGTCACGCTCGCGATGGTTTCAATCCAGATGACCGCGCCATCGCAACGGCGCACTTCCATCTCGGCCAGCGAGATGCTCCCGCCCTCCTGGAGCGCCCGCATGCGCTCCGAAGCGACGGCCTGGTGCTCCGGGAGCACGAATTCCAGGATGTGATGGCCGACGAGGTCGGTGCGGGCGCTGGCGGCCATCATCTTGAGGCCGGCGGCATTCACATAGTCCATGACCCCGCGCCGATGAATGCAGATGAAGTCCGGTGAGAGCTCAACGAGGTTGCGGAAGCGCAGCTCGCTCTCACGCAGGGCAGCGTCGGCCATCACACGGTCGGTGATGTCTGTAACGGTGCCGACGAAGCCGGCGATGTCACCGTCCCGGCCGCGCGCCGCCACGGCCTGGGCGAGCACCCAGCGGACTTCACCGTCGGGCCGCTGCAGGCGGAATTCGATGTGGAATTCGGTCCCGGCGGACATATGTTCGGCCTGTTCGCGGGCGACTCGGACGCGGTCATCGGGATGGATAGCGCGGATCCAGCCGATGCCGAGGGACTCCGCTTCAGTCAGTCCCGAGAGTTCGCACCAGCGCGTGTTAACGCCGCTGCAGAGCCCATTCACGTCGCCCCAGAAGATACCGACCGGGAAGTACCGCGAGTCGATGGCGCGCTCGATATCGACACCAGAGTGGCGCTTGCTCGTCATGCTTGCCTGTCCGGCCTTAGTTCCCCCGATCGGAAGAATAGCCCGCAGGCGCAAGTTTCGCGCTCAGGGAATGCCCAACAAACGCCCGAGGTGATTTGCTTACCAGGCAGGCACGATCCTCGACGCCTCGGCGCGGCCCTGGGCAAGCCCCGCTTCGGCCGCGCCTGCACGCCGGGTGAAGTCCATGAGGTTCAGCCCGAATGCCGCCTGCGATGCGCTATCGGGTGATATGACATGGACGGTGCTGCCGGACGAACGCAGGACGTCGAGCTCACCCTCGAACCGCTGCTTCGCACGCTCGGCCATCGGGCCTTCGGCCGCGACTGTCACGGCGACGACGATGACGGTGTCGTAGCCCTTAGCCAGGTCGGCGTTCGTGCCGGAACGCATGCCGCCATCGATGTAGCGGCGGCCTTTGATGGTTATTGGGGGATAGACACCGGGCACGCTGCAGCTGGAGGCGATTGCGCGGCTCAGCGGGACGCCGGAGTCGTTATCCCACGGCTGGAATTCGCCGGTCAGCGCATCGACAGCCGTGCACAGGTAGCGCTTCGAGGGCCAGGATTCCGCGCTGGCGAGCATGCGGCCGAACGTTGCGATGAAAGCTTCTTCGCTCATGGTGTTCGCGGCCAGGGCGAAAGCGCCGATCTCCTTGCGCACTTCTTCCTGGGAGACATCGTCTCGCTGGGCCTTCTGCATCAGCTCCATGAGCGGCAGGAGGTTCGGCGGCGCGCCGCCCTCGCCGGTATTTGCGCGGGTGGGCCCCGGCCGGGTGTTCGCCGCGTCGGCGGCGATGGCGGCGTACATCTGCTGGGGCGAACGGCCCATCGCCAGCTGCGCGCCAACCGCCGAGCCGGCCGAGGTGCCCATGATGAAGTCCGCTTCGCTGACGTTGACGCCGTGCTCCGCCAGGCCGGCGACGAGTCCCGTTTCCCACGCGATGCCAACGGGCCCGCCGCCGCCAAGTACGAGTGCGCGAGTAGCCATGTTCGTGCTCCGAATGCGTGATCTGTGCGGCGAAGTCTAGAAGGAAAGAAGGTGAGACGTGAGAAGGAAAGAAAGTCGAGGCCACGGCGCGCTGCCGAGGCGGAGCAATGCAGCGGTCGCCCAGCGCCATAGTCCGCTGCGAATGCGCGCTTTCGTTCTCACGTCTCACCTTCTTTGCTTTTTTTCTGGTAGAAACCGCCGATGCACGAACTCGACCCCTCTCGCATCGACCTTTCGCTCGACTCGCGCGCGATTACCTTCGAGAACCCGACCGGTGCGCGCGGTGCGGGTGGTTCGGCACACGGCGGGCGCAAGGGCGCGCCTTCGCGCGTGCTCCAGCCCGGCGAGACGGTGCAACTGGCCGACATCGAAGGCCCTGGGACGATTCGCCACATTTGGATGACCTTCCCGCCTGCGCGGCCGGAGGTTATGCGCGCACTCTGGTTCGAGGTCTATTACGACGGCGCCGGCGAACCGTCGATTTCCGTGCCCTGCCTGGATTTCTTCGGGCTGCCGTGCGGCCGGCCCGTGCCGTACCACTCTGCGATGGCCTCGGCGCAGGAAGGGCGCGGCTTCAACGCTTACTTCCCCATGCCCTTCCGCAAGCGCTTCCGGATGGTGATCACGAACAGCTCCGGCCGGGCGCTCCCCTTCTACTACCAGTTGGACTACACGCTGGAAAGAGAGCTGCCGGCCGACGCCGGCTACCTGCACGTCAGCTTCCACCGTGAGAACCCGACGGTTATGTACCGCGACTTCGTCATCGCCGATGGATTCCGCGGGCCGGGGCGCTTCCTCGGGTGCTCAGTCGGCATCCGCACGATTGACCCGGCGCGCTGGTACGGCGAGGGCGAGCTGAAGGTGTTCCTGGACGGCGACGGGGAACTGCCGACGATATGCGGCACTGGACTCGAGGACTACGTGGGCAGCGCGTGGGGCATGGGCGCGCATTTCGCCCACTACGCAGGGTCGCCCCTGGAAGCGCGCCCGCCCGAGCGCGCGGACGGCGTGCCCGACTTTATCGGGTTTTACCGCTGGCACATCCCGGACCCCATCGTCTTTCGGAGGAGCTTGAAGGTGACCATCCAGCAAATCGGCTTCAACTCGTTCCGCGAGGGCCAAGAAGCCGAGTTCGAAGCGTACGACCGCTCCAACCCGGCGGCAGGCAGCGGCTGGACGAAGAACGCGGCGCCGGGGCTGCTCGCCAGCGGCATCGCGGAGCGCGTGGACGACTACTCGGCGGCGGCGTTCGTCTACTGCGCCGAGCCGCAGCCGGTCCCGCACCTGGACATCGCGGCCGCCATCGCCGACATCGGCCGCATGCCGTACGAACAGCCGAACCGCATCGCGGCGTTCGGAGGATAGGCGGTGAGCAACCCGGAGCGGACTGACCGAGA
>CAYTBM010000119.1:0-9276 GCA_964436025.1 uncultured Anaerolineaceae bacterium
AATTACCCTATACCCGCCCGCCTCTTTCCTTTTCCCGTTCACCTCGGCACACTCCTCGCCACCTCACGCAGGACATCCTCACCATGGAAGACCTCGGCCCCTTCATCCTCCCCTGTACGCGCACGCACCACTTCAAGGCTGAGTCAAACGGCCGCGAGTACCGCGTTTTCGTTTCAACGCCCACGGCCAGGAAACCGGACGCGCCGCTGCCTGTCCTGTATGCGCTTGACGCGAATGGCGGCTTCGGCACCGTAGTCGAAACCACCCGGATGATGATGCTGGGCAACGAAATCGAGCAAATGATCGTCGTAGGCATCGGTTACAACGCCGGGCTGCGGGAGATGATGGGGCTGCGCAACTTCGAGCTCTCGACAAGCCACGACCCGGCGTTCGTGGAGCGGGCGGCACAGCAGGGACAGGTGATCGAAGAGGGCGGGCTCGGGGGCGCACCCGGGTTCCTCCAGTTCATCGCTGAGCAACTCGCGCCCTTCATCGAGTCGGAGTACGGCGGCAGCGCCGATGACCGCGGAATCTGGGGCTTCTCTCTCGGCGGCCTGTTCGCGACGTTCGCGCTGCTCCAGCCGGAGCCTGTCTTCCAGCGCTACATCATCGGCAGCCCCTCCCTCTGGTGGCACGACCGCGCCATGTTCGAGCTCGAAGAGGAACGCGCGGAGCGGGGCGGCAGGCTCGACGCGCGCGTCTTTCTGTCCGCTGGAGAACTCGAAGAGCTGCCGACGGCGGGCCCCATGACCGCATTTCGGATGGTCAGCAACGCCATCGAAATGGCGGGCAGGCTGGGCTCCCGAGGTTACGACGGCCTGGACATCAAGACGCACATTTTCCCGGGCGAATCCCACCAGAGCGCCATCGGACCGACCATCGCGCGCGGGTTGCGCGTGGTGTACGGCCACAGCTGATCCGCCCGGACGATCTCCGCGGCCCGTACCGTAACGGCTCCAGGACGGACTGAGGCGACCCTGCGCGCGCAGGTGGAGCCGCTCCGGTTTCCCACGGCGCCCTCTTCCGGCGGCGAAGCGGAAGAGGGCGCGGAGCGGTGCCTAACGCGTCACTGTGAAGGTGGCCGCCCCGTTGTTCCAGGCGTACATGCCGGCCCAGCCGCTGCCGAAGACGCCGATTTTCACGGTGTACGTGCCGGCCGGGAGGTTCGACGGGATGGCCCAGCCGGCCGAGAAGCTGCGCGTGACGTTCGCGGAGAACGACTGGTTGTCCCAGAAGCGCTGGAACACCTTCTGGCCGGATGCGTTGTAGACCTCAAGGTCCACCAGGGCGGTGCGAGCCTGAGAAGAGCGCACGTTCGCACTGATCGTGATGCTCTGGCCGCGGCGCACCGAGCTCCGTGACAGCGACCCGGAGGTCGACCAGCTGGCAGTCGTTGACTGCGTTGGCGTTGCCGTTGGCGGGGCCGTCGTCGGCGTCGCAGTTGCGATCGACGTCGGCGTTGAAGTGGGCGGCACCGTTGTTTTGGTGGCGGTGGCCGAGGGGAGCGGGGTGTTGGTGGCCGCGGGAGTGTTCGTGGCCGGCGCGGTCGGAGTCGACGTTGACGATGCCGTGCCGGACAGCGACATCGCGCCACCGGCGTAGTAGGCAGCGATCTTCTGCTTGAAGAACCCACCGTCATCGTCCGCGTTCAGCGAGGTCAGCGTGTTGCCGTTGATCGCCGTGGGGTTGGTCGAGCCGTCTCCGTTGGCGTCGCAGGCACAGGTCGCGCCATCGGCGCCGCGGCCGAACATGAAGGCCACCACGCCGGCGTTCACGTACGTCTGCAGGTGCGCGCGCGTCGCGTCATCGAAGAGCCACTCCACGCGGTTGTCCTGGTAGTGGTTCCAGCTGTTGTTCAGCGCACGCATCTTCGTATTCCCGAGCGGGATCTGCCAGAGCGCGATGCGCTTCTGCGTGACGCTGGAAAACTTGCCCAGGAAGCGGGCGTGGCGGGCGAAGTCGTCCGCGTCGAACCACGAAGCGCCGCCGTCGCCGTAGATGTACTGCTTGAAGCCGGCGTCGCGGTCGCTGAATTCGGCGAAGGCGATGTCGAAATTCGCCGCCAGCGAGTTGTAGAAGTTGCCGGCGCGGGTTGCCAGCGCATCGGTCTGCGCGTCCGAGGTCTGGCTGTACTGGATGTCGACGCCGGTGCCCCAGATGCTCACGTGATAGCCGAGGATGACGTTCGGCGCATAGGTGTCACGCAGCTTGACCACCGCCCTGGCGAGGCCGCTCGCGTTATCCGGCAGACCGGCCAGTTCGCTCAGGCCGGTGGAGCTGACCTTCACCTGGAAGTTCGCGGCATTGTCGCCGCCGCGCTGCTGGATGTAGCCCCACATGTCCGGCTCCACGTGGAGGACGACTTTGTTGTTCGGGAACGCCCCTGCGCGCTGGTAGAACAGCTTCAGGTCGTTGTAGAAGGCCGTCATGGTCGACGTGTTCTGGAGGTTGCTGGTCACGCCGTCCGTCTCGCCCATGCCGTTGCCGGGCGCGCTCTGGCGAATCTGGTAATAGGTGAAGACCGGGATGATACCGTTCGCGACCGAATCCTGGATGTAGTAGGTGGCGAATTGACCGCCGCTATTCCAGTTGGCCCAGCCGGAGCCGGTGTTCACGCCGCCCGCCAGGTACTGGTAGCGGAAGGCGAAGGGTGCAGTCGCTTTCATTGCGGAGGCTCCGCCGGGTGCGTCGGCGAGCCCAACCTGCAGCGTTGACGGCCATCCGGCCGGGAGCACACCAGCTGCCTCAGCCGCCGGCGTGTTGGAGCCGGGGCGCAATGAAAGACCAATCAGAGCTACCGCGAGGAGGGCTACACCGCCCGCAAAGACCAATCCACGTGCTGGCCGCATGTTTGAACCACCAGTCAGCCCCGGCAAACTCGAATCCGCTTCAGCCGGGCTGTATGGAGGTTCGACAGTCCTGGGGCAACGAACGTCGTCTTTCGGTAACGAAGCTGTAAAAAGCTCGTAGGCGGCGGGGAAACAGCGCGCCCAGAAGGCGATTCTCGCTTGCTGGACGCAGCGCGAAGGCGCATGCAAGAGTGACTCGTGATCCGAATTGCCCTCGTTCTGATCGTTTCCCTGTCCCTCGTCTCCTGCGGTGGCGGCGGAGAAGAAACCCCGCCAACGGCGGCCGAGCCGGCCTCAGCCTCTCCGTCCCAATCAGCGAGCAAACCGTCCTCCGCCGAGTTGCTCCAGGCTGTGTCCGCGACGGTGAGCGGCTTCACGGCCAGCGACGTCCGCGCGATACCGATCGGGGCAACCGCTACCTACACGTCAAACGCCACGACCGCCGGTGGCGCGAACGTCGCTGTGCTGGTCCAGGCGTCGGCCTGCGACCCGTTCATTTGCCGGCGGTTGGACCCCGCGACCTACCAGACGGCTGAGGCGCAGCGTTCCTTGAAGTCCACGCTCCCATCGGCGCACATCGAAAACCCCGCGTTGCGCTGGGAGTTCGGCACGGTCGAGCTGGCTTCCGGCAAGACCGGCCTGTTCACGTACGCGCTTAGCTACCTGGAGACGAAAGATGCTTCCGGCGGGACCTCCCGCATCTCGGCGAATGCCTATCGTGCCTGGTTCCACGATGGCCGCAGCCTCATCACCCTGGATGTGTTCAGCCGCGGCGGGCTCTCGGCGCGTTCCACCGCCGACCTCGAACGAAACATGTCGAAAGCAGAGGCGGAAGCGGCGGCGAAATCGGTCTTCGGCGCCGTATCCGCCGACCTGATGAAGTAGCGTCGGGGTCCGGCTAGTCGCCGGCCGCAAGCTCGCCGAGGACTGCCATCGTCCGCGCCATCGCGTCCGTATCACCGGGAGGCAGAATCGCCATGGCGAGCAGCTCGCTCGCCCCGAACTGCGGCACCGCGCGCAGCCGGTCCTTCACCTGCTCCGCGCTCCCATGGACGACGAGCGCGTCGATCATCCGGTCGCTGAGTTCGCCCTGGGCGGCTTCCGGGAACCCCGCATCCTGGAACATCTGGGAGTAGAACGGCACGCGCGGGTAGAAGCCGATCTGCCGGCGCGCGCCCTCGCGCACTGCGTCCAGGTCTTCGGAGACAACGACCGGGACGTGCGCGATCAGCGGCGGGACTGGCCGCCCGGCTTTCGCAGCGCCCTCTTTCAGCGCCGGGACTGCCACATCCCGCAGGTATGGCAGGGGGCAGACCCAGGAAATCGCGCCATCGGCCAGTTCGCCGCAGACACGGAAGCCGTTGGTCCGCAACGCCGAAGCCATCAACGTCACGCCGGTCTCTCCGGCCCCCGACTGCGCGCGCGCCGTGAAGCGCTTGCCGGTGTGGTCGATCGCCCCGGTTTCGAGTACCCCGCGGAGGATGGTGAGGTATTCGCGCAGGTGCTCAAGGGGCCGCTCGAACGGGATGCCCCAGGTGCCCTCGATGGCCGGCTTGTGGCTTGGCCCGACGCCCAGGCGCAACCGCCCAGGCGCGAGCGAGTCGACCGCGATCGCGCCCTGCGCCATCGCCAGTGGGTGGCGCGGGAACGTCGGCACAATCGAGGTGCCGAAGAGGATCTTCCCGGTGTGCTGGGCCGCCGCGCCGAAAATCGCGAACGGGTCAGGCGCGAGGCCGCCGACTGTGAGCCAGGCACACTCCACGCCTGCCTTCTCAGCGGCGACGATAGCGTCGACGGTCTTCTGCGCGGTCGCCTGCGACACGTGCAGGCCGATCTTCAAGTCCTTCAATCGAGCAGTCCTTCAGAAAGTGAGTGCCGAAACGTTGGCACCACCCCCTGACCTCGTCAAACCGCCCCGTCAGGCGGGCTGCGCCAACGTCTCCGCGCGTGCGGCCTTCTGGATCGCGTTGGCGAACGGGCTGAACGAGAACCACCGCGGAAAGCCGCGGACCAGGTCCTTCGGGCCGTTGAGTTCGAACGTCCCTGCCTTCATCGCTTCGGGGATGGTGGTCCGTCCCAGCCAGACCCGGTGGAGCTCGCGGCTGGAGGTCCGCACTTCGATGTCCACGTCGAATCCGGGGTGCTTGAGGCAGGTGTCGACATCGTCCGGTTCGATGACGAGCCAGATGCGTTCCACGGCGCCGCTGGGGCAGGTGAGCACGAACTCGGCCGTAACGCGCCGCCGCGGCACCCGTTCGCGCAGCACGCCGCGGCCGAACCGCCACATCAGGTGCGTGTTGTCGAGCTGCTGGTCCGTGGGGTCCTGGAAGTACGCCCAGCGGATCGCCCACTCGCCCAGGGAGAAGATGAAATCCTGGAGGTCCGCCCCGGCGGGCGTGAGGTAGTAGCGGGGCTTGCCGGGCTGTTCTTCGCGCCGTTCCAGGATGCCGTTTGCCACCAGCTGGCGCAGCCGCCCCGAAAGCAGCGCGCGCGAGATGTGTGGGATGCCATTGTGGATCTCCGTGAAGGTGTGCGCACCGACGATGAACTCGCGCAGGATGAGCGGCGTCCAGCGGTCCGCAAGGATCTCGGTGCCGACGGCCACCGGGCAGTACTGCGTGATGGCATCCATGCTCGAAGTGTGACGCAGATCGCGCCGGGTTTACCAGTCTGTTTTTTGAACTTCGTAGCGCGGACGCCCGGTACTAGCTTGGGAGTACCCAGACCAGGAGACCGCCATGACCACCGTCGCTCCGTCCCGTCCGAATCAACGCACACTTTCCGAAATCATCGCCGAAGCAGGGCCGGTACTCGCCGCCAACGCGGCGACTCATGACCGCGACGGCAGCTTCGTCACCGGCTCCTACGAAGCGCTCCGCGCGGCCGGCTTCCTGGCGGCCGCCGTGCCCCGGGAGTTTGGCGGGGCCGGAGCGAGCCTGCGCGAACTCGCCGAGGCGCACTACGAGCTGGCCCGCGCCTGCGGCAGCACATCGCTCGCCAGCGCCATGCACACGCACACGGTGGCGACGCTCGCCTGGCGGCACCGCCGCGGCGCCCCGGTCGCCGGCACGCTGCAGAAGGTTGCTGAAGGTGGGCCCGTCCTGATCTCGACCGGTGGATCTGACCTGCTGCACCCCACTGCGACAGCGCGGAAGGTGGATGGCGGCTTCGTCGTCACCGGCCGCAAGGTGTTCGCGAGCCAGGCGCCCGTGGCCACGATGATGGCGACTGCCGCGGTCATTCAGGGTGATGCGCCCGAGATCGTGACGCTCAGCATCCCGATGTCCGCGCCCGGCGTGCGCATCGACGAGACCTGGGACTCGCATGGCATGCGCGGCACGGGGAGCCACGATGTCGTCCTCGACGAGGTATTCGTGCCCGACGCGCAGGCCGGCGCGCGCCGGCCGCTGGACAGGCTGGACCCGCTAATCCGGATCGCGCTCATCAACGGCCTGACGATCATCACCGGGGTTTACCTCGGCCTCGTGCGCGCCGCCCGCGACGAAGCGGTTGCGCGTCTCGGCGGAGGCCGAAAGGCCGGCGATTCCGCAACGCAGCGGCTTGCGGGGCAGGTCGAATACGACCTGGAGTCCGCCTCGCTCGCCTTCGAAGGGGCACTGGCGCGCCTTGGCGACGACCCTGAATCGACCCTCGAGAACTTCCGGCTGGTGGTCCTGGCCAAGCGCGCGGTCGCCGAACACGGCGCACGCGCGATCGAGGCCGCGCTGGCGGCGGTCGGCGGGATGGGCTTTTACCGGAGTTGCCCGCTGGAGCGCATCGCGCGGGACTTCCGGGCGATCAACTACCACCCGCTCACGCCCGAGGCGACGCTCTTCTACGCGGGCCGCGTCGCTCTTGGCGGCGACCCGGAAGAGCTGTAGTGCGCGGTTTGTCCCCCGCTCGGCGCCATGCGCCCAACGGAGGGGACTGCCCTACAGTCCCCTCAGAGCCGCAATCAGCCGGTCCGTATCCTCGGGCCGGCCGGCACTGATCCGCACGTAATTCGCCAGGTCCGGGCGGTCGTAGTAGCGCACGAGCACGCCCTGCTTTCGCAAGCCGGCGGCCACCTCTTTCGCCGAGCGCCCCTCGACGTGGAAGAGGACAAAGTTCGCCTGGGACGGCGAGGCCTTGAGCCAGCCCAGGCCCTCGCACAAGCGCACCATGCGGTCGCGTTCGGCGACGATACTGGCGATGGTCTCGCTGACTTCCGCGAAGTGGGCAATGGCCGCGCGCGCTCCCGCATCGGCCGCCACGTTCACGTTGTACGGCTGCTTCAGCGACATCATGTGCGCCGCCAACTGCTCGTTTGCGATGGCGTAACCAACGCGGAGGCCGGCCAGCCCGGCCCACTTGCTGAACGTCCGCAACACGACAAGGTTTGGGTGCTGCTCGATCAGCGGGACCACCGACTCGCCGCCGAATTCCACGTACGCCTCATCCACCACCACCAGCGCCTCCAGCGCGCACAGCGCTTCGAGTTCCGCGCGGTTCACGGGGTTGCCCGTCGGGTTGTTCGGCGACGTCAGGAAGATGATGCCCGCCCCCTGGTGGACGGCGTGGCGGATACCCACCACGTCCAGGTCGAAGTTCGGCCTCCGCGGCACCTCCACCGGTACGGCCCGCGAGATTTTGGCGAGGAACCGGTACATGCCGAACGCCGGTGTCGGGATCACGACCGCGTTCGGCATCACGAGGCGGATCAGGATATCGATCAGGTCATCGGCGCCTGTGCCGGCAACGACTTGGTCAGATTCCACGCCAACCCAGCCGGCGATGGCCGCCCGGAGCGCGTCCTGGCCGGGGTCCGGGTAGATGTGGAACGGCGCCTCCTGGATGGCGCGGAGAACCTCGGGGTGCGGCCCGTACAGGTTCTCGTTGGCATCCAGCTTCACCAGACGCTCGATCGGCAGCCCGATTTCCGCCGCGAGCACATCCAGCGGCTTCACTGGCACATATTCCTCGAGCTCATCGAGGTCGGAACGGAGCAGGTTTCTCAGATCCATGTGTTTGGTCCCTTCGACTCACGGGCGGAGGGCCGAGTCGTGAATCGTGAATAATCCCTAGCGACCTTGCAGGCGCCGCTCGACGGCGTGGGCGTGGCCGGTAAGGCCCTCGGCCCGCGCGATGATGGCGGCGTACTGGTTGAGTTCTTCCATGTCGTCTTCGGGCAGGTTCACCACGGCCATCTTCTTCAAGAAGTCGTGAACCCCTAGAGGGCCGCTCCAGCGGGCGCTGCCGCCGGTCGGCATCGTGTGGCTGGGGCCTGCCGTGTAGTCGCCGACTGCTTCGGGCGAGGCCTCGCCCAGGAAGAGCCCGCCGCAGTTGCGCACTTTGTGCGCGTACGCGGAAGGGTTTTCGACACACAGGCAAAGGTGTTCCGGGGCATAGTAGTTCGCCAGATCGATCGCGTGGTCGATGTCGTTGACCAGAATGCAGCCGCCCCGTCCGTCGATGGCGGCGCGGGCAATCTTGTGACGTTCGATCCTGGGAAGCTGGCGCTCGATTGCGGCGTTGACGTTGTCCGCCAGGTAGTGCGATGGCGTCAGCAGGATCGGGCTCGCCAACGCGTCGTGCTCGGCCTGGGCGATGAGGTCCGCCGCGACGAACTCGGGGTTGGCGCTTTCGTCCGCGATGATCACTGTCTCGGTTGGCCCATAGATGCTGTCGATGCCGACATCCCCGAAGACCTGACGCTTGGCAATGGTGACGAAGAGCCCACCGGGGCCGGCGATCTTATCGACCTTCGGGATGCTCTCCGTTCCGTAGGCGAAGGCGGCGATGCCCTGGGCGCCGCCGCACTTGTACACGCCATCCACTCCGGCGATGTCCGCAGCCACGAGCTTCACCGGCGGAACGGTCCCATCGGGTAGCACGGGGCTCGCAACGTAGACTTCGTCCACACCAGCGACGCGCGCCGGGATAGCGCACATCAGCACCGTGCTGGGAAGCGGCGCCCGAGTCCCGGGCACGTAGATCGCGGCGCGCTGGATGGGGCGGGTCATCTGCCCAAGCCCGTTCTGCTGGAAGTCGAACATCGCGCCGCGAAGCTGCGTTTCGTGGTATCGACGCACCCGCTCAGCAGCGAACTTGAGGGCCTCGATGAGTTCGGCGTCCAGGGTGTGGTAGGCCTCGGCGATTTCGTCCCGGCTGACTTTCAGGTCGCCGACCGTGGCGCCGTCGATGCGCGAGTTGTAGTAGCGAACGGCATTGTCGCCGTCCTCGCGCACGTCGCGGATGATGCGACGGACCACTTCGTCGGGGCTCAGTTCCGCCCCGAACGTGCGGAACGTCGTTTCGCGCATGTCCATCGGGAGTTCTTCGGTCTCAAGCGGGCGGCGGGACAGCAAGAGCTGTTTGCCCTCTTCGGCGTTGCGAATTATCCGCATCCCAGGTACCTCTCAAGCGCCACGCGCGCGGCATCGGTTGC
>CAYTBM010000120.1:0-6204 GCA_964436025.1 uncultured Anaerolineaceae bacterium
AGGTTGCCTACGGCGATACCGTCGACAAGATCGTGAAGCAGTACGACAACATCACGAGCGACACGGTCCTCGCCTATAAGCCGAACAACATCAGCAACCCGAACAGCCTGGAACAGGGCCAGTACGTGCTGCTCCCGGGTGCGACGATCAAGCCGCCGCCACCGCCCCCGCCGCCACCACGGGCGACAAGCCCGGGGAACCCGGGCGCCGGCCCTGGCGTTGGCTCGGGTTCGACCGGCGACACACCGCGCGCTTCCGGAGGCAAGTTCAAGAACTTCCCGCTCGCTGCCTGGCACGGCGTGAGCGACCCGTTCGGTACGAGTCGCGGTGGTGGCTCGTATCACACGGGTATCGACCTGGACATGTACGGTTTCGCGTTCTCGCCGATCTTCTCGGTCTGCGACGGGACGGTTATCTCGACCGAGTACCTGACGTATTCGTACGGCTACCACGTCATTGTGGACTGCGGCGACGGCTGGACGACGCTCTATGCGCACATGAGCCAGATAAACGTGTCGCCGGGTCAGCGCGTGTCAGCCGGAAGCACGCTGGGGATGACCGGGCTGACCGGCTTTACGACCGGCCACCACCTGCACTTTGAAATCCGCTACAACGGCGGCTACGTGAACCCGGCGCTCTACCTGAACTTCTAGCGTCTGAGGTTTTCTTCCGCGCTAACGGCGGTTAGCAGACCTGGCGGTTAGTCCTCTTCGAGCCCAGCAAACAGTTCCGCCAGTGAGAGCGAGAAGCCTGGCAGGATGTCTCCGCCATCGAGCACGCCCGCGGACCGCACCTCCATCCGGGCGTTTTGCGTGAGCACGTGCGCCGACTGCGTGCCGGGATAGATGACCCAGATCAGCGGGATCCCTGCATCGCGGTACTCCGCCAGTTTTTCCTCGAGGTCATCCGCTCTGTCGTTGGGCGAGACGACCTCGACGACGAGGTCAGGCACCGCGTGTTCCTCCCAGCCAGCTGGAGGACGCCGTCGGCCGCGAAAGAAGGTGACGTCGGGTTTGCGGACGCGGTTGGGATGGTCCGGCCAAACGCGAAGGCCAGCTTCGGGCCCGAAGATCCGGCCGAGCCGCTTGCCCTCGATATAGAACATGATCAGCCCAAAGATGCGGCCACCAAGCCAGGCGGACTCATTCCCCATGCACTTCTCCACGATGCGGCCATCCAGCAGTTCCGCGCCGTCGCTCTCGGGCATGTAGAGGAACTCTTCCGCGGTGATGAGGCGACTTGGGGCCGGGGCGGTCATGTCTCCAGTGTAGCAGCACCGCCGAGAGCTCAACTTCTAACGCGGTCTTAACGCCGTTGCGCGGGCCCACAGCAAATTCTCACCAATCTCCCAGCCAGCGGTGGTTCACTGGGATAATGTTCCTGCCGCGAACATCTGTCTTTCCTGCTGCGCGAAACCGCGAGGGCCGCAACGCGAATGCCCGGACAGCGAAACTGCTGACGTTCGCGGTGATCGGGGCGATTTGCACGGTGGCGTTCGCGGTTATCTACTCGGGGCTTCGCGAGGTTACCGGCCCAATCGGTGCGAACCTCGGCGCCTTCACGGCCACCGTCTGGCTGAACTTTGTGGCAAACCGGCGGCTCACCTTCCACGCCCATCAAGGCCCCCTCCTTTCGCAGGCGGCCGGTTACGGCGTTGTCTACGTGTTCGGCCTTGGCGCGTCATCCGCTGCCCTGTGGGCGGCGCTCGACGTTTTCCGGCACCCGAGGGGGCTGCCGGAGTTGAGCCTTGCCCTTGGCTCCGGCGTGATCGCGACCGTGGTGCGCTACCTGATGCTGAACCGCTGGGTGTTCCGGGAGTCGGCGCGTGGTTGAGGCGCCGGATGTCCGCGCGCCGGGCCTCGAGCGCCCCCGGCTGCGCGTACCTGATGTCGAGTGGCTGAATGGAAAGTGGATCGATGCTGCATCGCTCACGCTCAGCGTTGCGGCCGCGCTCCTGTTGAACGCCTGGCGGCTCGGTGAGGCCGGCAACGGCAACACCTATTACGCCGCCGCCGTGCGCTCGATGGCGGGCTCATGGCACAACTTCTTCTTCGCCGCGTTTGACCCGGGTGGCTTTATTTCGGTCGACAAGCCGCCGGTGTTTCTCTGGTTCGGGGCGCTCGCGGTGCGCGTCTTCGGGTATTCGTCCTGGACGTTGATCCTTCCCAGCGCGATTGCGGGCGCGGCATCCGTCGGACTCCTGTGGCTGATCACACGCAAGTACTTCGGGACGCTCGCGGCGACGGTCGCCGCCGCGGCGCTGGCGTTCTCGCCCATCTCGGTTGCCGTCAACCGGCTCAACCTGCCCGAGCCGTTCATGATCCTGGCGCTCATCGGCGCTGCCGGGGCAACGCTGCGGTCGGTCGAATCGAAGCGCTGGTGGTGGGCCTGGATCGCGAGCGCGGGGGCGCTCGTGGGGCTGGCGTTCAACATCAAGATGCTCGCGGCCTGGATTCCCGGGCCGGCGCTGGCGCTGGCGGTGGTCGTGGCGATCCCGGCGCTCAGGCGCCGGGAGTACGTGCTCGCCGGCGCGAGGCTCGGCATCCTCGCTGCTGCCACCTTCGCCGTCTCGGCGTCGTGGATGCTGATTGTTGACGCGGTCCCCGCTGACAGCCGCCCTTACGTTGGAGGCAGCACGGACGATTCGGTACAGAACCTGGCACTCGAGTACAACGGTGTCGGCCGGGTGGATGGCAACGAAAGCACACGGCCGGGCGGTGCGCCGCCCGCCAACCCGGGGCGGGCATTCCCGGCAAACCCTGGGCCGTTTAACCAGAACACGAACCGGGGGGCGCAGCCGCCGGTGAACGCACCGCCGGCCGGCACGGCCAACGGCAGGGGCGGCATCATCGCCGGGACGCCCGGACTGTGGCGGATGTTCGATGACGCCAACGGGCCGCAGATCTCCTGGCTGCTGCCGTTTGCCCTGTTGATCGCCCCGGTTGCCTTCTGGCGCTGGCGCCAGAAGGCGGCGGCTCGGGCTGGGATCGTGCTCGCCGTGGGCTGGGTCCTGCTCTTCGGGCTGGTGTTTTCCTATGCCCAGGGCATCTACCACAGCTACTACACTTCAGCGCTGATGCCCGGCATCGGGCTGCTGGTTGGAGCTGGTACGGCTGCAACGGTCGATCTTTCGAAGCGCGATGGACGCTGGATGCTCGCATTCGTGCCCGCGGCGTGGGCCACGGCGATGGTGCAACTCCACCAGGCCGAGCGCGTGCACGACTTCTACAACGGCGTGCCCCCGGTTGCGGTGACGCTGGTTGCCGTCGCGGGCCTTGCGGCTGCTGTTTTCGCGCTGACCCGGCAGGTGCGGTTCGTCGCGCCGGCGCTGGTGCTTGCGGTTGGCGCGCTCATGCTGACGCCGGCAGTCTGGTCGGCGTACGAAGCGCGCAACCCTTCGATGAACACCACCCTGCCACAGGCCGGTCCGCGCGAGGGCGCGGCCGGGCGTTCGTTCGGCTCGCAGGCCTTCGACGGCGGGGTGCCAACCCTGGCGCTCTTCCTCGAGATGCATGGCGACGGTGGCGCTCGCTGGGACCTGGTCACCACCAGCGCGATGCAGGCGTCGACCCTCATCGCGGACTACGACCTCTCAGTGATGGCGCTGGGGGGCTTCAGCGGCAACGACCCAACCATCACCGTCGACGAGTTCGCGGACTACGTCGCGGCCGGAGATGTGCGCTATGTGCTCACGAATGGCGGTGGCCCGGGTGGCGTGCTCGGTGGCGGCGGGCAGTTCCTGCCGTTCGGTCCCGGCCCAAACCGCGGCGTCCCCGGGAACGCGGTCCCCAATGGACCGCGCAATCTGCCGGGTGGCCAGCCGCCGGCCCAGAACCAGTCGGCGACCACGGCGCAACAACGGGGCGCCGGCGTGGTGATGGCGGCCGTGCGCTCGGTCTGCACGCCGGTGACCGGCTCGGAGGCGCCATCTCAGTATTCTGGCAGCCTGTACGACTGCTCCGGCGCCGCCGAGAGGCTCCACGCCTACAACTGATCGCTGAGCGTAGAATCCGGCCCGCCGGGCGCTTCCGGCCGGGGGACTGATGGCGGGGGCGCTGGCCGGGCTGCGGGTACTCGAACTGGCGGAGGGCGTGAGCGGGCCGTATTGCGGGAAGCTGCTTGCCGGGCTGGGCGCCGACGTGATCAAGGTCGAGCCCGTACGCGGAGATTCGAGCCGGCGAGATGGCCCGTTTCCTGGCGACAAGCCGGACCTCGAGCGTTCCGGACTGTTCCTCCATCTCAACACCGGCAAGCGCAGCGCGGTTTGCTCCGAGGAGGAGCGCGAAGAGCTCCTGTCCGGCGCCGATGTGGTCATCGTTGGGCTGCGACCGCGCGAACTCGCTGCCGCGGGCATAGCGCTGGACCGCTGGCGGCGCGCGTACCCCCGGCTGGTCGTTGGGAGCGTGACGACGTTCGGGCTGGAGGGGCCGTACGCGGATTACCTCGGCGGTGAACTCGTGGCGTACGCGCTGGGCGGGTATGCGATGCTTACCGGCTCGCCGGAGCGTGAGCCGCTCAAGGCGTACGGATCGCTGGTGCAGTACCAGGCGGGCGCGCAGCTCGCGCTGGGCGTGGTTGCGGCGTTGCTGGCGCGGGACTTCACGGGCGAGGGTCAGGTGGTCGATTGCGCGGCGATGCAGGCGGCGACGTTCCTGATCGGTGCGGTGGAACAAGGGGCGCACTTCTATGGGCGCATCGCGCGGCGGAACGGCACACGGCTGCTCGGCTTCCCGCCGGAGCACTCCTATCCATCGACGATCCGGCCGTGCTCGGATGGCTTTGTGCACTGCCATTCGAATAACCGCTACCTTGACCTGCTGGGAGCGCTCATCCCCAATGGCCGCCTGCTGGAGCCGGACCTGCTCGCGGCGATGATGGGCCACGCCGACGAAATCGACGGGATCATGGACGAATGGCTCGCGGACAAGACGCGAGACGACGTGGTGCGGATGGCGCAGGAAATGCGGCTGCCGTTCACCGAGGTACGGGAGCCCGGCGAAGTGATGGCGGAACCGCACCACAAGGAGCGCGGCAGCTTCGTGACGGTGGACCATCCCGGCGCGGGGCCGGTCTTCCAGCCCGGGGCGCCTTTCCGGATGTCGGAAACGCCGTGGGAGACGAGACCTTCGCCGATGCTCGGTCAGCACAACGGTGAGCGCTGGGCAGCCTCTGGCGCGGCCGCGGTGACGACGAAGCGCAGAGGTCCGAAGCCGCTGTCCGGCCTGCGGGTGATCGACTTCACGAACGCGGTTGCGGGACCCATTGCCGCGTTCATCCTGGCCGACCTTGGCGCGGAGGTAATCAAGATTGAAGCGCCCACGAGCCGTCCGAAGGTCGCCGCGGGGACGGCGCCGCTGCTCGAAGGGGCAGCTGTCGCGTCCTACAACCGCAGCATGACGTTCAACGAGCTGAACCACGGCAAGCGCAGCTTCGTGCTGGACGTGGCGAAGCCGGACGGACGGGCGGTCTTCCTCGATCTGGTCGCGAAAACGGACGTGGTGGTGCAGAACTTCGCGCCACGCGTGATGGGCAACCTCGGGCTCGATTACGCCACGCTCAGCGAGGTGAACCCGCGGTTGGTGATGGCGTCGATGCCGGCGTTCGGGCTTTCGGGGCCGCTGAAAGAGCGCATTGCCTACGGTCCGGGCGTAGACGCGATGAGCGGGCTAAGCCACCTGACCGGTTACGAAGACGGCCCGCCGATGAAGCCGGGCAACTTCTTCTGCGACCAGCAGGCGGGCGTGCTCACGGCGTTCGCCGTGTGCTCGGCGTTGCGCCACGCGGAATGCGCGGGCCGGGGACAGCACATCGAGCTGGCGATGATCGAAGGCGAGTTCCAGGTGCTGGGCGACGCGTACATCGACTTCGCGATGAACGGCCGCGAGCGCCGGCGCTGCGGCAACGACCATCCCGCGATGGAGCCGCACGGCACGTTCCGCTGCGCCGGCGAAGACGCCTGGGTGGCGATCGGGGTGGAAAGCGAGGAGCAGTGGCGCCGGCTGGCCGGGACGATCGGCAGGCCGGACCTTGCGGGGCTCGACCTGGCTTCGCGGAAGGCGAGAGCTGGCGAAGTCCGCGACGCTGTCGCCAGCTGGACGGCCGCGCGAACTCACTACGAAGCCCAGCAAGCCCTCCAGGACGCTGGAGTCCCGGCCGGCGCTGTCCTCAACGCGGTCGAACTGCTGCGAGACCCGCAAGTGCTTG
>CAYTBM010000120.1:6304-9213 GCA_964436025.1 uncultured Anaerolineaceae bacterium
GAATCGAATGGCGCGGTGCGCACGGTCACGTTAAACCGGGCCGAAAAGCGCAATGCGATGGACGCGCAGATGCTGGAGGAGCTGGCGGACGCCTTCGCGGAGCCGCCGCCCCCTGCGGAACGGGTCAGCGTCATCCGTGCGAACGGGCCAGTGTTCTGCGCGGGGTTGGACCTGAAAGAACGCGGCGAAGGCGGGCCGATGCGCGGCGCCAGCCCGATCGAGCACGTGCTGCACGCGATCGAGCAGTACCCGCTGCCGGTGGTTGCGGTGGTGCAGGGCGACGCCATCGCCGGGGGCAACGAGCTTGCGCTGCACTGCGACCTCGTGGTGGCCTCGACGGCGGCGCGGTTCGGGATGTCGCTGGCGCAGATAGGCCTGGCGCCGACCTGGTTCCTCGCGAAGAAACTGCTCGAAGTGGGCGGTCCGGTCGCGGCGCGCGAAATCTTGCTGCTGGGCGACCCAATCCCGGCCGAGCGCATGCACGCCCTGGGCCTCATTGCGCGGGTTGCGCCGCCGGAAGGACTCGAAGCGGCGGCAACGGCGGTTATCGACCGGCTGGCCGCGAACGCGCCGCTCTCCCTGCGCGCGATGAAGGCCCTGCTCGTCCGGGAGATGGCCTTCCGCGACGCCATCCCCCACGCCGATGTCGATGCGCTGGTGGATGCGGCGAGGACATCGGCGGATGCGCGGGAAGGCATGGCGGCGCGGCTGGAGAAGCGGGCGGCGAAGTTCGAGGGGTCGTAGGTTGGGCAGGCGTAGCAATCAGCGAGCGAGGAGCGGCCCTGAGTGCTCGGCCAGGTGCTCCGTGGGGGTGCGGAAGAGGTCCGCGACGGTGTAGAAACCTTCGCCGTAGAAACGGGCGCCTCGCTTCCATTCCGCGCCGCCGACGGTCTCCAACGAAGCGATGGCACGGTCCATCGCCGCGTCGTAGCGCGCGAGGATGGTCTCCGGCGTCTCGTTCCGAGCTTCCCAGCGCACCATCCAGTAACTGCCGTTGTCGGCAATGAGCTTTGGGTAGTTGAACATCCCGCGGTCGCGTTTTGCGCTCTCGATTTCCTTCGGAAGCTGTTCGAGTGCCCAGGTCACATGGTGAAGCAGTTGCTTACCGGTCCACTTGCTTCCTGGAGCGCGGGACGCCCAGACAGATTCGGACACGCCGCCGACGAGCTCTCGGAATGAACTTCGGGCCGCTTCCATTTCGGCGCGTAGTGTGGCGCGCACATCGGGTTCGGAACTGGTTATAGCCTGCATGTGTTGACCTCCCTGGGCTCCGGAGTTTCGGGTTGGACCGGCAGCCCGTAGAATTGGATGGAGTGATTCTCCAATTAAATAGAGCGTGAGTATAGTAAAATGATGGAAGAACGCAACAAGCGGCCATACAACTCGCGCGAGCGGGCCGCGAGGGCCAGTGCAACCGCGGCCGAGATTGCCCGCGTAGCCCGGAGGCTGTTCGAACAAGACGGGTACGCTGCGGTCACGATGAAGGACATCGCGGCGGCGGCGGGTGTCGCACCGGCGACCGTCTACCTGCACTTCTCGAGCAAGGCGAAGATTGTCGAAGCGCTGGCGTTGGAGGTTACGGGTTCCGCCGACTTGAGCGTGGAGCAACTGGAGGGTGAGCTGCCGCTGGAGGAGCAGTTGCGGCGTGCGGCCTCCATCCTGCGGCAGCTCAATGAACGTTCCTGGCTGGTGGTGGAGATCTTCCGCACGCACGCAGGCGCGGACGAGGAGTTGAAGGCGCTTGGGACCGAATGGCAGCGGCGCCATCTCGACGCCGTCACCCGAGGCGTTGAGGCCGTGGCACGCGCACGGGCCCTGCGCCCCGGGCTCGCGGCGGATGAGGCTATCGATGTGCTGTACGCGATCGGCGGCACTGACCTCTACCGGGCGCTCGTCCGGGAACGAGGATGGACGCCCGAGCGCTACGAAGCGTGGCTGGTCGATTTTCTTGTCCGCGATGTGCTCGGCTCATCCGATCCCCCGGCCGGGCGGACATCGGCCGATGCGCGCGAGTGCATGAAGAAACGGCAGGCGAAGTTCGAGGGTCGCTAATCATCGGTTGACGACTTACCACTCATCGGTCACAGTCCGCCAAATCTGTCCGGAGGAAGACGATGGTTAGCTTGCGTTCACGAATCACGGAACTGCATGGCGACGAAGATGGGCACGCCGTCCCGGCCGCCGGGGCGCTCGTCGGCGCGGCCGGGGCCATCCTGCTCGGCATCGGGGCCGCCAACGGAAGTGATGCGCTCGCGATTGTCGGCGGCATCCTCACGGGCGTCGGCATCCTGGCAGCGTCGGTCCTGGACCACATGATGGTGGAGTACGGCATTTACGACCGGCTGGAGAAGCTCGAGAAGAAGTAGTCAGCCGCGCCGGCCGATTGCGCGGAACGTCTCAGCGTTGCGCGGCGCGTGGCCGCCGATGTCGTTGTTGAAGTACACCCAGGCGGTTTCCACGCCTTCAAGGCGCGCGAGTTTGCGGTGCCAGGAGCGGAGCGCGTCCTCGCTGTAGCTGCCGTCGTACTTTGCGCCGGGCCCGTGAAACCGGAGGTAGGCGGTGCTGCTCGTGGCGAGCACAGGGGTGCGGGTTTCGCCCATGTCGTACATGGCGAAACCCGCACCAGCATTTTCGAGCGCCCGATAGGTCTCGGCGTTCCACCAGGAGTCGTCGCGGAATTCGAATACGGGGTTGATGGCCTTTGGCAGCGACTCGAGGAACGTCCGAAGCCGGGCGGGGTCGGCCGGGAACTTCGGCGGGAGCTGGAAGAGCACCGGCCCGAGCATTGGGCCCAGGGGCTCGAGCCGCTCCCAGAGCGTTTCCATTGCTTCCTCCGCATTGGCCAGGCGGTGGAAGTGCGTGACGAGCCGGCTGGCCTTCACCGCGAAGGAGAAGCCGGGTGGCGCCTG
>CAYTBM010000121.1:0-9202 GCA_964436025.1 uncultured Anaerolineaceae bacterium
ACCCGCGTCCGTGGTGGAAAGTACGTCGTTCAGGGCGGCGTGGTATTGCGCGGCTCGGTGGTGATCTCCGGCGCGAAGAACCACGCGCTCGCTGCGATGTGTGCGGCCCTGCTCACGGACGAGGACCTCATTCTCGAGAACGTGCCGGACATTTCGGACGTCGAATCGCTCTCCGCGCTTCTCGTGAGTCTCGGAGCCACAGTCGAGCGCTTGCCAAACGGCGCGCTTCGTCTCAACTGCGCGCGTGTACGCACGTTCGAAGCGCCCACCGACCTCATCAGCGAGAACCGCGCCTCGTTCCAGGTCATGGGGCCGCTCGTGGGACGCTACGGATACGCCTCATCCGCGCCGCCGGGCGGAGACGTCATCGGACAGCGCCCGATCGATGTACATCTCTCAGGTTTCGAAGCCATGGGCGCCACCGTCGCGCGGGACGGCGAACGGTTCGTCACCAGCGCTCCCGAGGGCCTGCGGGGCACGCGCGTTTTCATGGACTACCCGTCGGTCTCTGGCACGCAAAACGTCATGATGGCTGCATCCCTGGCACGCGGGCGGACGACCATCGTCAACGCGGCAACGGAGCCCGAAGTCCAGGAGTTGGCGAGCCTGCTCAATGCGATGGGCGCGCGGGTTAGCGGCATCGGAAGCCAGATGCTGGACATCGACGGCGTCGAACGCCTTCACGGCACGACATCGCGGATCATGCCGGACCGCATCGAGACGGGGACGTTCGCGATCGCCGCCGTGATGACCGGCGGCGACGTGACCATCAAGGACGCGCCCACGGGTGTGATGGACGCGCTGCTGAACAAGCTCAGAGGCGCCGGTGCGCACATTGCTGAGGGCGAGGGCGAGCTGCGCGTGACCCGAGAGGGACCGATCCGGTCGATCAGTTTCCAGGCGCTGCCCTACCCCGGCCTCGCAACGGACCTCCATGCGCCGATGGCGGCGCTGCTGACGCAGGCGAACGGCGTTTCCATCATTCATGAGCGGGTGTTCGACAACCGGATGCTCTACGTTTCAGAGCTGCGAAAGATGGGCGCGGAAATCGTCAGTACGGGCTCTTCGGCCATTGTTTCTGGCCCAACACCGCTTCACGGGACGAGGGTGAGGGCTCTGGATGTGCGTGCGGGCGCGGCCGTGCTGCTGGCGGCGCTGGTGGCCCAGGGCACCACGATCATCGATGACGTGTATCATCTCGATCGTGGCTACGAGCGTCTCACTGAGAAGCTCCATGGGTTGGGTGTTGAAGTGGAGCGCAACTAGATGGCGATGGAGTTCCTGACTCCGAAACGGGCCGGCATTGACCTCGGCACGGCGAACATTCTTGTGTATGTGAAGGGCCACGGCATCGTGGTCAACGAACCGTCAGTGGTGGCGAGACATAATCGTGACAATGCGATCGTGGCCGTCGGCAACGAAGCGCGCGCCATGCAGGGCCGCACGCCGGGATCGATCAGCGTTATTCGACCGATGCGCGACGGCGTCATCGCCGACTACCTGACGACCGAGGCAATGTTGCGGTATTTCATCGGGCTGATTACCGGGCGGTTCAACCTGATTCGGCCGGAAGTGATGGTGACAGTGCCCGCCGGTGTCACGAGCGTTGAGCAGCGCGCGGTACGCGACGCGGCGGAGCAAGCCGGCGCGAGAAAGCCCGCGCATCTCGTTCCGGAGCCACTCGCTGCGGCGATTGGCGCGCAGGTACCGATCGGTACGGCGCGTGGAAACATGGTGGTGAATATCGGCGGCGGCCGCGCCGAAGCAGCGGTGATCTCGTTGTTCGGCATCGTGGTGAGTGAATCGGTGCGGATGGCCGGGGACCGCATTGACGAAGCCATCATGGCCTACATTCGGCGGCGCCATAACCTCATCATCGGTGAACGGACAGCGGAGGAGATCAAGATCGCCATCGGCAGCGCACTCCCTCTCGACGAGGGGCTCGCGACCCAGGTGCGCGGCCGGGACCAGCTCAGCGGCCTGCCGAAGACGATTTCGCTGAACAGCATCGAAGTGGCGCAGGCCATCCAGGACTGTCTTGGGACCATCGTCCAGACGGTTCGGGCCGTGCTCGAGAAAACGCCTCCGGAACTCGCCGCTGACGTCATTGACCGCGGCATCGTCCTCACCGGTGGTGGAGCCCTCCTTCGGCACATGGACGAACTGCTGACCCAGGAAACCGGCGTGCCCTGCTACGTGGCCGACAACCCGCTCGAGTGCGTTGCCATAGGCGCGGGCATCGCGCTGGACCACCTGGACGTCATTCGACGCAGCCTGCCCACCGAGGAAGAGAATCTCGTTGGCCTCTTCCCGGGCCCGGACATTCGCTAGGTTTGCGGCGGCTCAGGCACGGACCGAGCTTCCCTTTCGACCCCCATTGAGCCAGAGCAGCGATTCACGCCGTGAGAGTGGCGAAAGCTCCGCCTCGTGAGCGGCAACAAATGCGCGCACCGCTGCGGCGTCGGTCTTGGAGTATTCGCGAAGCGCCCAGCCGATCGCTTTACGGATGAAGAAGTCTGGATGGGCTGATTTCAAGCTGCAGTAGCGAAAGAGCCTCTCCGCGTCTGTAGCCGACTTGAAGCGCAGCTGATGGAGCAACGCGGTGCGGGCGACCCAGAGGTCGTCGTCGCTGATCCATTCGTCCATCCGCTCGCGGAGCTCCGGGTGTCCGGCCACCATGGTTCCGACGACATGAGCGGCCAGGGTGTCGACCGTATCCCACCAGGACTTGGTCACGATGAAATCGCGGACGCGGCCGAGATCGTCGGGGGCGAGCGTCTTCGCGTACCGGCTGAGGAGACCGCATGCAACGTACTGAAACTCCCGTTCGGGCAGTGTCCAGAGCGTTTCCGCTTCCGAGAGGACTTCATGGGCGGATGGTCTCAAGAGCCGGGAGTACGCTGCGCGCTCCAGCTTGACGCGGCGGGGCGTTGGGATCCCGAGGAACGGAAACTTGTAGCGCATGTACCTGGCCATTGCCTCACCGGAAACAGGGTCACGGCAGGCGCGCAGGCTTGCAATCAGCTCTTCGGTGGCTGAGGCGAAAGGTGTGGTCATGCGCGGATTACTATGGCCGCCGGACGGGCAGACGTGAAGCTGCCCATCACTTGACCAAACCCCGTATGCTTTCGCCGGTGGAAATGCTTGGGTCAGGGTTTGCCGTTTACGCCATTGACGACCAGCGCGTGGGCTCGGTGAGCAAGCTGAATGCCTGCTGTTTCGAGGTCGCGGGGGCCGCAACATCCTGGGCGCTCTTGACCGACAGCGTGTTCAACGTCGTCCACGAGAGGATCACCCTCGTGTGCAACGCGGAAGAAGTCAGCCGCTACGTCTGCGGGCTGCACCATCCGCGGCTGGGCCGCTCCACGGCCTGATCCGCGCGTTCGACTGCAGCCGCCCGCGCGCCGACGCTGGCGCCGCGTAGAATCCGCCTCATGTATCCACTCGAAGACGATGAACTTGCCTACAACCTTGGGGAGCTGCTGGTTGCGCGCGGCGAGAAGGTGGCCGTTTCGGAGACGACCGCCGGAGGACTGATTTGCGCACGCATGCTCAGCGTCCCGGCGGCGTCGCGCTGGTTTGACGGCGGAGTTGTCCCTTACGCCGGCGCGCAGCGCTGGGAACAACTCGGGCTGGACCGCGAGATCGCGCGTGAGCATGGCGCGGTCAGCCCACAATGGGTGGCCGCGACGGCCGAGGGGTTGAAACGCGCCATGGGCCCGGCCTGGGCGGTGGCCGAAAGCGGCATCGCAGGACCGCAGGGGAGCCGCAGATCTCCGAAACCTGTTGGCTCCGTGGCCATTGCCGTGGCCGGCCCGAACGGCACCGTGACGGAAGAGCACGTGTTCCCGGGCAGCCGCGTCCAGGTGATGATGCAGATCAGCCAGCGCGTGCTCGAGCTTCTGACCGAGCAGCTCAAGGCTGCCGGGTAGTGCCGACCCACGCCGAGTTCTCTCAATTCGTCCCGGATGTCATCGGACGTCTTGGATACTGGCCCTATGGCGAACCGGAGCCGGTTGCCGGAGGTTCGCTGAACTGGAACTTCGGCATTGAGTCTGAGGGAGAGCGATTGTTCGTCCGGCGGTACCGGGACGACCTGCCGGCGGCGCGCATCCGGGCGGAACACGCTCTCCTGCGGTGGGTTTCGGAACGCGGTATCCCGGCGCCGGTACCGTACAAGACCGAGACAGACGAGACCGTGCTTTCGGTAGCAGGTGGTAATTGGTCCGTGTTCCCGTGGGTGGAGGGCGAGGTCAAAGAACGCGGGAAGCTGACAGCGCAGCAGGCCAATTTGCTCGGGACGGTGCATGGCGCGACTCAGGCGGTCCTGGCCTCGCATCCGGAATCGGGAGACGCCGCGCTCGCGATGCGGTGGGACAAGGCAGAGTCGATTGACTACCTCGAGCGCATTCTCGGCGTAGCGGTGTCGCGCGGGGCGGCGGGGACCATGCGAGATGGCATCGCGCGGCAGCTGGAGATGCTGCGCGACCTCGACGTCCGTCCGCCGGAGGAGTTCCTGTCCCTTCCAGCGCAGCTCCTTCATGGCGACTTCCACGATCACCAGGTCCTGTGGGCGGGCGAGGAGATCGTAGCGGTGGTTGACTGGGAGATGTTCGGGCCGAACCCCCGCGTCTGGGAGGTGATCCGGTCGCTCGCGTTCTCGAAGCTATTGGGCGCCCCTGCGATGGAGGACTATCTCCACGGCCACCGGCGGTTCGTGCAACTCAGCGAGGGGGAGTGCAGGCTGGGGTTGCAGTTGTGGTGGCAAAGCCGGGTAGTCGGAGTCTGGGTGTGGGCAGCCTACTTCTTGCAGGGTAACGAGCGCGTGCTGAAGTTCATCCCCGAGGTGATTGCGGAACTCGAGCGGATTTCGGATGACGCGTGGAAGCGAGAGGTGGAAGAGCGGTTCGTGCGCGCCGCCTGCGGGTAGATCATGCTCGACGAAACGCGGGGTCCACGAGGTCTTCGTATTCCCGGTGGCGTTCGATGAACCCACGAAAGAAGGGACAACTGGGCACGACTGAGAGGTCACGGCTGCGGGCATCGTCGAGGGCGGCCCTCGCAAGCTGGCTGCCAATGCCTCGCCCTTCGAGTTGCGGAGGTACAACCGTGTGCGGGAAGGTGACGACTCTCCCGTTCAGGGTGTAGTCGGCGAAAGCGGTGAAGCCATCGACGTGGGCTTCCCAACGGCTGCGGGCCGGGTTGTTGGTGACCTGGAGTTGAGATGCAGCCATAGACAATCCCCTCGTGACTCAGGAGCGACCGAGACTCGTCGACACCGTATCATGTTCGTCCGGGCCGAAGTGGCGGAATGGCAGACGCGGCGGTCTCAAACACCGCTGAGCTAAAACTCGTGTGGGTTCGAATCCCACCTTCGGCACCAGGGAACGCAGCCACTGCCGAGTGGTGTAACGGTAGCACACGGGTCTTTGGAGCCTTTGGTCGGGGTTCGAATCCCTGCTCGGCAACCACGCAAGCATCGGCGAACCATGCGCCGGAGGCGGAACGACTGCCCCGTGGGGCGGCGGGGGAGAGGGCGGATCGGGCGTCATCGCCTATCATGGAGGCTCTCAACCCCCCAACCAGCCATGCGAGGTGCAGCGGTGAATGAGGATTTGCTGACCGAAGAACAGGCTCTGGACCTTGTCTACAGCTACATGACGAGCGAAGGGGCAGTGAGCACAACGCAGGAGATCCTGGACTCCGGGGCCGTCCCGGCGCTGAAAGGATTCATCGTGCGGCCGGGGAAGGTCTCGGACTCGATCCACGGTGGAATAGTCCGGTTTACGTCGAAAGACGGGACGGTGGTGGAGCGGGAGAACCCGCCGCTTATGACGCGGGACGGCAAGCCCTTGAGGATCATGGTGCGGACGCAGCGGATTTCGACGCATGACATTAACCGCGGCGAGATCCCATTCAAGGACCAAATTCTCGCGGCGAACCACAACTCCATGCGACGACTGGTGGAGCCGGCGATCGGCACGTCGCAATTCGAGGTGCCGGGCCTGGCGGACAACGACGTAGTCATCGCGGCGGAGAATCTGCAACTGATCCCGGTTGAGAACATTTTCCGGGCATACAACGCGACGAGTTCGACTTCCACGTCGCTGTACCAGGCCTGGAAGCGCGGCGACAAGATGTTCGCGGGCCACGTCATCCCGGAGGGGCTGGTTGCAAACGGGCCGTTGCCGTACGTGATGGATACGCCCTCGACGAAGTCAGACGAACACGACGTGACAACGTCGGCCGAGGAGATGATCCGGCAAGGCTACGTCACGTCGGCGCAGTACACGGCAATTCGCAACAGCGGCCTGGTGGCGTTTGGCATGGCGGCGCAGTTCTTGCGCGGCAAGGGCATCATCCTCGTAGACACCAAGTTCGAACATGGGATCAATACGGAAGGAAAGATTGTCAGCCAGGACGAAATCCTGACGATGGACTCTTCCAGGTTCTGGTTGGCATCGGACTACGATGCGCAGATGGAGAGGTTCAACCTGGGAGAGCTTGAAGCGCTGAATCCCAAGTCCTACTCCAAGGAATTCGCACGCGGGTTCTCCGAAGGAGAGAAGGGCTATACCGACGAACAGCGCGTGGCCATCGCGACCCGATACGTTGTCGGCATACAGGAGCTGCTCGGCAGGCGGTTCGAGCCGGACATGAGGCCACGCGATGAGCGCGTCATCAGCGGGCTGGCGACGGTTGTGGAGAACCTGGCCGTGCGATAGACCCGACGGGCGGCGCGGCGCAACCGTCGCGTACGCTGAGGAGCTGCATGCCCGGAAGTGAGGCGCCCATGCGAAAGCTCATCGCGACCGTGTTCAACTACTCCCTCGACGGACTGCTTGCTGATGAGGGCACGCCGTTCTGGGACTTCTGTTTCAGCAGGCCCGAGAACAATCACCCGGATGATGCGGCTCAGCGCGAGTTCCTGGCCGGGGCGCACGCCCATGTGTTCTGTCGCGCGGCGTACGAGAGCATTTCCACGGCCATGACGACCGCCACCGACCATCCGTTCTCGCCCATCCTGAACGCGGGACGGAAGGTGGTGTTCTCACGAACGCTCAAGTCCGCGACGTGGAACAACACGACGATCGCGGCGGGCGATACGGACGAAGAGGTGGAAGTGCTGCGGCACGGTGGCGACGGCTACGTCGTGGTGTGGGGCGGCGTCACGTTGTGGCGGTCGTTGATGGCGCTGGACCTCATCGACGAGTTGCAGGTGACGATGTTCCCGTACATCGCGGGCGAGGGTACGCGGCTGTTCGATGGCGTGCCGAGCTCCTACGCGCTGGAGCTGGTGTCGAGCGAGCCTTCGAGCCCCGGCGTGCTGGAGTTGCGGTACAGGCGGGCGCGCTGAGGTTGCGCGGCGGCGTATCGTAAGGCCACCCCTTCCGAGGTTTTGCCGTGCCCGGTTATGCAGTTATCCCCTCGATCCGAGTGCAGGACGTGGAGGCCGCCGTGGCGTTCTACCGGGACGTACTCGGGTTCGAAATGCAGCGCTCGCAAGACGTTTCGGACAACAACGCGCTGAAGTTCGGCGAGGCCACCATCATGATCGAGGCGGCGAGCAACTTCTATTCCGATGCGTACAACGCGGCGATTCGCGAGCGGCTCGGGACGCCGTCCGCGAGCGCGCTCTACATCGAGGCGCCGGACCTGGATGCGCTCTACTCGAAGGTGCAGGGCGCGGGCGCGAGGGTTGTCGATCCGCTGGCGGCGCGCGATTGGGGCCAGCGCGAATTCACAGTCGAAGACCCGGAGGGGACGTGGCTGACGTTCTGGCAGGCGGGGTGAGGTGTTGGCCAAGTTGAGCGGCGGCGTTGATGATCGGCTTTTCGTTTGGCTGACGCTAGCGGGGACAGAGCCCCGCGACTCCAGGGTTCGACTACGGGGCTTTGCCGTTGAGTGCGACCGCGGCTTTGCTCGGCTTTTCGAGGATTTCGTCGATGAGGCCGTATTCCTTCGCGCCGGCGGGATCGAGGTAGAAGTCGCGGTCGGTGTCGTGTTCGATGCGCTCCATCGGCTGGCCGGTGGTCTCCTGGATGATGTTGCGGAGGACCTTCTGGAGACGGAGGGTTTCGCGCGCCTGGATTTCGATGTCGCGGGCCTGGCCCTGGGCGCCGCCGAGCACCTGGTGGAGGTGGATGGTGCTGTTCGGGAGGGCGAAGCGCTTGCCCTTCGCACCGGCGGTGAGCATCACGGTGCCCATGCTGGCGGCCATGCCCATGCAGAGGGTCTGCACGTCCGGACGGATAAGGGCCATCGTATCGAGGATGGCGAGGCCCGCCGTGACGCTGCCGCCGGGGCTGTTGATGTACATCATGATGTCCTTCTCGTCGTCCTCGCGGGCGAGGTAGAGGAGCTGGGCGATGATGACGTTCGCGACCATGGCGTCGATTGGCGTGCCGAGGAAGACGATGCGCTCCTTGAGGAGCAGCGAGTAGATATCGTAACCCCGCTCGCGGCGCCCGTCGGATTCAATGACGAACGGCATGATGGCCGAGGGGCGGACGATGTCGGCATCGGGGCGTTTGCCCGAGGTGATCTCCTGGATGAGTTCGAAGCTCTGCGACATGGGTGCTGTCCCTCCTGCCGTGGAAGTGCGGGGTGTGTGATTCCAGTGTGCGGTGTGGGCGGCGCTTGGGAAAGACTGGACGAATGGGGAGTTCTGAGTGCCGGGCACCGAGTGCCGAGTACCCGGAGGGACCCGCCTATCCAGTTAACCAACCCTCCAGCACACTGGTTTAATGACATCCCGCCGTCCCGATGTACGGAACATCGCCATCATTGCTCACGTCGATCACGGCAAGACCACCCTGGTCGATGCGCTGCTGAAGCAGTCCAACGTCTTCCGCGAGAACGAACAGGTCGGCTCGCTGATCCTCGATTCGAACCCGCTCGAACGCGAGAAGGGCATCACGATCATGGCGAAGAACGCCGCGGTCGATTACAAGGGCATCCGCATCAACATCATCGACACGCCCGGCCACGCCGATTTCGGGGGCGAGGTGGAGCGCGTGCTGAACATGGCCGACGGCTGCCTGCTGCTGATTGACTCGGTTGAGGGGCCGATGCCGCAGACGAAGTTCGTGCTGCGCAAGGCGCTCGAAATCGGCCTCCACGCCATCGTCGTCGTGAACAAGATCGACCGGCCGAACGCGCGCATCAAGGAAGTCATCGAAGAGACGCACGACCTCTTCCT
>CAYTBM010000122.1:0-9179 GCA_964436025.1 uncultured Anaerolineaceae bacterium
TCCCCCTGATGAAGCTGCGCCTGAGCGAGCCCGGCACCCTCATCGACATCTCGCGGATCCCGCAGATCAAGGGGATCACGGAACAGAACGGCAAGGTGCAGGTGGGCGCGGCCACCACCCACACAGAAGTGCTGCAGTCGGACCTGATCCGCCGGGTTTGCCCGGTGGTGAGCGAGTGCGCGGCCGAGATCGCCGACCCCCAGGTGCGCAACCGCGGCACGATGGGCGGTTCTCTCGCGCATGCCGACCCCTCGGCTGACTATCCGGCGGTCATGGTCGCGCTCGACGCTGAAATCCACCTGAAGGGTCCCGGAGGCTGGCGCGCGGTGAAGGCCGGCGACTTCTTCCAGGGCATGTTCACGGTGGACATGGCGGAGGATGAAATCATCGCCGGGATCCAGCTTCCGCCCGCCCAGCACGCGGCCTATGTGAAGCTGCATCAGCGGGCCTCGCACTACGCCATCGTCGGCGTAGCCGCCGTGCTCGAGATGGATGGGCGCACGTGCACGTCGGCGCGCATCGGCATCACGGGTGCTTCGACGCACGCGCAGCGGCTAACGAACGTGGAAGCCGCACTCGCCGGAAAAGAGCTGACACAGGCGAACATCGACGCCGCAGCTGCCATCGCCGACACGAACCTTGAGGACGTGAACAGTGACATCCACGCCTCCGAAGCCTACCGGCGAGCGATGGTGAAGGTGTTCACGCGGCGGGCGATCGAGCGGGCCGCGAGCCGGTAACGCGAGCGCGGCAAAGTTCAAGTCGAAGACCCGCCCAATGGGGCGGGTCTTTCGTTTGCGGCGGTCACGCGGAGCAGTTCTGCTACGCTCGTTCCATGCCTCGACTGTATATGACGCCGCGGCCAAACCCGAACCCATGGGCGCCGTATGACCCACGGTGGCTGGTGCAACTCGCCCGAAAGCAGCTCCCGGACGACTGGCAGCTGCACGAGGCGCTTGCCGCCTGCACGCGCGCCCAGGCGAACGCTTGCTGCTCTCCGAAGGTCTGTGGCTACCAGTTCCTGGACCGGTCTTCCCTCAACGCAGATGAGTCAGCCGCACGGTTTGCGGGCAATATAATCCTCATGCGCGAAGACGAGACGGATGTGATACTCGACATCCTCGCCGATGGTCGAGTCAGCGGCATTGAATTCTTCGCGGATCGTTCCAGAGCCGCTTTGCTCGCGCCGCTGGCTCAGCCTTCCAGCCCGAGGATATGCACCAGGCAGACGGGGCCAATGCCGACCATGTGCGTGAGTCCGAGCCTGGCGTTCGGCTGCTGGCGTACTCCAGCCTCGCCACGCAGCTGGCGAACCACTTCCACCACCTGGCCGGCGCCTGTGGGCCCGAGCGGGTGGCCCATCGCGATGAGGCCACCGGAGGCACTGACCGCGTGCTTGCCGCCAATGTTGTAGTCGCCGCGTTCCAGCGCCGCTGCCGCTTCCCCGGGACGGCACAGTCCCATGGCCTCGACGTACAGGAGTTCTTCGATGGTGAACGCGTCGTGCACTTCCAGGACGTCGAGGTCCTTTGGATCGATTCCGGCCTGGGCGTAGGCCTCGTAGGTCGTCTTTCGCGTGAGTGCGACATCGAAGTTCTCACGACCGAAGTTCTCCTCCGAGCGTGAGGCCGAGGCCAGCACGCGGATGGCCCTTTGGCGGTCGATCCGATGGCGCGCCATGCCTTCTTCGGACATGACGATCACCGCGGCCGCGCCATCGCCAACGGGCGTGCACTGCAGCCGGGTGAGCACACCGGAGATGACCGGCGGCGCCATCACTTCTTCGAGGGTGCGTTCCTTCTGGCGCTGGGCGTATGGGTTGTGCGCGCCGTTGCGGTGGTTCTTCACGGCGACCATCGCGATCTGCTCCGGCGTGGCGCCCCATTCCTGCATGTACTTCTCGGTGAGCATGGCGAAGTGCGTGAACGGCGCGGCAAGGTGGTCAGCGAGCCCGCGCACCTTCGCCTTCCCCGGCCCTGATCGCCATTGGTCGACAGTGTCCACGCCCATCCCAAGAGAGACGTCCGTGAACCCGGCGGCGACTTCGTAAACGGCCTGCCGGAACGCGGTCGAACCCGAAGCCGAGGCGTTTTCGACCTGGGCGAAGGGGATGCCGGTCATGCCGAGGTAGCGGAGCATGCCCGCGCCGGCGGCCATGCCGACAAGCGCATTGCCGACATACGCGCTCTCGACCGCCGGCCAGGCGATCCCGGCGTCGGTGAGCGCTTCACGCACGGCGCGCAGGCCGAGCGTGACGTAGGTCGTGTCGGAACGGTTCTGGTACGGATGCAGGCCGACGCCGACCACGTAGACAGGCCTCAGGTCAGAGAGCGTCTTCATGCGGTCACCCCGACGGCAACGAATTCGAGGTGCTGCCCGTCGGCATCATCGACGATGCGGGCTTCGACGAATGCGCCGATGCGTGCCGTCCAGCCGTCGCGAAGCTGCACACGCACGATCGGTCCACCGGCCGCCAACTCGACATCGCCGAGGGTGAACGGCACGGGGTGGCGGTCGTGCACGCGGACCACCGCGAAGGTGAGCAGCGTGCCGGATGCGGGAAGTCCCGCCTCGACGAGGTCGCCGCCCGAGGCGCCACAGCCGGTGCAGCCGTACGCCTGGGGCGGGAACATATCCTTGCCGCACGCGGCGCAATGCACGCAGCGCAAGAGCGGTTGTCCCTCGGCGGATACGAACCATGCCGCAGGTTGGTCTGTCATCGCCTTGCCTCCTTCGCCCTAGCTGATGGCCGAAATGCCGGTCAGGCGCCGCCCGACGACGAGCTTCTGAATCTCCGTGGTGCCATCCGGAATCGTCAGTGAACGGGCGTCGCGGAAGTAGCGCTCGATGGGGTAGTCCTCCATCAGCCCCAGAGCGCCGTGAATTTCGATGGCGCGCGATGTGACGCGGACGGCCATCTCGGTCGCGAAGCCCTTCGCCATGGCGGCTTCCCAGGTCGAATCGCGGCCTTTGTCCTGGAGGTCCATCGCTCGGTAGGTCAGGAACCGGGCGGATTCGGTCTCGACCACCATCTCGTAGAGCATCTCCTGGACCAGCTGGAAGCTGGCGATCGGCCTGCCGAACTGGTGGCGTTCCTTCATGTAGCGGATGGAGTCATCGATCGCGGCCTGAGCGATGCCGACGGCCATGATGGCGAGCATCGTGCGCGGCTGCTGGAAGTTCCATACCCGCGCCGCCGCCGTGGGGTCCTCTGCGGCCCGCATGGCGCGCATGTTGGTGCGGGGCACGCGCACGTCGTCGAAACGGAGCTCACCGTTGGGCCAGGCGCGCACGCCGAGCAGATTGTTGTGGCGGACCACTTCCCAGGGGGAGGTCTCCTTGCGCAGATGCAGGCTCCGCACTCCTTCTCGCCCGGAACCGGGGTCAACTGTCACCATGAGGTTCATGTGGTCGGCGATAGGTCCGCAGGAGATCCAGGTCTTCGTACCGTTCACGACCCACTGGTCGCCGTCGGCCACGGCGCGAGTGGTGAGGTACGAGGAGCCCGAGCCGGCTTCGGGCTCGCTGATGGCCCCGCAACCGATGCTTTCGCCAGCGCGTAGCCGGGCCCTGATTTCGCTGCGGTCAGCATCGCTCAAGCCGGCGGGATAGCTACCGGCGATCCAGAGCACCCCGCAAAGACCCGCCCAAACGCGCGAAAGCTCTTCGTTGATGACGCCATAGGTCTTGGCATCCAGGTTCGAGCCGCCGCAGTCCTCGTCCAGCCGGCCGTTGTAGAACCCGAACGGCATGAGCTGCTTGATGAACCCGATGGCATCTTCCCTGGTCAACGGGCCCTTGCGCTCGTACTCGTTGACCTGCGGCGCGATCTCCTTCTCCACGTAGTCTCGTACGGTGGTCTTCAGGAGTTGCTGCTCTTCGCTCAGATCGAAGTCCATCTGCATTCCTCGGGCCGGCTGCGGCGGGCCGGGATGTCGGCGATGGCGAAGCGTGGAGAGGCGAGGCAACTCTGTCAACGCGTTGACAGGCTCGCCCGCGAACTTCAGTGTTCGCGCGAGTTCGCCGAAGGGACACGCCGATGCCCTCCTACGCCGGTTACAAGACCATCACGCTCGATGTCGCCGATGAGGTCGCGGTCCTCACGCTTAACCGTCCCGACCGGGCGAACACCATCTCACCAAGCCTGACGGCCGAAGTGACGGCGCTTTTCGCCGAGCTGTCGACTGACGACGGCGTCCGCTCAGTCATCGTCACGGGCGCCGGCAAGCACTTCTGTGGCGGCGCTGACCTGCGTGAATTGCGCGGCGGCGGGCCGGCTGGAGGGCTCGACCTGGACTTCTTCAACCTGTTCGAAGACATGCCGAAGCCGGTCATCGCGGCCATCAACGGGGCGGCGATGGGCGGGGGCTGCGAAATCGCCCTCTCCTGCGATATCCGCGTTATGGCGGACCACGCCCAGATCGGGACGCCCGAAATCAAGTTCGGCGCGCTCCCCGCGGGCGGCGGCACGCAGCGTCTCGCCCGTTTCGTGGGCATGGGCAGAGCGAAAGAGATGATTATGACCGGCGAGCCGATCAGCGCCGCCGAGGCCTATCGCATCGGGCTCGTGAACTCCGTGGTGCCTGCGGACCGCTTGATGGACGAAGCGCTGCGGTACGCCGGCATCTTCGCGCAGCGGGCGCCCTTCGCCCTGCGTACCGCAAAGCAACTGGTGAAGAAGAGCATGGACCTCGACCTTGCGAGCGGCATTGAGCTGGAGCGAGCCGCAATTGCCTCGATGGCCACGCCGGCCGAACGGCGCGCGGAGCAGGACCGCGCGGCGGCGAACCAGGCCGCGTACGGGAAGATCTTCTCGCGCTGACGGGATGCGGGAACCAACGTTGACGCAGACGTGAAGTTTCCCGCGTAGAATCCCGCCCTATCTTCCCACCGAGGCCCGCCATGCCCGTCACGACCGACAAGTACGAGGGGATGATTGCCGAGAGCATCTCCATCCCCGGCGACAACGGCGACATGATCCACGCGTATTACGCCCGCCCCATCGGCGACGGGCCGTTCCCCGGTGTCGTCTGGCTTCACCACTTCCCCGGCTGGGACGAGTGGTCCAAGGAAGTCAGCCGCAAGCTCGCCTATCACGGCTACGCCGTCATCGCACCGGACCTCTACTGCCGCGTCGACCACGGAACTCCGGAAGACGTGGCCGTGAAGATCCGCGGCCAGGGCGGCATTCCGGACCACCAGGTGGTGGGCGATGCCGCCGCCGCGCGTGACTTTCTGCGCGCCCAGGCGAACAGCAATGGCAAGGTGGGCGTCATCGGGACATGTTCAGGCGGCCGCCACGCCGTGCTTGCCGCAAGCTGTGCGCCGGGATTCGACGCCGTTGTCGACCTCTGGGGCGGCGGCGTGGTCATGCGCCAGGAAGACCTGAACCCGATGCGGCCGGTCTCGCCGGTGGAATACACGAAAGACCTGGACTGCCCAATGCTTGGGCTGTTCGGCAACGATGACCGAGCCCCCACGCCGGAACAGGTGGATGTCCACGAAGCGGCGCTCAAAGAGCACGGCAAGGAGTACGAGTTCCATCGCTATGACGGCGCCGGGCACGGCTTCTTCTACTACGACCGGCCCCAGGCCTACCGCGCTGAGCAGGCGGTCGACGGTTGGAACAAGGTACTGGACTTTTTCGCGCGAAAGCTGGGGAGCTAGCCGATGTGCGCGAATATCGTGGAGAAGACTTCGGTCACGGGCAGCGGGAAGGGCCTGACGGGTTGGTTCGCCCTCACGGAAGCGGCGGTGAGCTACGACCACCCATTTCACGTGGACCTTGAACACGCGTTAAACATCGACTTCGTCAACGAGTCGGCCGGCCCCGGTGCTCGGGTATCGGTGGAACTCACGCTGGATGCAGCGCGAAGGCTATCGGATGCGCTGGCGATGGCGGTTGCCAGGGCGGAGGCCTACGAAGCGCAGTAGCCCACTGGCAGCGAAGGCGATTCGAGCGTGAAGTGGCGCCGTAAGGGTTTCCCTGAGAAGTCACCGGATTTCCCCGTCAATTTCCAGTCCCGGCATGCCGATAACCCAGTTGCAGACACACAGCGCCCGGGACGGCCGGCGTGAAAGCGCAAGGGAGCCACATGCCGGGTACGCCGTCACTCAGCGAACTCATGGAGTCCGCAAGCCTGCCCACCATCCCCGCGGTCGCGGTGCAGATCATCGCGCTCGTCCAGCGCGAAGACCTGGATATCGATGTCCTCGCGGAAACCATCATGCGTGACCCTGCGCTGGCGGCCCGCGTCCTGAAGACGGCGAACTCGGGCTTCTACGGGCGGCCCCGCTCCGTCACACGTGTCCGCGACGCGGTCATGGTCCTCGGACTTCGCAGCGTGAAGACGCTGGCGCTCGGATTCTCGCTGGTGGGCAATATGCGGAAGAACCAGCGCAAAGGGTTCGACCACACGGACATCTGGCAGCGCAGCCTGCTGGCCGCCGCCGGTGCCCGCACAATCGCCACGAAGGCAGGGTTCGCCTGCGCCGACGAAGCGTTCCTCGGCGGGCTCCTCCACCTCATTGGCGTGGTCGCAATGGAACAGGTGCTGGGAGACCCGTTCCACGCCGTGTCCGAGGCCGTGCAGGGTGACCTCACCCGGCAACGCACGCTCGAAAAGGAGCGCTTCGGGTTCGACCACGCGGAGGCTGGCGCCGCCCTCGCGGAGAAGTGGAACCTGCCCGAGGCGCTGGTTATGGCCATCCGCATGTTCCCCCGCCCGGACGACGCAGACAGCGACTACCGCGACATCGTCCGCTGCGTCGCCACAGCGGAAGCCGCCGCCGACCTCACGCTCGGTGAAGACCCGGCCGGCGCACTGACGCGCTTCCGCTGGGACTGCCAGCAATTGTTCGGCATCGACGCCGAGGCTTCGGATGCGCTGATCGCGAGGATTATCGAAGATGCCGGCGTCCTGGGCGCCATGCTGGACGTGCCGGAAGCGGGGGTATCGGCCGAGGCCGTGCTGGTGCGGGCGCACCAGGCGCTGATGCAACTCACCCTCGAGACCGAGCGAGAGAACGCGCAATTGCTGGCGGAGCGTGACCGGCTCACGGTAGAAGCCTCCACCGACGCCCTCACCGGCCTGGCCAACCGGAGGCACCTGGAGGAGTACCTGGGCGAGCAGTTCCGCATCTCGTCGCGGTACGGCACGCCACTCAGCGTCATCATCCTGGACATCGACTTCTTCAAGAAAGTGAACGACACCTATGGCCATCAGGCCGGCGACCAGGTCCTCCGCAACGTGGCCATGGCCCTCACGGAAACGGTTCGCGAGGCCGACCTCTGCGCCCGTTACGGCGGCGAAGAGTTCGTGGTCGTACTCCCGGCAACGCCGATCGAAGGCGCGATCGACCTGGCTGAGCGCATCCGCGCGTCGATCGAGGCCAATACAATGGTCGCCGCGGGAAAGCGGCTCAACGTCACCATCAGCGCGGGAGTCAATGCCTACCGCAAAGCCAGCCAGGCCTCCCCTGACTGGCTGATCAAGGAAGCTGATATGGCGCTCTACGAGGCGAAGCGCGCCGGAAGGAATCGAGTCCAGCGCTTCGAGGAAGCACCAGCTTCGCCGTGGAGTTTCGCGAGCTAAGCATGCGAGCGGCCAGTCGCGCGTTCGACGGCGACCCGAAACTCCGCAAGTGTCGCGGCGAGCAATGCGGGATTGCGGGCCCGTTCCACCTCCAGCCGGGCCGCAGGTTCAGGCCCGGAGTCATGACCGGGATGGACCATCATTTCGTCATGCATGCCGGCCACGAGGCGGGTGGATTGCCAGAGCGCTTCCAGTGAGCCGCCCGCCGGCCCCGGTGTCCCCGGGCTCCCGACCGCCAGTGTGTCGCCGGTGAACAGCAGCCGGCCCGCCTGGAACGTGACCGAGCCGGGGGTATGCCCGGGTGTGTGCAACGCGACGGCTTCGTGACCCCCGAAGCTGAACGACTCTCCACCGGAAAACGAAGTCGCTTCCGCGCCGTGGGCCCGCAGGCCGTCCTCATCGAGCGCGTGGACGAACGCCCGCGCCCTGGTTGCCGCGACCAGCGCGGCCACCCCGTTGACGTGGTCCGAATGGCCGTGCGTGAGAAGGATGGTAGTAATCCGGAGGCCACGGCCCGCGGCAGCTGCCGCCATGGCCTCCGCGTCCCACGCGGGGTCGATCACGGCCGCTTCGCCGGTTTCGGAGCACGCCAGGAGGTAGCTGAAATTCCACAGCGGCCCGTGGCGGAAACGCGCTACGACTAACCCGTCAACCGATTTCCAATGCGTGGGTGGGTGGTGCGGCAACTCAGTTGATCTCCTCGAACGTTGGCATCGAGACCACTTCGGCCCAAAGTTCGAGTGACATTTCCTCCATTTCAGCCTGCCACCGCTCCCACGTACCCCGGGTGTACGCAGCCTGGGGGCTGGTCAGGGCCGACTGGACCGTCTCCGCGTTCTCAAACAAGTAGACGCCCAGCCTCGTGCCACCATTCGCCCGGCCCGCCAGGACTCGCGCGATCCCGGGGATGCTGCGCACGTTCGCCATGTGCACGACATCGAACCAACGGTCGAACTCCTCCCTCACTTCGGGCCGGGTTCGGGCGCGCAGCAGCATCATCGGGCGACCGCTGTTCACTGCGCTCGATCGTCGATCAGGCGAAGCACAAGGTCGATGGCCGGGCTCAACGAGAACTGCGAGTCAACGACGACGGTCGGCACGGGCAGTGCCTGAAGGCGCGTCTTCATGCGCTCGAAGACGTCCACTCCGGCCTCTGAGAATCCCGCACGGGGGCCCGCGAGCCGGCCGCGGATGACACCAGCGGGAGCAGTCAGTCTCACCGCAATGAGCCGGACCTGCAGTTGTTCGGCCATGCGGAAGAACCGACGGCGATCCCGGTTCGTGAGGTTCGTCGCATCGACCAATGCGTGGCAGCCGTCGAGAAGTGCCTCGCGGGCGGCCCCATCCACGAGGGCGAAGACGGCGCTGTTTTCGAACGGTGAGTAGGTCGGTGCGGCCGTCATCCCGAGCCGAACGGCATCGCTTTCGATATGCCGCAGGGGGAGGCGGCCAGCAAGCGCGTGTGCGAAGGTAGTCTTGCCGGAGCCGGGCAGCCCAACGAGCAGGATGAGGGTGGGCGAGGCGTCTGCGAAATTGCCGTTATGCATTGCCTGTGGTAGGTTGACCGATGTTCATAAGCAAGGC
>CAYTBM010000123.1:0-9139 GCA_964436025.1 uncultured Anaerolineaceae bacterium
GTGGAAGACTCGATCGAAGGCATCTTCGAGGCGATCAAGCACACGGCGATGATCCACAAGTCCGGCGGGGGCACGGGTTTCGCTTTCTCTCGACTGCGCCCGGCGAATGACCGTGTGCAGTCGACGATGGGCGTCGCGAGCGGCCCGGTCTCGTTCATGCGGGTGTTCGATTCCGCGACTGAGGCGATCAAGCAGGGTGGCACCCGCCGCGGCGCGAACATGGGCATCCTGCGCGTGGACCATCCCGACATCGACGAATTCATCGCGATGAAGGCAGACATGACGACGCTGCAGAACTTCAACATCAGCGTGGCCGTGACCGAGCCGTTTATGAAGGCGGTCGAGACGGGCGGCACGTTCGACGTGATCAACCCGACGAACGGGCAGGTTGTTGGTCAACGCGACGCGCGCAAGGTCTGGGAGACGATGTTCGCGAACGCCTGGAAGAACGGCGACCCGGGCGTCATCTTCATCGACCGGATCAATTCCGGCCGGGCGAACCCGGTGCCGCCGCGCGGCCCGGTCGAATCCACGAACCCCTGCGGCGAGCAGCCGCTCTACCCGTACGACTCGTGCAATCTCGGGTCCATCAATCTTGGCCACTTCACCAAGGGCGCGCCGGGCAGCAAGACGGTGGACTTCGAAGCTCTCGGCACGGTGGTGCGGCGGACGGTGCACCTGCTCGACAACGTCATCGAGATGAACAACTACCCGATCCCCGAGATCGCTGAGACTTCGCACGCCATCCGGCGCATCGGGCTGGGCGTGATGGGCTGGGCGGACCTGCTCATTGAGCTGCGCATCCCGTACGACTCGGAAGAAGCGCTGACGACCGCCCGCGAAGTCATGTCGCACATCCAGCGCGAATCCGACGCGGCCTCCGAGCAGCTGGCGCGCGTGCGCGGCAACTTCCCGGACTGGAACGAGTCGATCTACGGTCCCGGCGGCATGGAAGGTCCACGGCCGATGCGCAATTCCACGCGCACGACGATTGCGCCCACGGGCACGCTGAGCATCATCGCGAACTGCTCGGGCGGTATCGAGCCGGTGTTCTCGCTGGCGTTTATCCGCTCGCATTACCTGGACAAAGACGACCCGACGAAGCGCACCGAGCTGGCCGAAGTGAACGAGCAGTTCGAAGCCGTTGCGAAGGCTGAGGGCTTCTACAGCGACGAGCTGATCCGGTTCCTCGCCGAGGGCGGGCACCTGGAAGAGCGCGCGGAGGTGCCGCAGTGGGTGAAGGAAACGTTCGTCACCGCGCACGACATCGCGCCGGAGTGGCACGTGCGCATGCAGGCGGCGTTCCAGGAGTTCACGGACAACGCCGTCTCAAAGACCATTAACTTCCCGAACAGCGCCACGGTCGACGATGTGCGCACGGCGTACGAGCTGGCTTACCGGACCGGCTGCAACGGCATCACCATCTACCGCGACGGCTCCCGGGAGCTGCAGGTGTTGAAGCACGCAGACAAGTCGGACGGCGAGAAGGCGATCGAAGCCGCCCAGGCGATCATTACGCAGGCGATGGGACCGGTGCGGCGGAAGCTGCCGGACGAGCGCCAGGCAATCACCCACAAGTTCCGGGTGGGCGAGCAGGAAGGCTACATGACGGTCGGCCTGTTCGATGATGGGACGCCGGGGGAAGTGTTCATAAACGTCAACAAGCAGGGCTCGACGGTCTCCGGCCTGATGGACACGGTGGCGATGCTGACGAGTTACGCGCTCCAGTACGGAGTCCCGCTGTCCGAGCTTTCGGCGAAGCTGAAGAACACGCGTTTCGAGCCCAGCGGCCCGACGAGCAACCGCCAGATCCCGATCTCCACGAGCATCGTGGACTACGTGTTCCGCTGGCTGGAGCTGAAGTTCGACGGCGCGAACAGCGCCATCCAGCCGACGCTCATCCCGGCGCAGGAGATCGTGGAAAGCACGAACCCCAGCGTGGCCGCGAATAAGCACTCGGACGCGGTGGCGAGCGGCGTCGGCTGCCCCGAGTGCGGTGCGGTGCTGTACTACGCCGAAGGTTGCCTGATCTGCCACAACTGCTTCTACAACAAGTGCGGGTGAGGTAGCCGCACGGGACGGAGGCCGCTGATGGGCGCACAAGATCCCGACGAGATCTCCACTGCGATGCATCGGCGGCTGGCGGTGTCCTGCTTCAACCGAAGTTGGGATCTGATGCTGACTCCGGACCGAACGCCGGCTCAGGACGATGAGTTGCTGCACACGGTGCATGCGTCCGCATATCACTGGCGGCGATACGGAGGGACGCCAGCGAACCTCGCACGGGGCGAAAACCAGTGCGCTCGTGTCTACGCCGCTCTTGGGCGTGGAGATCCAGCGAAACATCACGCACAGCGATGCCTCGACCTGGTGGAGGCAGGGGGCGAGGGCCTGGAGGATTGGGACCTCGCCTCCGCGCTTGAAGTCTTGGCGAGAGCGAACCTCGCGAGTGGCGACACGAATGCAGCAATCGACTACGCCATCCGCGCCAGTTCCGCACTGGACGCAATCGCGGATCTCGACGACCGGAAAGTGATTGCGGAGCAGTTGCGCGAACTCAAGCTCCTCGAGGATCCCTAGCCGCTCCGGGTCACCGGGCTCTCTTGGTATACTGGCTCTATGGCGCAGACCGTGGCGAAAGACGAACTGCACAAGATGATCGATAGCCTCCCGGAGGATCCGACCTGGGACGAGGTTCGATACCTCCTCCACGTGCGTGCGGAGATCGAGGAAGGTAGGCGTTCTGCTCGCGAGGAACCCACTGTCACCACCGAAGAACTGCTCGCTGAGTACGGCCTGACCCTCGACGAATGACTGTCAGGTGGTCGGAAAAAGCCCGGCGAGATATCCGCGCGATCCGAAGCCAACGGGCACTCTACTCAGTGGACTCATCGAACGCCCTCGTCAAGGCCATAGCGCGGCGCACGGGCCAACTGGCGGAGTTCCCAGATTCCGGCCGCATGATCCCAGAATTCGAGAATCCGTACGTGCGGGAACTCATCGAACAGGACTACCGAATCATGTACGAACGATTCCCCGACCACATTCTGATCATCGCCGTCTTGCCGGGGAGGATGTCCGTGGAACCGGAGTAGGCCTACTCCCCGCTCCAGGTCACTTTCGGCATCCGCGCCAGCCCCGCCGCATACACCGCGACCGCCAGCGCGGCCAGCACCGCGAAGTCGATCCCGAGGCCGATGAAAGTGTCGGTGGAAGCGGCGTAGGTGGCGAGTTCGAGTGCATCGACGGCGTAAGTCAGGGGATTGACGAAGGCGAGGATGCGCAGCCACGTCGGAAGGTCGTTAATCGGGAAGAAGGCGCCGCTGAAAAAGAGCAGCGGGAAGAGCGCGAGGTTCATCAGCAGGTGGAAGCCCTGCATCGACTGGATGCGCGAGGCGAGCGCCTGGGCCAGGCCGGTGAGCATGAGGTTGACCAGGACCACGGCCCCGAGGGCGATAGCGATGCCGGGGACGACGCCGTACTGCCATTCGAAGTCGACGAACGGCGCGGCGGCGAGCAGGACGATGAGCGCCTGGACCACGCCGATGACCAGCGCCGCAAGCGACTTGCCGAGGAGGAGTGTCCTCGGCGCGTGCGGCGTGGAAAGGAGGAGGCGAAGCAGGCCGCTATCCCGGTCGCGGTAGTAGGAGGCGCTCGAGAACGTGGAGGAGAAGACCGAGGTCATGACGACCGTGCCCGCCACCAGGTAGGCGGTGAAGTTGCCGGCCTCCAGGTTCGCCGGCTGGAGGCCGTGGGAAACGCCGTTGCCCAGGAACACAAGGAAAAGCAGGGGGGTCAGCATGGAGCTGTAGAGCTGCGAGCGGGACCGCACGACGGCCATCAGGTCCCGGCTTGCGAGAGTCAGGGCGGCGTTCACCCGGGCGCTCCTTCGCTGCGCCGGCGGACGTGCTGGAAGTACGCGTCTTCCAGCGATGCCGTCGCGATGGTCACGGAGCGGACCGCCCCGGGTGCTGCTTCGAAGAGTCTCGGCACGAACGTCGATGCGTCGTCCGTGGTGGCCACGACCATGTCGTCGTCGCGGGCGAGTTCGCCGGTGCCGGGAATGGCCGCGATCCGGGCGATGGTGCCATCCGAAGCGTCCACCAGGCCGATGCGTACGGACTCTCGGCGGAGGCCAGCCTTGAGCGCTGCCGGCGTCCCGCTGATGACCACGCGGCCGTTCTGGATGAAGGCAACGTTGTCGCAGACGGCGTCTGCTTCGCCCAGGTCGTTGGTCGCGAGCAGGACGGTGGTACCGGCGGCGCCGTCGAGCAGTTCGCGCCAGAGGATTGAGCGTTCCTCGGCGTCAATGCCCGTGGTTGGTTCGTCGAGCAACAGGAGTTCGGGACGGTGGAGCAGCGCGCGGACCACTTCGAGGCGGCGGCGCATGCCTCCCGAGAGGCCGGCAACGGGGTCTGCAGCGCGGGCGCCGAGCCCGAACTTCTCAAGCAGTTGCAGGCTGCGGGCGCGCAACTCGGCGGGGTCAACGCCGAAGAGGCGCCCGGAGAAGCGCAGGTACTCGCTCACCTTCATCAGCGGGTCGGCGGTGTTCTCCTGGAAAACCGTGGCAACGCGACGCAGGAGGGCTCGGGAGGCCGGCTGTCCGAAAATCTCAACTGTGCCGGCATCCGCGGGCTGCATGGCGGCAAGCATGGCGATGAAGGTGCTTTTTCCGCTCCCGTTGGGGCCGAGAAGTCCGAAAACGCCGCCCTTCGGCACATCGAGCGTGAACCCGTCGAGGGCCACTCGTTCGCCGTAGCGGCGGGAGACGTTGACTGCGCGGATCGCCAGGTCAGTCATCGAATTGCAGTGTCACACACGGGGCGGCACGGACAACCGGCGTGCTTCCCGCTCAGGCGGCCACGAGCGAAGCAACCATGTACTGCATGGCAATGATCAGCATGATCGCGATCATCGGGCTGAGGTCGATCATGCCGGTGTTCGGCATGATGCGCCGGATCGGCTCGACGATCGGCTCGGTGACGCGGTGGAGCATCTGGAAAAGCGGGCTCGACTGGTCGATCGGGAACCAGCTCAGCAACGAGCGCGCGATGACGGCCCACATGAGGATGTTGAGGAAGGTGAGGGTCAGCTGGGCAACGTAGGGGTTTATGGTCGCATCTCCGGGGCGGGCAACCGTGTTGCCATCATGATACCAGAGTCTCGGGACCGCCCTCGAAACAGTCGCTTTACCTGCTGGCGGCCGACTGGACGACGATGACCATCACGTAGAGCACCCCGATGACGATCATGCCGGACAAGTCGATCATCATGCCGCGGGGCATGAACTGCCTGACCGGTGCGAGCAGCGGCTCGGTGATGGTGGTCAGCAGACGCGCGAACTCGTTGTCGCGCGAAACCGGAAACCAGGAAAACAGCGAGCGCACGATGATTGCCACGATGAGTGCGTACAGGATGATCGTGAAGACGAGCGCGATTTGGTCGTTCACGCTTTGCCCAGCTCGATTGCGCGCTGATGGGCAGCGCGGACGCATTCAATCACGGCGGCACGGAAGGCGCCTTTTTCGAGGGCGAGGAGACCGGCCGCGGTGGTGCCGGCGGGCGAGGTGACCTGCGCGCGAAGGTCCGCGGGACTCTTGCCGCTTTCGAGCGCGTACAGGGCCGACCCAAGCACGGTCTGGAGCACCATCTCTTCCGCCGCCGCGCGCGGAAGCCCGGCCGAAACGGCGCCTTCGACCAACGCTTCGATGAACAGGAAGACGTAAGCCGGGCCGCTGCCGCTGACTGCCGTGGCCATGTCCAGCTTCTTCTCGTCGTCGAAATAGACCTCGCGCCCGATTGCCGAAAGAAGCCGCGCGACAAAGTCACGCTGATCCGCGGTCACCTCGGGTGTTGCGGTCCAGGCGCTCATTCCGGCTTTCACAGCGGCCGGTGTGTTCGGCATGACGCGCACCACCGCGCGGTGGGCAAACGCCTGCTGAAGGCTGGCAATCGTGGTGCCCGCCATGATTGAAACGAGCACGGCGCCCTGGTTCAGCTTGCCACGAACGCTGGCCATTTCCTGCGGCTTCACGGAGAGCAGGACTGCGTCGGCGCCAGCCATCGCCTCGAAATCGCCGGCAACGGCGACGCCGTAGACGGAGGCAAGCTGACCCCGGCGCGCAGGGAGCTTTTCGACGACGGTCACGGAATCGCGAGCGAGCACACCGGCCTGCAGCGCCGCACTGAGGATGGCCTCGCCCATGACTCCGCCGCCAACAATGCAAACCTTCACGCGCGTTCTCCGAAGATTGCCCGGCCGACCCTGACGAACGTGGCGCCCTCTTCAATGGCGACTTCGTAGTCGTTGGTCATGCCCATCGAGAGTTCGCGAAGGCCGTTGGCGTGGGCCAGTTCGCGGAGCTGTCGGAAAACCGGCCGGACTTCAGCGGCGTCCGCGACGTGCGGAGCAACGGTCATCAGGCCCTGGACGTCCAGGTGCGGCAAGCCGGCGGCGACACGGAGCAGCGGCGCCACCTCCGCGGGAGGCACGCCTTCCTTCGTTGGCTCAGCGGCGACGTTTACTTCGATCATGAGAGGCACCGGGGCGGATGCAGCAGCCGAAATCGCCCGAAGGAGCCGCTCCGAATCGACCGAGTGGAGTATAGCAAAGGTGCCCAGAGCGGCCCGAACCTTGTTCGTCTGAAGGTGGCCGATAAGGTGCCAGCGGATCGGTTCGGCGGCCAGCTCAGCGGCCTTGGCCACTCCCTCCTGGACGCGGTTTTCGCCGAAGTCGGAGATGCCAGCCGCGAGCACATCGCTCACGGCCTGCGCCGGCCACGTCTTGCTTACCGCGATCAGTGTCACGTCCGACGGAGGCCGTCCGGAGCGTTCGGCGGCCCGCGCGATGCGCTCGCGGACATGGGCGACGCGCTGCAACACCGGGGGCGGCAAGATGTCCCGCGAGGTCACAGGAGCTCAGGAGGGTGCTTCGCTTCCCAGATGCCGCGCACGATGACCGCACCGACGATGATTCCGATCAAGCCGAGACCAAGCCAGCCGCTGATCGTGAAGGCGTAGATGATCAGGATGAGGCCGAACACCGCGCCGAAGAGCAACCCAAGCGGTAACGCGAGGGTCTTGAACACCACCGCGATGATGGTGAAGGTTTCACGCCAGGACCCTTCCGGCGTTTCCTTCTTCGGGGGCTCGCCGGAGCCGTAGTAGAAGCCCATGCGATCAGTCTACTCCGTCCAGCGGAAAGCCCGGGCGATCACGACGGTTCTCCCGCTGCGTTAAAGGACCAGAGGTCAATGTTCGGCGTTGGGAGGTCGTAGGTCGCAAGGATCGAGGTGATGTTCGTGCGGTGTTCCACCCCATGGTGGTAGGCCTGGAACAGCGGGATGTATGCCGGGAAGTCGAAGGACTGCCCCCGAAATGTCCCGGTGAGCCGGTCCGTGTCCTGGACGCGATCGGCGATGGCCAGGAGGCGGCCGGCGTTCTCCACTGCGATGCTGCGGAGGTCGGCGAGAGACGGTCCGGGTGGCGGCGTTGTGTCACCGTCCGCCGGGCGGCCCTCGAGGACATCGAGGAACCGGATCTCGTTGTAGAGCATGTGGGTGAGCGTCTCGGCGATGGTGCCGAAGCCGCCGGGAGCACGGCGATCGAGGTCTTCAGCCGGGCGCTGGGCGAGGTGGTCGATGAGGGTGAGGTTTGCCCATCGGTGGTGGCGGTAGAGGTGCGGCAGCGTGGTCATGCTTCCAGTATTGCTCGCGGGCGCCGGCATTCGCCTCATGCGGAAGCACGAAAAAGGCGCCCCATGAGGCGCCTTCCTTGTGTTGGGGAACGGTGGCTCAGGCGAGGGCGGCTTTGGCCTGTCCCGCGAGCGTCTCGAAGGCGTCAGGCCGCGTGACCGCCAGGTCAGCCAACTGCTTCCGGTCGAGTTCGACGCCGGCGACCTTGAGGCCGTGGATGAGGCGGCTGTAGGTGAGGCCGTGGAGGCGTGCGGCGGCGTTGATGCGCATGATCCAGAGTTCGCGGAAGTCGCCCTTGCGGTCACGGCGGTCAACCCAGTTGTAGCGCAGCGAATGGAGCATGCTCTCGTTGGCGCGCTTGATCAGGCGGTGCCGCTGGCCGGCGTGGCCCTTCGTCAGATCAAGGATTTTCTTGTGGCGGCGATGGGACGTGACGCCACGCTTCACTCGGCTCATGGTTGGTTCTCCTCGGGGCCCGGGTTACTGGCCGGACAGCAGGCGCTTGATGATCGGCGCGTGCGATTCTGCGACTTCAACGGTTCGCCCGAACTTGACGGTCACGGGCTGGCGCTTCTTGCGACGGAAGTTATTCCGGCTTCCGTACATTCTCACTATCTTTCCGCCGCCAGTTACGCGGAAGCGGCTGGCAGCGCCCTTATGGGTCTTGAGCTTCGGCAATTCAGTCTCCTGCTTCGTCGTCGTCGTCTTCGACGGCGGCGTCGTCATCTTCGTAATCGTCGTCACCGACCACCGGGGCGGCTTCGGCAGCCGCGGTGATGGCTTCGTCTTCTTCCTCTTCCACCGGGGCCTGTCCGGCTTCAGCGGCAGCGGCGGCGGCGCGAGCCTTGGCCGCGATCTTCTTTTTGTCGGGCGCGAGGATGATGGTCATGTGACGCCCTTCGAGCATCGCGTCCTTCTCGAGGGTGGCGATGTCATCGAGCCTCGACTGCACACGGTCCAGCAATGCTTTGCCGATCTGCGGGTGAGTGATTTCACGCCCGCGGAACATGACCGTGACTTTGACCTTGTCTCCTTGCTTCAGCAGTTTGGCTGCCGTCCGTGTTTTGAAGTCCACATCGTGTTCATCGATCTTGGGCTTCATGCGCACTTCGCGGAGCTGGACATTCTGCTGGTGCTTCTTGGCTTCGCGCTCTTTCTTGGCCTGTTCGTATTTGAACCGGCCGAAGTCCATGAGGCGGGCGACCGGGGGGCTGGCCTGTGCAGCCACTTCCACCAGGTCTACTTCGCGCTCACGCGCCATTTGCAATGCTTCTGCCGTCCGCACGATGCCGATCTGGCGCCCTTCTTCGTCGATGACGCGCAGTTCCGGGACACGGATACGTTCATTGATCCGTGGCTCGGGTGGTGCCGGCTTCGGTGGTACTTTCGATCGCTTCCTCAAACTGCTCCCCGGACAAAGATAGACAGCTTCGGATAATAGCAGC
>CAYTBM010000124.1:0-9137 GCA_964436025.1 uncultured Anaerolineaceae bacterium
TCCGCCAGAACCTGCTCGGCAAGCGCGTCGACTACTCGGGCCGCTCGGTGATCGTGGTCGGCCCGGAGCTGAAGCTGCACCAGTGCGGCCTTCCGAAGCGCATGGCGCTGGAGCTGTTCAAGCCGTTCGTGATGCATTCGCTCGTAGCGAAGGGCCTGGCGCACAACATCAAGAGCGCCAAGCGCATCGTCGAACGTGCCCGGCCGGAAGTATGGGACGTGCTGGACGAAGTCATCCATGACCGCCCGGTGCTCCTGAACCGCGCGCCGACGCTGCACCGCCTCGGCATCCAGGCGTTCCAGCCGGTGCTGATCGAGGGTTCGGCCATCCAGCTGCACCCGCTCGTCTGCTCGGCGTTCAACGCGGACTTCGACGGCGACCAGATGGCTGTGCACGTGCCGCTGAGCCGTGAGGCGGTGGCGGAAGCCAAGCAGATCCTCATGTCCAGCCGCAACCTGCTCTCCCCCGCCAGTGGCGACCCGATCGTGGCGCCCTCGCTGGACATGGTGCTCGGCTGCTACTACATGACCGACATCGACACGAAGGCGAAGGGGGCATACCGCGAGGTTGCAGGCCGGCAACCGGAAGGCGTCTATGGTTCGTTCGAAGAGGCGAAGCTGACGTTCGACCTGGGGATGCTCGACCTTCGCGCGCCCATCCGCGTGCGCACCGAGCTGCCGGTAAGCGGCGACGCGGGCGTGGTGGAGGAGGCTCCTTCCGACGGCGACGGTAATGCTCGGCCGCGGTTCATTGAGACCACGGTCGGCCGGATCATCTTCAATGAGGTGCTGCCGGACGGCTTCGCGTTCCAGAACGTGATCATGGACCGGCCGAACCTGCGCAAGGTTGTGGCGGAGTGCTACCGCACAATGGGTAGCGAGGAGACGGGCGAAGTCGTGGACCGGATCAAGGCCACGGGTTTCCACTACGCGACTCGCAGTGGCATCACCATCGCCATCCACGAGATCCAGGTGCCGGCGAACAAGCAAAAGCTCCTCGATGAAGCCGACCAGCGGGTCGACGAACTGATGGAGCAGTACCAGATGGGCCTCATCACTGACGATGAGCGCTACCAGGAAACGGTGAACATCTGGGCCGACACGACGAGCCAGGTGGAAAAGGCGATCAAGGATCGCATGCCTGAGTACGGCTCGCTGTACTACATGGCCAGCTCGGGGACGAAGGGTAACATCACCCAGATTCGCCAGATGGCCGGCATGCGCGGACTGATGACGGACCCGAACGGCAAGGTCATCGAGCTGCCGATCCGTGGCTCATTCCGCGAAGGCCTTACGGTCCTCGAGTACTTCATCTCGACGCACGGCGCCCGCAAGGGTCTCGCAGACACGGCGCTCCGGACAGCGGACTCCGGGTACCTGACCCGGCGCCTCATCGACGTGGCGCAGGACGTCATCATCCTCGAAGAGGACTGCGGGACGACCAGCGGCCTCTGGATCGAGCGGGAGACGAAGGGCGACGCGGTCGAACCGCTTCGCGCCCGCATCATGGGGCGTTACGCCGCCATGGCGGTCGTGGACGAGGAGACGGGCGAAGTCGTCTGCGAACGCGACGAGGAGATCAGCGAGTCGGTCGCCAAGGAGATTGATGACCGGCGGGTGGCGCGGGTCTTCGTCCGGACGCCGATGTCGTGCGAAGCGGTGCGCGGGCTGTGCCGGCTGTGCTACGGGCGGGACCTGGCGCGCGGCGAGCTCGTGAAGGAGCGCACGGCTGTGGGCATCATCGCCGCGCAGTCCATTGGCGAGCCTGGCACGCAGTTGACGATGCGTACGTTCCACACCGGTGGCGTCGCAAGCCAGACGGACATCACCAGCGGCCTTCCCCGCGTGGAAGAGCTGTTCGAAGCACGCGCTCCGAAGGGCGAAGCGATCATCAGCGAGACCGACGGCGTGGTCGAAGTCGTCCAGGAGAACGAGCGGCGCGTGGTGCGCGTTTCGAACGTGGACACGCTGGTCGAGGAGTACGAGATTCCGTCGAAGGGCGAAGCCACCGTGAAGGATGGCGAGCGCATCGTCGCCGGCCACGTTATTGCGGTTGGCCCGGCGCCGAAGAAGGACACGGAAGTGGCCGAATCGGTAGCCTCCCGCATCTCGGGCGTGGTCCGCGTCTCCGGCAAGAACAAGCTGTCGGTGGTATACGAAGAGCGCGAAGAGCGCGAGTACCCCATCCCGGCAGCCGCGCGGCTGCTCGTCGAAACGGGCCAGATGGTCTACGCCGGCGATCAGCTCACGGAAGGCGCGCGAAACCCGCAGCACATCCTGCACATCCAGGGCCGGGATGCGGTGCGGAAGTACATGGTTGATGAGGTCCAGAAGGTCTACAAGGCCCAGGGCGTGAACATCAACGACAAGCACATCGAAGTGATCACGCGGCAGATGCTGCGCCGCGTGAAGGTGGACCATCCGGGCGACACCGGCTTGCTGCCGGGCGACCTGGAAGACCGCCGCACATTCGAGGAGCTGAACAACAAGATCATCGCTGAGGGCGGCGAGCCGGCGACGGCGCAGCCCGTGCTTCTCGGCGTGACGAAGGCCTCGTTGAACACGGATTCGTGGCTGGCAGCCGCTTCCTTCCAGGAAACGACGCGCGTGCTCACGAATGCGGCTATCGACGGCTCGACCGACAAGCTCCTTGGCCTCAAGGAGAACGTCATCATCGGCAAGCTGATCCCGGCGCGGAGCGACATCGAGGTGCCGAAGCGCGAGCACTACGCCGAGCTGGATGTGCCGGAGTCGCTTCTCCTCGAAGAGGAAGAGGACCTCGAGCGCATCCTGGCGGAGCGGGAAGCTTCGGCCTACAAGCGGCCCGGCGCGGTGGGGCTGCTGGATGAAGACGACGAAGAGATTGGCGCGCTTCCGCTCGACGACGACGACGATTTCACCATCGGCGGCGACGACGACGAGTAACCGCGCCCCCGGCCCCTCTCCCTGAAATGGAGAGGGGAACCAGCGGTAAGACGAACGGGCCTTCTTTCGGGAGGCCCGTTTGGTTTTGCGGCGGGGTTTCCAGCAGGTCTAGGCGGGTCGTCGCCGGAGTGTGACGAGTACGCCCCGGTCGTCGGCCAAGGACTCGGCTGCCTGAGTGATGGCGTAGCCGCACACGAGCGCCTTAGCGCGTACGCCGGCGGTCTTCAGCAACGTCTTTCGTGAGTCGGCTCTTTCGATGTCTTCCGAATTGATCGTGGTGCTCAATTCGACTGCCAGCACCGTCTCCTCGCCGTCGGCTGTGTCGATACCGCGAACCAACGAGTCCAGCATCGCAATGTCCCGACGATCATCCTGTGTGAGTAGTCCGCTGGAAACCGCGGCAGAAATAGCCTCAAAATCGTGAACGTACACGCGAACCGGCCGCTGGACGTAGTCCAGGACCCAATGGGGCATATTGCGATCGAAGCGGGTCTCCAACAGTTCGCCCTCGATGTTCCCCATGCGGCCGTCCATTTTGTCCATGCGCTGACCGATGGCCTGCACCGCGGTGGTTAACGCACGCACCTCCTCGGTGAGCCGGTCGAGGCGGACGGTCAGGTCATCGACTCGCTCGGTGAGCCGGTCGAGCGCCGCCTCGACGCGGTCCATGCGCGAGGGGATTGCCAGCACCTCTTCGCCGAGGACGACGGGACGCAGCTGTGCGCGCCACTCGGGATGGTCCGTGAGCAGCTTCACGAGGTCCTGGAAGTCGTCGACGGTGAAGGACATGTCTCCAGTATAGACGGCGGCGGGCGGCGGCCCTACACCAGTTCGAGCGCCTCGCCCTCGTACTTCTTGCTTCCGCGGCGGAGTTCGACGAGTTTGCCGAGCTTCACGACGCAGTCGGCGACGCCGGCCGATTCGCCAAGGGCGTCGAAGTTTTGCATGCCGCAGACGTTGCAGGAGCCGTGATGGCAGTCCGGCACCGTCTTCACGGAGTGCACGTCCCGCCACTGGCCGCGCAGGTACGACTTCGTTACGCCGCAATCGACGTGGTCCCAGGGGAGCGGCTCGCGGGTGTCCCACTCACGATGGGCGATCCAGTTGGCATCGACGCCGGCTGCCGTGAAGGCTTCCTGCCAGCGGCCGGCGCGGAAGTATTCGCCCCAGGCGTCGAATTTGGCGCCACGGCGCCATGCCTCGTAGATGGCATTGCCGACGCGCCGGTCTCCGCGGCTGAGCACGCACTCGACGAAGCTATCGGTGGGGTTGTTCCAACTGAATTCGACGCCTGCCGAGCGGCAGCCGTCCTTGAGGAGGAAGTGCTTGGGCTGGAGTTCCTCGTCGGTGTCCTGGCGGGCCCACTGGAATGGCGTGTGCGGCTTGGGGACGAGGTTGCTGGTGCTGACGCGCACACGGGCCCGGCCGCCGACGTGCTTCTTGCCTATGGCCTTGACCTTTTTGCCCATTTCGACGATGCCGGCGACGTCGTCCATGGTTTCGGTGGGGAGGCCGACCATGAAGTACATCTTGATGCCGGTCCAACCGCGTTCGAACGCGTTTTCGGCGGCGCCGAGCAGGTCGTCTTCGCTGACGAGCTTGTTGATCGCGTTGCGAAGACGTTGGCTGCCGGCCTCCGGCGCGAGCGTCAGGGTGTGCTTCTTGCCCTTCGCAACTGCGTTCGCGACGTCCACCGAGAAGCTGTCGACGCGCGTGCTGGGGATCCCGACTTTCAGGTCTTCGAACGTCGAGGTGAGCTGGTTGACCATCGGCACGATCTGACTGTGGTCGGTGGTGCTCAAGGACAGGAGCGAGAGTTCGTCGTAGCCGGTGTTCCGCATGAGTTCGCGAGCGGCCTGAACGACTTCTTCCGGCGAACGCTCGCGGGTAGGGCGGTAGATCATGCCGGCCTGGCAGAAGCGGCAACCCTGGGTGCAGCCGCGCTGGATCTCGACGGCTGCGCGGTCATGCACGGTTTGGAGGAACGGGACGATGGGCTTAACGAGTGCGGGCGGGAGCTTCTCGACGATGCGGCGGGTGATGCGCGCAGGGGCCTCGGGCACGATGGGCTCGAGCGCGGCGAAGTGGCCATCGCCGTCGTAGCGTGGCTCGTAGAACGCGGGGACGTAAACGCCCGGCATGGCGAGCAGCTGGCGGAGCCGTTGGTGACGCGGGGTGCCGGCGCGTTTCCATTCGCGAACGTGCCCGGCCAGCTCGATGACGGCGTCCTCGCCCTCTCCGAGGAAAAAGGCGTCGATGAAGGGGCTGAGGGGCTCGGGATTGAACGCACCGCTGCCGCCCGCGATGACGATGGGGTGCTCGTCCGAGCGCTCTCGGGCCCACACGGGGATGCCGGCGAGGTCGAGCATGTTGAGGACGTTCGTGTACGTCATCTCGTACTGGAGCGTGAACCCCAGAACGTCGTAATCACGGACGTTGGCGCGGGTTTCGAGGCTCCAGAGGGGAACGTCCTCGCGGCGCATTTCCGCTTCCATGTCTTCCCATGGTGCGAAGACGCGTTCGCAGACGACATCGTCGACCTTGTTCAGCAGGTCGTAGAGGATGCCAAGGCCCATGTTGGACATGCCGATGTCGTAGGCGTCCGGGAAGGCGAGCGCGATGCGGACATTCGTGGCGTCCCAGGATTTGGTGACGCTGTTCCATTCGCCGCCGGCATAGCGCGCGGGTTTGGAAACTCGGGCGAGCAGGCTGTCGATTGAGGCTGGCATGGAGGCTCCTTTCGCGGCGTGCGGCGCGCCGTCTCAGGCGAACTTCCATGGTAGCAGCCAGTTGCGTGAATGCAGCCGCTACCGGGCGAGCGCTTGCTGGATCTTTTCCACTTTGCCTTTGTGAGCCCGCGGGACTTCGAATTCGAGCTCGGTGCCGTCCGCAAGAGTGACGTTGAGCGGTGACGTGAGCGTCCCGCCGCCGAGTTCGAACGAACTGATGTTTTCGCGGCTGAGCGAGCCGAGGAGGTCGCCGCAGGAGGGCTTGAGCAGGCCAGTCTTCTGCTTGAAGACTGCGAGGTTGGCCTCGGTGAGCGCGAGCACCATGTAGCCCTTGTTCCCGGCGATGGTGGCGAGGCTGCCGCGGTGGGCCAGCGTGCCCGCGGCTGCAGCCCCAATCGCTCCACCAAGCTGACGAGCCACGCCGGCCGTCATGATGCTCTTCGCCGTGCCCTTCGACGACACCGTGGCGACCATCATCACCGGTTCTCCGAGTTTCTCCGCCGCCTGCTGTTCCATACCCATATGGGCTGACTCCGTCACGTGTTGAGGTGCGAACGCTACAGCGCAACCTCAGCGGGTGCTAGGGTGCGGCGATGGTGTTCGACGCGGTTATTGTTGCCGCCGGATCGTCCACGCGGTTCGGCGCGGCGGACAAGCTGACGGCGGAACTGCGGGGGAGGCCGGTGCTGGCGTGGTCGCTAACGGCTTTCGAGGCTGCGAACGAGCTGGGCTGCGTGGTGGTGGTCACGGGCGGGGAGCGCATCGCGGAGATGGAAGCGCTGTGTGCGCAATGGTGCGGGAAGGCGTGCTTCCGGGTGGTCGCGGGTGGAGCGCGACGCAGGGACAGCGTGGAGGCGGGGTTGCGCGCCTGCACGGCGCGATACGTAGCGGTCCAGGACGGCGCGCGGCCGATGGTCACTTCTGAACTGATCGAGCGCGTCGTTTCGGCGGCAGCGGGCAAGCCCGGGGCTATCGCGGCGACGCCGGTCACGGACACGATCAAGGAAGTGGACGATGGGCTGGTCGATGGGCATCCGGAGCGGTCGCGGCTTTGGGCGGCGCAGACGCCGCAGGTGGTCCTTCGGCAGGCCTGGCTGGATGCGGCGGCAATGAGCGACAACGATGAGACAGACGACGCTGCGATGCTCAGCCGGCTGGGTCTCGAATGCGCGGTGGTCGATGCGGGGCCGGAGAACATCAAGATCACGCGGCCGCTGGACCTGCAAATGGCCGGTTTGATCCTGGCCAGCAGGGGAGCTGGAGGATGACCTTCCGAGTGGGCCTGGGAGAAGACCTTCACCGGGTGGACGACGCGCGGACCCTTGTCCTGGGCGGCGTGATCATCGAAGAGGGGCCGGGACTCGCGGGGCACTCGGATGCGGATGTGCTGCTCCACGCGATTACGGATGCGGTGCTCGGCGCTGCCGCCCTGGGCGACATAGGGCACTACTTTCCGCCGAGTGACCCGCGCTATGCACATGCCGACAGCGCCGACTTCCTGCGCAAAGCTCTTGCGCTCGCGCGGGAGGCCGGGTGGACGCTCGTGAACGTCGATTCGACCGTGCGGACGGAGAAGCCGAAGCTCGCGCCCTACATAACGCTGATCCGCGAGCGCATCGCCGAGATCACCGGACTGACCGTTGGAGTCGTTAGCGTGAAGGCGAAGACGGCGGAAGGACTGGGAGAAATTGGCCGCGGTGAGGCGATGGCGGCAACCGCAGTTGTACTGCTCGCAAAGGAGTGAATCGCGTCGCACCTAGCGAGGGCGGCCCGTACCCTTTCGCGGTGCCGAAGCGGGTGTTCGATGTTGGGCTGACGGTGGTCACCGCACCGCTGTGGTTGCCGCTGCTGGCGGCGGCCGCGGCTGCTCTGGCCGTTGAGCTTCGAGGGAACCCGTTCTTCGTGCAGGACCGCGTCGGGCTTCATGGGGCGCCCTTCCGGATGTGGAAGCTGCGGACAATGCGGCACGCGAAGCCCGGAGAAGAAGACCGCTATCCGGTACAGGACTTTGCTACGTTCGTCTTCGCGCCGGCGGACCGGCCGAACCCCCGGATCACGCGACTCGGGGCGTTCGCACGAAAGACCTCGCTGGACGAACTGCCGAACCTGTTCAACGTGCTCAAGGGTGAGATGTCGCTGGTGGGGCCGCGGCCGGAAATCCCGGAGATCGTGGCGCAGTATCCTGAGGGGTATCACCGCCGGCACGACGTGCTGCCGGGCATCGCGGGGCTGGCCCAGGTAAGTGGACGATCGGATTTGACCTACGAAGAAACGGCTTCCTACGATTTGGAGTACGTGGATACCCATTCGCTTCTGGGCGACATCCACATTCTGTTGAAAACCGCATTCTCGGTCGCACGGGGAAGCGGCGCACGATGAACAACGACACCCGCAGGTTCAACGGCGCGATCTTCAATGGCGACAACGCGCGCGCGGCGGGTGCGATCGTGCTGGACGTGTTCGTCGTGGCGATCGCGTATGTGGCGGCGTTGCTGTTGCGCTTCGACGCCGAGGTGCCGCGGCAAAACCTGGACTTCGTGCTCAAAGTCTTCCCGCTGATCGCGCTCGTCTATGTGGCCGCGAACCTCCTGTTCGGCGTGTACCGGACGGTGTGGGCGTACGGCAGCCTCGGCGACATCCTTGCGCTATTCCGGCCGGTGCTCCTGGCGACGCTACTCATTTTCGGCGTGAACTTCTGGGTGAAGGATCGCGACCTGCCGCTCTCGGTGATCCTGATTGCGGGCGAACTGGTGTTCCCGGGCATGGCGTTCGTGAAGATGCGTTCGCGGCTGCTGCTGCGGTTGCCGCGTGTTGCGGTGGCGTCGCAGCGGTTGCTGATTATCGGTGCGGGACACACCGGCCAGGCGCTGGCGAGAGAGTTGCAGAACAGTCCCGGCCTGAATTACCAGCCGGTGGGCTACCTCGACGACGATCCACGTAAGCAGAACCGGCGCATGCACGGCCTGCGGGTGTTCGGGCCGGTCAGCGGGCTGGAAAGCCAGATCCGAGCGCATGGTGTTGACGCGGTGGCGATTGCGATCCCACGAGCGCCGGGGCCGACGATCCGCTCGATCGTGGCGACGTGCCAGGCTTCGGCGGTGCCGGTGCGGATCGTGCCTGGCGTTGAGCGCTGGATCTCGAGCGGCCACACAAACGACGCTCTGCGCGAGATCACGCTCGACGACCTGCTTGGGCGTGAGCCGGTGCAGGTCGACTACGTTGCCTGCAGCCAATCGGTGAAGGACCGGGTTGTGCTGGTGACCGGCGCGGCCGGCTCAATTGGTTCCGAACTCTGCCGGCAGGTGGCAACGTTCCAGCCCCTGGAGTTGCATCTGCTCGACAACAACGAGAGCGGACTGTTCGACCTGGCGGCCGAGATTTCGGGTGTTTCGCCCCAGACCATCATCAAGCTGTGGCCGGCGAATGTGGTGGACGAGAAGAAGGTGCAGGACATCTTCAACCACGTGCGGCCGCACCTCGTGTT
>CAYTBM010000125.1:0-9089 GCA_964436025.1 uncultured Anaerolineaceae bacterium
TTGCGGAGCTCACGGCACGCGAGCGCGAAGTCCTGGGCCTCGTGGCGCGCGGATACACCAACCAGCAAATCGCCGACGAACTGGTTATTAGCTTGCACACGGCGATCCGGCACGTGGCGAACATCCTCGGTAAAACCGGGTCCGCGAACCGGACCGAAGCCGCCAGGCTCGCCGCCACGTAGAGAATTACTTGCACAATTCCAGACAAACTCTTCTGTTGACAAGACCATAGCTCGGGACGATAGTACGCATCCTTCCAATCTGGATACGAAATACGAGGTGCGACATGCCACTCGGCAATCCGCCCGATCCTCAAACCGGCCACGCGGGGAACCCCGGCGACCCTATACCCGCTTCCTTCACCGTGAGCTCGGAACCCATTCCCGTCCCCGCCACCGCGACCTCAATCCCGCAACTCGCCACTCTTAACGAGATCGTGATGCGGCTGGCGACCAGAGCGAATCGCTGGAAGGCCATCAACTATCTCCGCTGCCTCCTGCTTGTAAGGTCGGTCGGTGCCAAACCCGACGCCGCGGCTCTTTCAGGCCTTACGAAACAGCTCGGTGATGTCGCAAAAACACCGAGGCTTTCAACCGTGGGGACTGCTGCTGGAGTGCTCCTCATCGAACAACGCACTGAACACCTCGATTACGATTGGTTCGGTGACCAAAACCAATCGTTCTGGGAAGGAAATGTCGATGCCCGCGCCGATGAACTCCTCATCGCCCGTCGCTTGATGCAATACCTGGAGGGCTCCATCGGGCTTCCCCTGAGCGGCGATGCTACGAGCAGCTGGGGCTGGGCGCAGGGACCGCAAGTCTGGCAGTCGCTCACTGCCGCACCCCCTCCAGGAGCGATCCTGACACCGCTGCGTATCGACTGGAACCTGAATCAATCGCAAAGCTCCGTGTCCGCCACCATTTCGAACGGGACGCTCCTTCTAAAGACTCCGCGGCCCAGGGATCGCACCGGGCTACAGTTCATCTAGGCGAACAGAATGCTGTCCAAAACAGAACCCATGCCTCGGTACGAACTCACAATTCTGCGGACGGGCGAGACATTCCGGAAAATCAGCGCTGTCTCGCTGGCCTCTCGCCGTTCGTTCTTCACGCTCGGGACCAGACCAGACTTTCCGGCGCGATCATTTTACTTCGAACTCTGGACGCGCCCGCCGTGGTGGCAAGTCTGGAGGAGTCCGACCATTCTCTTTCGGGGCACGTCTCACGATCCCCTCGGTGTAACCAGCGAGTACCCCTCAGAACTCACGCGGCATCTTGTGGCCCACCCGCCGCCTGAGGGCGCCGCCGAAGTAGTCGATGGAACGGAATCTGATTTCGAACGAAGAGACTCCCCACGCGACGCACCCATCACCTTCCTGCTGATCGTGCCGCGGTATGAATTCGATACCCGCCTGAAGCTCTTTTCCCGTGACTTCGCCCGCGTGTTCGGGCGGCGTGACCTTACCGCAGCCGAGATCGACTTGCCTTAGAGAGGGACCATGCCCGAATTGACTCCCATCCTCACGGATGCCACAACTCCTATCACCGCTAGATGGCTCTTCCTCGGGGACGGATTCGCGCTAGATGACTTGCCGCTGTTCCGGACCTCCTGTGATGCGGTGGTGAACCTCGTCAAGCAAAACGAATGGTACACCAACGTTCCTGGACTCGAAATCTTGCGCTACGATGCCGTAGTAACAGATGAAACAGTCGCCATCCGGCACGATCCGTGCACCGAACACAACCCTCAACCGGCAGCTCCGCTTGCACCGACGCGGTTTGCAACTCGGTTCAAAATCGGAGGCACCGTTTGTCGCGAACTAGGAGGTGACGATTCCACCGCACTCGAGGATCAGAAAGCGGTAGAAAAAATCCTTGGAACTGGCAAATACGATGGCATCAACCGGGTCTTGGTCCTCGTGAACACGAAAGTTTACGGTGCATCCAGCAGATCGACGGTAGCCTGGTGCTCGCTCTACCCGAACAAGTTTCCCTACATGGCGCTGCATGAACTCGGACACACCTTCGACCTGAGCGACGAATACGAAGGCGAGTGCGGCACGGCCGACGTGGGCCAGCCCAACGAAGTCTCCGATACGAACGTCGGGTCCGATCTCGCAAGTCTGGAGTGGACCCCGGTGGGCGGCCCAGCCCTGACACTTGTCGAAAAGGACGACCCCGCGACATGCCATCAGTACAAGAAGGGCTCCAAGCCGGAGGTTGCCGCATGGGAAGGTGCCCTCGGCCGGCACACCAAGTACTACAGGCCTTCGAAAACGTGTCGCATGCGCAACTCCTACAAAGAGTTCTGCGAGGTGTGCACGGCACAGATCGAGAGCTTTCTACAGGGCTAGCCTGACCTCCAGCCCCTAACTCCCCATCCCCTATAATCGGGCTCCACCTCGCTGCTGGAGCCCCCTCATGCTGTTTTCCGTCCGCCTCATCTCCCGCCAACCCACCGAAATGTCCGGCGATGCCTGGCAAAGCGTGGTCGGCGAGCAACTGAAGGCGGTGAAGGCCCAGTACGACCAGGGCAAAATCCGCGCCATCTACCGCGAGACCGGCGTCGGCGTCCTCGCTATCTACGACGCCTCCGACGCCCGTGAGATGGACCAGCTCATCGCGTCACTGCCGATGGCGCGCTTCTTCATCGACACCACCGTCCATCCGCTCTGGGACATGGTGCCCAACCTGCAGGCACTTTAGGGAGGTAACCCGCGTGGCCGTCGTCTCTCCGGAAGACTTCAAGGGGGCAATGGGGTCCTGGGCGTCGGGCGTGACGGTCGTCACAACGCGGCTCGACGGCGAGGTCTATGGCATCACCGTCTCCAGCTTCTCCTCCCTCTCCATGGAGCCTCGGCTCATCCTGGTCAGCCTCCAGGACTCCAATCACCTCCCGCACATGATCAGGAAATCGAAACACTTTGGCGTCAGCATCCTTGCCCTCGGCCAGGATGAGATCTCCGGCTACTTCTCGAAGTCCGGCCGCAATCCGACGCCCGATTTCGGAGAGCACATCGCGGTCCAGACCATGGAAACCGGCAGCCCCCTCATCGCCGGCGCCCTCGCCCACATCGACTGCGAGCTCGAGGAAGCGCTGCCCGGCGGCGACCACACAATCGCCATCGGCCGCGTCGTCGGAGCTTCCTTCGACGCCGATAAACTGCCGCTGATGTACTTTCGCCGAGCGTATCGCACGCTCAATATGGACTAAGCGATGGCAGTCAAAGTAGTGATCGAACGGCGCGTGCTTCCCGGCCAGGAACGGCGGGTCCTCGAATTGCTGCGAAGTTTGCGTATCCGCTGCCTCGATGAGGCCGGCTACATCACCGGAGAAACGCTCCGCGACAGCGAAGACGCGCACAACATCGTCGTCATTTCCACCTGGTTCGGGCTGGGCGATTGGCGGCGCTGGCATGCCTCAGCTGACCGCCATGACTTCGAGACGAAGATCCGCCAGCATCTCGCCGCCCCGGAGCGCGTGCGCGTCCTCCTCGAGGGGCTCACCGAGCACCATTCGGGAGCGTGAGCAAACCGCTGATCGCTTTGCGCATTTCTGCACAATCGCGGTAGTATCCCCCTCCGGGAGGTTCGGCCTGTGTCACCTGCGCTCGCATTCCTGGGTGTTTCGATTCTGGGGACGTGGGGTCTCGCCAGCATCGGCTTGATCGCCGCCGGCATCATCATGCTGTTCTTCCCCGGCGACCCAACGACCGCCTCCAACCACACCCTCGGTGGCCTCTTCTTCCTTGTCGCGGGCCTGGTTTCCGGTGGCCTTATGCAGGTCGTGGTAGCCCCCCTCCTCGGCCTCGATGCACCTGTCCCGTTCCGCGCGAAGGACAACAAAGCCCATACGCGGATGACCAAATGGGCGAAGGCCGGCCTCGTACGCGACTATGTCGATGGAATGCCGAAAGAAGTCCGGCTCCGCGCACAGCGCGTCCTCATCGTCCGTCAGGGCGATGACATTTACGCGATGAACGCGCTCTGTTCTCACGCCCGCCTCCCAATCGGCGGCTTGCCAGGTTCGCCTATCAAGGCCATGCCCATCCAGGACGGCTGCGTCACCTGCCCCTTCCACGGCGCCCGTTTCACCGTGACCGAAGGCAAGGCCGTGCGCCAACCCTTCACCTCGAGCTGGAACAACGACCACCCGCTGCTCGGTGGCCTGCAATCGAAGCTCTGGAACGTCCTCAAGCTCATCCCCATGCCCTACCAGGCGTTCCCGATGCCCAAAGTCGCTCGCCCCAGCATGGGCGCCGAAGACATGCAGACCTACCCGGTGAAGATCGAATCCGGCGAAGTCATGGTCGGCCTTCCGAAATAGCCCCCACTGTCACTGAACTCGTCAATCGGGCATGCTGACCGGCATGCCCGATTTGCTTTCATGGCGCCCGAAGTTCCCCATCCTCGCCAGTAAGACCTACCTCATCAACAACTCGCTGGGCGCCATGCCGGCATCCGTGAATGACGCTCTGGCAGAGTACACGGACCTCTGGGCAACGGAGGGCGTCGTCGCCTGGGATACCTGGCTGCCCGAGGTCGCGAACGTCGCCGCCATCCTCGAGGACATCATCCACGCCCCTCGGGGCAGCATGACCATGTGCCAGAACGTCACCAACGCACTGGCCGAAGTCCTCTCCTGCATCGAATTTGAAGCGCCGCGCAACCAGATCGTCCACTGCGCCGGAGAATTCCCCACAGTCGAATACCTCCTCGACGCCCAGCGGCGCATCGGCGCCGAAGTGGTGCGCGTCGGCACGGATCCCCTCGTCTACCCCGAACGCGACCTTCTCAGCGCTATCACGGACCGGACGGCCCTCGTCGTTATTTCGCACGTGCTCTTCCGCACCGCCGAACTCGTGGATGTCCGGCCAATCGTCGAGAAAGCACACAACCACGGCGCGCTCGTCGTCCTCGACGCCTACCAATCGATGGGGGCAGTCCCATTCGATGTGGGCGAGATGGACATCGACTTCCTGGTGGGCGGGTCCGTGAAGTGGCTCTGCGGAGGCCCCGGAGCAGGCTACCTCTACGCCAGCCCGCGCATCATCGATCGGCTCGAGCCGCGGCTCGCCGGCTGGTTCTCTCACGCCCGGCCATTCGGCTTCGAAGCACCGCCCATCGAGTACGCCGACGGGATCGCGCGATTCACCGGTGGCACCCCGAACATCCCCGCGTACTACCAGGCCCGCGAGGGCTACAGGATCATCCGTGAGGTGGGCCCAGAAGCCATCCGTGAAAACGCCCGGCGCCAGACCGAGATCATCTACGCCGGCGCTCTCGAACGCGGCTACACCGTGAACTCCCCCCGCGAGTTCGACCGCCGCGGCAACCACGTCACCGTCGATGTCCCGAACGCCCAGCAGGTCAAAGACGAACTGATCCGGCGCGGCTTCGTCGTCGATTACCGGCCCGGCGCCGGCATCCGCATCGCGCCGCACTTCTACAACACCGACGACGAGTGCCGCGCGATCCTCGACGAGATCACGGGCATCCTGCGGACGTTGCATTGACGACCCGGGTGAGCGTCACTTTTGTCGGCTCAGGAGATGCCTTCGGAAGCGGGGGCCGCCTGCAGGCGTGCATCCTGGTCGACGACGGCGAGGAGCGGCTCCTGCTCGATTGTGGCGCTACCTCGCTCAGCGGCATGAAACGCGTGGGCATCGAGCCGAACTCGATTGACGCGGTGGTCCTCAGTCACCTCCACGGAGACCACTTCGCGGGGCTCCCGTTCCTGATCCTCGACGGGCAGTTCTCCCGGCGCGAAACGGCGCTCCAGATCGCCGGGCCACCCGGCACCGCCGACCGTCTACATGCAGCAATGGAGGTTCTCTTCCCGGGCTCATCTGCCGTGCAGCGCCGGTTCGACGTTGACATCACGGAAGTGGCGCCGGGTGAGACCGCGACTGCCGGCCGCTGGACTGTGCGTGCGTTCGCGGCCGACCACGCCAGCGGCGCACCGTCACTGGTGCTTCGCCTCGAGTCGCCCAGGGCTGTCCTCGCATACTCCGGCGACACGGCATGGACGCCCGCGCTGATCGAGGCCAGCCACGGCGCGGACCTCTTCGTCTGCGAGGCGTACTTCCGCGACCGGCACGTGCCGTACCACCTCAGTTATGACGAGCTGCTGACGCACCTGCCGGACCTGCGAGCCGGGCGCCTGGTGCTCACCCATATGACCAGCGAGGTGATTGCGGCCGACGACATTGCTCTGGAGCGCGCGCATGACGGCTTAACTCTCTCGATCTGAGCGCAGCAATTTGCGCGGCGGCATGTGAATCTGGAAACGCGTCTCGCGTGCGATCAGAACAGAATGTGGGGATTGACTCTCGCTGGCCGTGAGGACGCCAAGGCGTTCAAGCAGACCAAACGACAGGTCAATGGCCTCGCCCTCGGTGAGTTCCAGGACCGGGTGCGAGACCGAGTACGTCCCAACCTGACCGTCGGTGCGGTAGAAGAACCCGTCGATCGGGTGGGTCAGCACCAGCGTCATCTCTTCCGCGGAGAGGAAGCCGGATTGGAGTTCGGCAGGCCTCCCCGTGTCTCGGAGCGTGATCTCGGCGGGCGCCCAGCGCGAGCGTGCGCGGTAGCGGAAGGCCCGGTACTTACGAGCCCCCTCGTCGTAGTCGCACTTCCATCGGTACCGAGCGTGGTGCCACGGAATCTTCCACAGCCAGCGCGCGAGATGGACAGGCCAACCGCCCAGCGTGGTCCCGAAGAACCAGACGCACGGCTGTCCAGTCCTGCGGTCCAGGACGTACACGCGGTAGTTGGTCTGGGCGAAGTGGAAGCGCGCGAAGGGCAGCATTCGAAAGCGGAATCCGCGGTCGATGAAGGGGACCACACTGAGCAGGGCCTTCTGCTCGCCGGCGATTTCGAACGTCGGAATATCGAACAGGCTCGCCGCGATGTGTGGAGTGAGTCGCTCGACTGGGACCGCGTAAGTGATAAGCGCGAAGTGGCTGAGCGGTGAGTCAATGTCGAGGAGCCCTGGCTTGCGGGGCTGCAGGCGGCGGGCGAGTTCGGCGGCGTAGTCGATTCCGGTCATCGCCCGGAATCGTAGCGGCATCTCGGCGCGCCGGCGGTCAGCACGCGATTACTCCCCGTAGCGGAAGAAGCCACGCCCCGTCTTCCGGCCCAGGTGCCCGAGGCTAACCAGTCGCCGAAGCAGCGTCGGCGCCTTGAACCGCGGCTCCCCATACTCCTCGAACATGCTCTCCGCGATCAACTTGAGCGTGTCCAGGCCAATCAGGTCCGCCGTCGCCAGCGGGCCCATCGTGTGATTCAGGCCCACCTTGCACGCGTTGTCGATGTCCTCGGCGTTCGCCACACCGCTGTCCAGCAGGTCGATCGCGTCAAAGATGAACGGGACCAGCAGCCGGTTCGCGATGAACCCTGGAGTGTCTTTCACCTGGACCGGCACTCGCCCGAGCTTCTCGCAGAACCGCATAGCATCCTGCAGCGTCTCGTCGGTCGTGCTCGCTGTGGAGACGATCTCAACGAGCTTCAGCGCCCACGGCGGGTTGAAAAAGTGCAGCCCGATGACGCGCTCGGGCCGCTTGCTCGCGGCCGCCAGGTCACTGAGCGGCAAAGAACTCGTGTTCGATGCCAGCAGCGCTTCCGGCGGGCAAACCTCGCCCAGGCGCTGGAAAACCCGCGACTTCACGTCGACGTCCTCGACCACCGCTTCGATCACGGCATCAACCCGCGCCATCGAGTGCAGTGTGTCCATGTCGGCCGACCCACTCAGCCGTTGGTACGCTGCTTCGCAATCCGCCTGGGTGATGCGGCCGCGCTCAGCCTCCCGCAGTAAACGCTTGTGGATGCCATCGATCGCTGCATCGACCCGGCCCTGGTCGATATCCACGAGCGTGACGTTGAACCCGTTGTATGCCGCGACCTGGGCGATTCCGCTGCCCATCAACCCCGATCCGATCACTCCGACCCGTTCGATGCGCATGCGGCAGAAACCCCTCGTTCGCTGCTATCGATCGATAGCGCACACAGATAATAGGCCCGCCTCTTCGGAGGCGCGAAGTTTCGCCCGATGCTAAACTCCCGCCACGATTGGAGTGCCCATGTCAGTACCAGAACAAAGCCTCATAACCGAAGAACACCGCGCCACAATCGGCCAGAAAAGCGAGCCGGCGAAGGTGACCATCAAGGAAGAGGATGCGAAGCGCATGCGCGACGTCCTCGAAGACAAAGACCCTCGCTACGCAGACGGGACGGGCATGGCGCCGCCCTACGTCATCGCGGGGATGGGCGGCGGCCCGCGCCGCGGCATGCCCCAGGTCCTCCCCGGCGGCCTGCTCACCCAGCAGGAATGGAAGTTCACCCGGCCATTCAAGATCGGCGAGGAGCTCAGCGCCGTCAGCCAGGTCTTCGACATCCGCGACCGCCTCGGCGGCCGCTATGGCTACAGCGTCCTCGTCACCCAGGGCACTGAGTACTTCGACGCTGCCGGCAACCACGTCGCTTCCGCGATGATCACCATCACCCAGTTCGATCCCAAGTCCCAGAGGAAGGGCGACGAATGAGCCAGCTGTACTACGAAGACGTCAACGTCGATGACGAAATGGAACCGCTGGAGCGCACCCCCACAACTGACATGGCGATCGACTTCTTCGGCCGCGACAACCCGACCAACCCGGCGTTCTCGGACATCGAAGCGGGCAAGCGCCTCGGCGTCGGCGGCGCGCTCGTCCCGGGCCTCCTCAAGCTCTCCTGGCTGACTCAGTACGTCAGCAACTGGGCCGGCCAACAGGGCCATGTGCGCAATCTCCGCGCCGCCTACCGCCGACCAGACGTGGCCGACCGTCCTCTCGTCCTCACCGGCCGCGTCGTCGATAAGCGCGTCGAAGACGGCAAGAACGTCGTCGAACTCGAAGTGGTGACCCTCGCCGACGGCCAGCCAAGCACGCGCGCCAACGTACAGGTCGAACTCCCTACCAAGGGCTAAACACAACCTCGAAAGCCCTCTCTCCGCCATCGGAGAGGGGGCTACTCTCTGACCGCCGCGTCCTGTCGATCCCAGGCCGCCCCGCCCAGGACTGCCCGTGAACCAGGTCGACACCTACCTCTCCA
>CAYTBM010000126.1:0-9066 GCA_964436025.1 uncultured Anaerolineaceae bacterium
CCGGCGAGGACCGCGGCCAGGATGAAGAGGACCGCGACACCGCCAATCACGATGGTGCCCGTGCCGATGCTGGAGTCGTCAGAGCTGCCGCTGGCCGGCGCGGCAGGAGTTCGCGTGGGCGTGCGCGTCGCTGCCGAGGTTGCGGAACGGGTGGGCGCCGCGGTGGGACGCGGAGTGGCCTGGCTCTGCGGCTGCAGGTTGAGGGAGGAGCGGAAGTCGTTTTCGAAGGCTGCCAGGTCGGCGTAGCCGTATACCGACTGGAGCGCCTGGTCGAAGCGCTTGCCGCCCTTGATGGCAGCCATGTACTCAGCGAACTTCGGCGGTCCCGCCTTCTTCACCAGGAAGTCCACCATGGCCCAGGCCTCACCGTAGAACACGTCGACGAGTTGCGCGTCCGTGGCGGGAGTGCTCATTTGCGAGAAGGGGATGAGCCGGTTGGAGCGGACGGCGGCGGTGAGGGCGGACTGGTAGCTGCCGGGTGTGGACTGGGCGTAGACGGCCGCGCCTTCATCGAGCCAGGCGGGCAGCTTCCCGAGCGAGCCTTCTCCGGCGGTCTCGTTGAGGATGTGCCCGAATTCGTGGCGCAACGTGTCCGTCCGGTCGGGCGAGCCGCAGGCGATGGGGATGAGGAGGATGATGTCGTTCGTGACCTTCGTCCCGCACGTCGTCACCGCCGCGTCGAAGGTTGAACCGCTGCCCGGCCTCGCCGCCGAGCTCTCCTTCTCATCCGCGAACATGATGACTTTGACGGGCGTTTGCTTGAGGGTGACGCCGTAGAGTTGCTTGCCGATCTTCTCGTAGGTGTCGGCGCCGGACTTGAGGTAGGCGTTCGCGAGGTCGGTACGGTCGCCGTGGTAGTAGACGGTCATGAAGTCGTTGGAGACGTTCTGCCAGTCCTGGTTGGGGGGCATGTAGAAAAAGGTCTGTTCCTGGCTGGAGGTGGTCTGACCGTCAGCCGTGGTGATCTCCCAGTGGTAGACGAAGTCAGAGCCCACCGGGAGATAATTGCTCGAGGAATTGACTTGCAGGACGACTTCGGTGCTGAGGGACTTCGCAGGCGTGAGGTCTTTCGGCTTGTCGAGCGCGCTGGTGCCGCGACCCTTGATGGAGTAGGCGAGAGTCACGTCGGTGATCTCTGTGTCGGCGCGCGCGGTGAGCTTGAACGTGAGCGTTTTGGGATAACCGTTGGCGATGGTCGAAGATTCGACAACGGTGGCGGCCGAAGCGGCAGGGGCGGAGGCAACGAGGAGGAGGCCGACGGTTAGCGCGGCCAGGACGAACACCAGGGCCCTTCGAATCATGACTCCTCGCCGACGCGGGACTTGAGGTACGCCTCGATGAATCCATCGATTTCGCCATCGAGGACGGCGGTCGTGTCGCTGGTTTCGAAGTCGGTGCGGACGTCCTTGACCATCTTATAGGGGTGAAGGACATAGTTCCGGATCTGCGAGCCAAAGCTGACGTCCATGTGCTGGCCCTTTAACCGCGCCTTTTCCTCTTCCTGGCGGTTCAGTTCGATTTCAAGGAGGCGCGCTTCGAGGACCTTCATGGCGCTCTCCTTATTGCGGCCCTGCGAGCGCTCGTTCTGGCAGGTTACGACGATGCCCGTGGGAATGTGCGTGATGCGCACGGCCGTGGAGTTCTTCTGGACGTTCTGGCCGCCCGCGCCACTGGAGCGGTAGACGTCGATCCGGATGTCGTCGTCGGGGATCTGGATTTCGCCGACTTCTTCGACTTCGGGCATGACTTCGACTTTTGCGAAGCTGGTCTGGCGGGCGCTGGCAGAGTTAAAAGGTGAGAGCCGTACGAGACGATGCACACCACGCTCGCTCTGAAGGTAGCCGAAGGCGTACTTGCCCTTGATTTCGACGGTGGTGCTCTTGATGCCGGCTTCTTCGCCTTCGGTCATGTCCAGGATGTCCGTCGAATAGCCCTTGCGCTCGGCCCAGCGCAGGTACATGCGGAGCAGCATTTCGGCCCAGTCCTGGGAGTCGGTGCCACCGGCGCCGGCATGGACGGCGAGGATGGCATTGCGGGCGTCGTACTGGCCGGAGAGCTGGAGCTGGAATTCGAGGCCCCCCAACTGCTTCTCGATGGATGCGAGATCAGCTTCGGCGGCCTGCGTCACCGAGGCATCGCCCTCGGCCTCGGCGAGTTCAATAAGCTCGCCGGTGTCGATGGCGCGGCGGTGGAGCCCCTGCCAGGTTTCCAAACGGTCGCGCGCGGCGGCGAGTTCTTGCATCAGGGTTCGGGCGCGTTCGGCGTCATCCCAGAATCCCGCAGCGGCGGACTGGGTCTCGAGTTCTTCTACGCGGGCTTCATCGTGGGCGAGGTCAAAGTCGCACCATGGTGTCAGAGATGCGCTGGGCGAGAGCGTTCGCCCGGGAAGTCAATTCACTCATAGAGAGATGGTGGCACGGACATGGGCAAGGCGCATGCGGGCGGGATTGACATGCATGTGCATGCATGCATGATCGTGCTATGAGGACGACGATTGAGATACCGGACGAAACGTTGATGAAGCTAAAGCAGCGCGCGATCGCACGGGGTGACCGAGGCTATTCCGCCCTGGTTACCGAGGCGCTCGAACGTTACCTCAGCGAGCCGGACGAAGCTGAGAAAGTGCGTCGGGAGCGCCAGGTGGCGGCCATTCGCGCCCTTGCGGGTTCGATCAATGACGAGACGGCCGAACGCATGTATGAGTCCATAGCGGAATCGAGGAAGAATTGGCGGGAGCGTTAGTCGACTCGGACGTGCTGGTCGACGTGCTTCGCGGAGCACCGGGGGCCGAAGACAAACTCGCCAACATTGCGAACAGCCTTGGCCTGGCGACGAGCACCGTTACGGTCTTTGAGTTACTTCGCGGAGCGCGTGATGCAACCGAAGTCAGGAAGGTCTTTGGCGTTATCGAGGCGTTCGAGGTGTTTCCGCTCGACACGCCAGCTGCCGCAGACGCGGCCGAGATATGGAAGGTACTGAAAGGAGCAGGCACACCAATCGATACAGGGGACCTCTTGATCGCTGGGATAGCGATCGCCACCGGGCTTCGTTTGGTGACTCGCAATGTCCGGGATTTTGGCCGCGTACCTGGTCTGGACCTGATCGCCTTTTAGCCGGCCACCTTTTCCGCCGCCCGGACGGTGTTCACGAGCAACATCGCGCGCGTCATTGGGCCAACGCCGCCAGTGTAGGGCGTCACGTACGAAGCGACTTCGCGGACGTCCATCGCAGCGTCGCCGACGAGGCGGTAGCCGCTGGGGCGCGTGGGCGCGTCCACTCGGTTTACGCCGACATCGATGACGACAACGCCGGGTCTGCACATCGCCGCGGTGAGGGTGTTCACGTGCCCGGCCGCGAGGACCACGATGTCAGCATCCCTGGTGAAGCGCGCCAGGTCCCCTGTGCCCGTGTGGCAGATGGTGACAGTCGCGTTGGCGCCCGCGGCCTTATTGCTGAGGAGCACCGCCAGCGGTCGGCCAACCAGCGTCGACCTGCCGACGACGACGACGTGCTTCCCGGCGGGGTCGATGTCCGTAGCGCGGAGGAGTTCCATCACGCCGTGCGGGGTGCAGGGGATGGCGCCGTCGAGTTCGCCGCGCAGCAGCCGGCCGAGATTCACGGGATGCAGGCCATCGGCGTCCTTGCGGGCCAGCATGGTGTCGATGACTTCCTGCTCACGGATCTGCCGGGGCATGGGAAGCTGGGGGAGGATGGCGTGAAACCGCTCATCGGCGTTGAGTTGTTCGATGAGGCGGATGACCTCGTCGTGGGTCGATGTCTCGGGGAGACGGAAGGTCTCGGAGAAGATGCCGACCTCGGCACAGTCTGCCGCCTTGCCCGAGACGTAGCTGATGGAGGCGGCGTTGTCGCCCACGATGATGGCGGCGAGGCCCGGGGCCACGCCGCGGGCTTTGAGCGCCGCGACGCGCGACGCGACATCAGACTTAATCACGGCGGCGACGGCGTTTCCATCGATCAGCTGGGCACTCATTGATTGAAGGGTACCGGTGAGGGACGGGACGGGCTACGCGACGCGAGGTGTCGCCGGAGTGCGCGATGCTCTTCGCAGATGACACAAGACATTCCATTCCATCTTGAAATCAACGCCCGCGAGTTCACATTTGAGCAGTCTTCCTTCTACAAGCCCCTGTGGTACCGGCGCGAAGTGGTGCTGGCGGACGGCCCCGACGATTTCACGGACCTCTGCCCTTGCCGCGGCGTGCCTGGCGGCCTGCACTTTCCCCACACGGTTGGCGCGGAGCGGCGGCTGGCCTGGCTCTGGGGCGGGGCGAACGGCGCCAACTGACTCAGGCGCTGGCCCGGTCAGTCGGGTACTGGGTAGCTGTACGGCCGAGGGCCGGGTCGTCATCAGCGCGATGCGCGAGGTAGACCTGGTAGGCCTCGAAGTGGTGTCTTAGCTCGTGGATCAGGTCGTGCATGCGGGGCGAGCCTTCGACGAAGCCATCCTCGAACTGGAGGTGCAGGATCACCGTGTCCCACTGACGTTCGATGGAGACCACGCGCGCGGGAAGCTCGAAGGTTGCGGCACGGAAGGTGATATCCAGGACGGCAGATTCGCCTTGTCCCTCCGACCAGAACCCCCAGACCAGGGCGCCGCCGACCGACACATCGCAGAGCATGCCGGCGCGCGGCTGCGACTCGCCGTCGATGCGCACGTTGATGGGGAACCAGGCCGGGTACCGCGGGTGGGCGCGGCGGTCGGAGACAACCATGGCAGGCCCATTCTGGCGCCGGGTTGCCACACGCTTCGGCTGCCACCGTGATTATCGAAACGCCGTAAGAATCCTGAAGCCCGCGCGCCAGCGGGGCTGCTCCGCTAGGATCATTGGTCACATGGCGACCAAGTTTGCCCACGGCATCGACATCATCGAAATCCACCGCATCGCGGACGTTGTTTCGCGGCACGGCGACCGCTTCCTGAACCGGGTGTACACACCGGACGAGATCGCGCACTGCCGCGGGCGCGTTCCCGAGCTGGCGGCGCGCTTCGCAGCCAAGGAGGCGGTCATGAAGGCCCTCGGCACGGGGGTACGCGGCGTTGGCTGGCGCGACATCGAGGTGTTGCCCAACCGGCGGGGCAAGCCGCTGGTCTTCCTCTACGGAAGGGGTGCGAAGCGCGCGGAGGACATCGAGCTGCGCGGCCTCGAGATCTCGATGACGCATTCCAACGACTTCGCGATGGCGTCCGTGGTGGGCGAGCGGGCCATGACGGAACTCGAGGACACCCCTCGGCGGGGCGAAAACGCCCTGCGGCTGATCCGGGAAAAGGGGTTGCGATGAAGCTCGTCACAGTGGCGCAAATGCGCGAACTGGAACAGGCGGCGGTGGCCGCCGGCAGCTCGGAAGCGCAACTGATGGAAGAAGCCGGCCTGGCGGTTGCGCAGGAAGGCTGGATGCTGCTGGGCACGCTCGAAGGGCGCCGGATCGTTGTCCTCGCGGGGCCCGGCAACAACGGCGGCGACGGGCTGGTGGCTGCGCGCCACCTGGCCGATTGGGGCGCCGAGGTACTTGTTTACCTGCCGAAGAAGCATCACCACGAGGAACGGTTCGACGAACTGAAACAGCGCGAGATCCCGATCTTCGAGGCCGGTGGCGACCCGGCCCTCTCCGAACTCGACGGGCTGCTCGCGAGCGCCGACCTCGTCATCGACGCGCTCCTGGGCATCGGCCAGGCACGGCCGCTGGAGCCGGACGAACCGGTGGGAGTAGCGCTCGCGAAACTGGCACAGGCGAGGGCCGGCTACCAGCCGCCGAAACTGATCGCCGTGGACCTCCCCACCGGAGTGAACGCCGATAGCGGCGGGGTAGACGCCCTGACGGTCGAGCCGGACATGACGGTGACCTTCGGGCTGCCGAAGGTGGGCATGTACCAGGCCCCGGCGAGCACCATGCTGGGCAAAGTCCAGGTCATCGACATCGGCATCCCGAAGGCGGCACAGGACGCGGTCAAGCTGGAACTGCTGACCACGCGCTGGGTGCGTTCGAACCTTCCCGCGCGGCCGGATGACGCGAACAAGGGCACCTTCGGGAAGGTACTCGTGGTCGGTGGAAGCCGACGCTACATCGGGGCGGTGCAGCTCGCGGCGACCGCTGCCTACCGCGCGGGGGCCGGGCTGGTGACGGTGGCGGCGCCGGAGGCGGTGGTCGACCGCGTGGCGGGGGTGCTTGCCGAAGCAACCTGGCTGCCACAGCTCGCCGGCGAGGACGGTGCGCTGCCCGGGGAAACCGCGAAAGCCCTGCGCAACGAGTGGACGAGCTTTCGGGCGGCCGTAGTAGGGCCGGGCTTGACCGACACACCGGAGACTCGCGCGTTCACCTGGGCCACGTTGCCCGACCTGGCCGACCTGGAATGCGGCGCAGTGATCGACGCCGACGCGCTGAACACCCTCGCGTCGATGGCGGACGCGACCGACCGGGTCCCCGCCAACGCGGTGCTGACACCGCACCCGGGTGAACTCGCGCGCCTGATGCGCACAACAGTCGCGGAAGTGCAGGCTCGACGGCTGGGGATCGCCAGCGAGGCGGCGGAAAAGTTCGGGTGCACGGTTGTGCTCAAGGGCGCGCACAGCGTCATAGCGGCCGCGGACGGCCGGGTCAGCCTGAGCCCCTTCGCCAACCCGCTGCTCGCGACCGCCGGCAGCGGCGATGTGCTGGCGGGGATGATCGGCGGCTATCTCGCTCAGGGCGCGGGACCGTTCGAGGCTGCCTGCCTCGGCGTGTACCTCCACGGCGCGACGGGGGAAGCACTGCGAGAGGAGATGGGCACAGCCGGGCTCCTGGCCGGGGAAATCGCGCGCGCCCTTCCGAAGGTGGTGAAGGACATAGCGGCCCCCTGATGTACACTCCCAACGAACCGTGAGCAGCACTGCTTCCCCCGCCGGCCGCCGCGTAGTCGTCACCGGGCTCGGGCTGATCACCGCCCTCGGACATAACGCCGTCGATAACTGGGCCGCACTGATCGCGGGGCGCTCCGGCGTCCGCCGCATCTCGCTGTTCGATGCCACCGGCTACGAGTCGCAGGTTGCGGGCGAGGTGCCCGAGTTCGACCCAACGGCATATATGGAGCGCAAGGAAGCTCGCCGCGCGGACCGGCTGACGCAGTTCGCATTTGTGGCGGCGGACGAGGCCCTCAAGCAAGCGAATTATTCGGTCGATCCCCAGAACGGCACGGACATGGCCGTGATCGTCGGCACGGCGATCGGTGGGATCACGACGTTGATGGCGGAGTACGACACGTTGCTGGCGAAAGGCCCGGCGCGGGTCAGCCCATTCTTGATGCCGATGATGCTTTCGGACATGACCAGCGGGCAGCTGAGCATCCGGTTGGGTGCGAAGTCGGTGAATTACGCGCTCGTCAGCGCTTGCGCCAGCGGCGCGGACAGCATCGGCGAGGCAGCGAATATCATCCGCCGCGGCGACGCCGAGATTGCGCTCGCGGGCGGCACGGAAGCGGCGATCACACCGATCTGCATGGCCGGGTTTTCCGCGGCAAAAGCGCTGACCACACGCAACGACGATCCGGAGCGCGCGTCCCGGCCATTCGACCGCACGCGAGACGGCTTCATCATGGGCGAAGGGGCGGGCCTGCTCGTTGTCGAATCGGAAGAACACGCCCTGGCCCGCGGTGCGACGATACTTGCCGAGTTCGCAGGCTATGGTGCCACCAGCGATGCGTTCCACATCACGCAACCAGACGAAAACGGCGAAGGCGCTTCACGGGCCATGCGCAAAGCGCTCGCCATGGCCGGGCTGGACTCGGACGACATCGACTACGTGAACGCACACGGCACTTCCACGCCTATGAACGACAAGCTGGAAACGCTGGCGCTGAAGAAGGTCTTCGGGGAGTACGCGTACGAACTGCCGATCAGTTCGACGAAGTCCATGACGGGGCACCTGCTCGGCGCGGCCGGCTCGGTGGAAGCAGCGATCTCGGTGATGGCGCTGCAGAACGGCATCATCCCGCCGACCGCCAACTACGAGACTGCCGACCCCGATTGCGACCTTGATTATGTCCCGAACGTTGCGCGTTCCGCATCGCTCGAAGCGGTGATGACAAACTCGCTGGGGTTCGGCGGGCATAATGCGAGCCTGATATTCCGCAAGTACCGGCCGGCGCCATGACGCAGCTCGTTGGCCTGCCGAAACCCCGTTGGCGCCTTCGAGACCCCTACGCCCATCAGAACGGCATCCCGCGGTTCCCGGCCATCGTGGCGACGGTGCTCGCAGCGCGTGGTATTACGACGCGAGAGCAGGCCGACCTTTTCTACAAGCCGCACCTGGCGCCGGACTACGACGCGCTCGAATTGCCAGGCATGCACGAAGCCATTGCGCGGATCCGCGCGGCGATCGAGGCGCACGAAACGATCGCGCTGTACGGCGACTTCGATGTCGATGGCGTGACGTCGGTAGCGGTCTTGCACGAAGGGCTTACGCCGCTCGGCGCTTCCCTTATTAACTACATCCCGGACCGGTTCGCCGAGGGCTACGGCCTGAACTTCGGCGCGGTGAAGCGGCTTCGGGAGCAGGGCGCTTCGTTGCTGGTGACCGCAGACTGCGGGATTAGCTCTGTGGCCGAAGTGGCGTATGCGAACGAGTTGGGCCTCGACGTCATCATCCTGGACCACCACACCGTCCCGGACGTCATGCCCGCGGCGGTGGCGGCGGTGAACCCGAAGCGGCTCGACTCGCCGTACCCGTTCGATGAACTGGCGGCGGTGGGCGTGGCGTACCGCTTCCTCGAGGTGCTCTACGAGGCCAGCGGGCGCCGGCTCGATACGAGCGCGTTCATCGACCTCGCAGCGCTGGGGACCGTAGTGGATGTTGCGCCGCTGTTCGACGAGAACCGGCGGATTGTCACGGAGGGGCTGGCGCAGATGCAGCGCGGGTTGCGCCCGGGGCTCGAAGCTCTCGCCCGAGTGTCCGGGACGGCCGCGGAGAAGTTCCATGCGGAGGCCCTCGGGTTCGCCATCGGGCCCCGGATGAACGCCGCCGGGCGCCTGGCGCACGCGAACATCGCGCTGGACCTGATGCTCGCGCGCGACC
>CAYTBM010000127.1:0-3574 GCA_964436025.1 uncultured Anaerolineaceae bacterium
TGCTGGAGGTCCATCTGCGAAGCCGTCGCGCCCGTCGAAAACGGGTTGTCGAACGTCGCCCCGTCGAACAGCACATGGCCTGTCTCGTCGATGATCGTCACGCCGCCCTGTTCGAGGCCCTCGACAGAGTTGGTCACGAGGTTGGTGATTCCGCGCACCTGGTCTTCGTTTAGATGGGCGCCCGGCTTCAGTTCCAGCAGCACGCTGGCCGTGGCCTTCTTCTGGTCCTTCGCGAAAATCGCCTCTTCAGGGATGACGATGTGGACCCGGCTCGCCTTCACGCCGTTCAGGGTGTTGATGGACCGTGCCAGCTCGCCTTCGAGGCCACGCCGGTAGTTCACCTGCTGGACGAAATCGGTGGCGCCGAAGTTGGTCTTGTCGAAGATTTCGAGCCCGACGGACCCGCCCTTCGGGAGGCCCGCTGCGGCCAGCTTGATCCGCACTTCCGCAACCTGGTTCGCCGGGACCGAAACGGAGGCGCCGCCGGCGCCGATCTTGTAGGGCACACCATCGCTTTCGAGTTGGTCTGCGATTGCCGCACTGTCTTCCGGGGCCAGGCCGCTGAAGGCAACCACCATCGTCGGCGACTTCGAGGCGATGAAAATGAAGTAGAAAGCCACGAGAGTGGCGGCGACGATTGCGCCGAGGACGACTTGCCTCGTGCGGGGTAACTGGTTCCAGCGTTCGAGATACGGAGCAAACGGAGAACCAGCACCCATGAAAGGCACCCCTTCGCGAATCCGGCACTACCGGCTCCCCCGACTTTAGGGAGGCGCGATTGGGCGGCGCATTGGGCGAACCCCTATCTCAGGGTGGACGTTCCGGGTAGACGGCGGAGAAAACACCTGACTTCTGCGAGCGATTGTGCAGGCAAGCGTCCGGCTACCGAGTCATGGGGCGCGTAACGCTTTCGTATCCCCGCCGTACTGTCCTGCAGCGCAAGATTCAGCGCGCAAATCGCAAGCACGGAGAAAACGAATGGCCAGCATCGAATCAAGGGACTTCGCCGCACCTGACGAGACCCGCACGCCCCCGAAAACGAAGGTCGAATTGGTTACCCTCGCCGGCGGCCAGATCGGCCGCTACACGTTCCAGCCCGGCTGGCGCTGGGCCGAGTGCGTCAAGCCCATCGCCAAGACAGACAACTGCCAGGTCGAGCACATCGGCTACGTCATCTCCGGCAGCCTCCACTGCGTCAACGTGGACGGCACCGAAAAAGATATCAGCGCAGGCCAGGTGTATCGCATCGCCCCAGGACACGACGCCTGGAACGCCGGTTCCGCCCCGTGTGTGGTCGTCGAGTTCCAGGGCGCGGCCAACTACGCGAAGGGCTAACATCCAGCTCCCGCGCAGCCGACAACGGGCCCCGTGCGTGCTCGGGGCTTCCTATTTCTGCGCCGGGTGGTCCATCTGGGCGAGCAGGTTCGCGGTCGCGAAGGTCACCGCTTCGACGGCTGCTGCGAACGCCTCCTCATTCTTCTTGGCGGGTACCCGGTAACCGCTGACCTTGCGGACGAACTGCAGGGCAGCCGCCTGGACTTCCTCCGGCGTGGCGGCGACTTCGTTGTTCCTGAGCTTCTTGATACTGCGGCACATGAAGCAATTCTCGATTCACGATTCGCGATTGTCGATTGGGCTGTGGGAGGAGGTGGCTGCGCCGCTGCTGCGTTCGCCCCCTCCGCCCTGCGCTCGTCTGGGGCCAGATGGAGCTTCTCGACGCCTGCTTTCCTTCTCACGTCTCACCTTCATTCCTTCTCCCCCGGTGTTAAACTCGCGGGCGCATTCGTTCGGCTTCGAAGATGCGAGGTGACTGCTATGTCGAACGCACCGGTAACTGCCCGGCTCAGCGAATTCTGCCGCTCCATCCGCCACGACACCGTCCCCGCCGATGCGATGGAGGTCGCCCGTCAATGCCTCCTCGATTGGCTCGGCGTAACCATCGCCGGGTCGAGCGAGCCCCTCGCCGAAATGCTCCGCGATGAGGTGCTCGAGGAAGGCGGAAACGCGCAGGCCACGCTCGTTGGCAGCGGCCACCAGGTGAGCGCCAGGCAGGCCGCGCTCGTGAACGGCGCCGCGTCGCACGCCCTCGACTACGACGACGTGAACCTGGCGATGAGCGGCCACCCCTCAGTGCCGATCTGGCCCGCTCTGCTGGCGCTGGCCGAGTGGCGCGGCGGTTCCGGCCGCGATGTGCTTACCGCCTTCGTGGCCGGCTATGAAATGGAGTGCCGCATCGGCCTGCTCGTCATGCCGAGCCACTACAGCACCGGGTTTCACTCGACCGGGACACTCGGCACGTTTGGGGCCGCGGCCGCCTGCGCCCACCTGCTCGGCTTCAACCAGGAGCAATGGACGCGGACGATGGGTATCGCCGGCGCGCAGGCTGCCGGCCTGAAGTCGATGTTCGGGACCATGTGCAAACCCCTGCATGCCGGCAAAGCGGCAGCGAATGGCCTCTTCGCCGCGCTTATGGCCGAGCGCGGGTTCACCAGCAACCCCGAGGTCCTGGAGACGGCGCAGGGCTTCGCGGCCACCCAGGCAACGGCCGCGAATGTGGACCGCGCGCTTGCCGGTCTCGGTGAGCACTACGCCGTCCGCGATACGCTGTTCAAGTACCACGCCGCCTGTTACGGCACGCACGAAACCATCGAGGGCGTCCTTCGACTGAAGCACGCCAACCGGCTCGCATCCGAAGACCTGGCGGGGATCGACCTTGTCGTCCCGCAGGGTCACCTTGCGATGTGCAACATCCAGCAGCCAACGACGGGCCTCGAAGGCAAGTTCAGCCTGCGCTTCACCGCAGCGCTCGCCTTCGTCGATGGCGAGACCGATGACGCCGCTTTCACCGACGATCGCGTGCGACAGCCACGCCTGACCGCCGTGCGCGACCGTGTGACGATTGCGCCGCAGGAAGGCGATTGGGAGCGAGGCACGGGAGTGACCCTCCGCACGACCGACGGGCGGAGCTTCAGCGAGCACGTGAACCTCAACATTCCCGCGGCGGACGTTGCCCTTCAGCGGGAGCGCCTGGAAGCGAAGTTCCGGAGCCTCGCCGCGGGCGTCATCGGCGCCGGGGCCGTGGACCGCATCATCCGGGAGGTCGAGGAGTTCGAACACCAGCCCTCCATCGAACACATCATGGAGGCGGCCGCGAGCACGGCCGCGGGCGTCGCATGACCGAGGCCGTGAAGTGGCGCAAAGGCAACCACTACGAGGCGTTCACGGTCGGTCAGGAGTTCACTCACCACTGGGGCCGCACCATCAACGAAGGCGACAACAGCCTCTTTTCCTCGCTGACCCTGAGTTACAACCCGCACTACTTCAACGCGGAGTTTGCGAAGGCGCACGGCCACCCGGGCATCCAGGTTAATCCGCTGCTCGTCTTCCTGACCGTCTTCGGGCTGTCCGTAGAGGACCTGAGCGAAGCCGGCGGATTGTTTCTCGGCGTCGAAGACCTGACCTACGGGCCGCCGGTCTACCCCGGTGACACACTGACCGCCCGGAGCACCGTCACCGACAAGCGCGAGTCCGACAGCCGGCCCGAGTCCGGCATCGTCACCTGGCACACCCGCGG
>CAYTBM010000127.1:3674-9016 GCA_964436025.1 uncultured Anaerolineaceae bacterium
ATGATCCAGGCGAGCGCGCGCGAGTTCGCGATGAAGGAAGTCCTCCCCGTCGCAAACCGGCTGGACCCCGTCAAAGGCGAGATCCCGATGGAGCTACGAGACAAGATGGGCGAGCTCGGCTACTTCGGTATCCGCATCCCGGAGGAGTACGGCGGACTCGGCCTTGGCGTGTTCGAGTACGTGCTCGTCACCGAAGAGCTGGCCCGGGCCTGGATGAGCGTGGCGAGCATCATCGCCCGTGGCAACGGGTTCTTCGGGACCGCTGTGTTCTCCGAAGAGCAGCGCAAAACCTACCTCGGACGCATGGCGCGGGGCGAATTCCTCGGCGCCGCCGCTCTCTCCGAGCCCGACGCCGGCTCTGACCTCGGGTCCATCATCTGCCGCGCCGAGCCCACCAGCGAAGAGAACGTGTTCACCCTCCACGGCACGAAGATGTGGTGCACCTTCGCCGACGGAGCGGATTACATCAGCGTCCTCGCCCGGACCGAGCCCATTACCGACGTGAAGCATCGCCATCGGGGCACGTCGACCTTCTTCATCGAAAAACCGCGCGGCCAGCTCCCCCAGGGGTGCACTGGCAAGCCCGTGAACAAGATCGGCTACCACGGCTGGAAAACCTGGGAGCTGCACTTCGACGGCACGAAGGCGTTGCAACTTCGTGGCGAAGGCCGCGGGTTTCACGCCACCGTGTCGGGGCTCGAAGGCGCCCGTGCCCATACCGCGGCGCGCGCCGTCGGCCTCGCTCGCGGCGCGATGGAGGACTCGATCCAGTACGCCAAGAATCGCGTGCAGTTCGGCCGGCCGATCGGCGACTTCCAGGCAATCCGCTTCAAGATCGCGACGATGGCAGCCGAGATCGAAGCCGCCCGCCAGCTCACGTACTTCGTCTCGGAAGAAATCGACAGCCGCCGGCGGTGCGACAAGGAAGCTGGCATGGCCAAATGGTTCGCCAGCGAGATGGCCGAGCGCGTCACCAGCGAGGCGCTGCAGATCCACGGGGGCTACGGCTACACCACGGACCTTCCCATCGAACGCTACTGGCGGGACGCCCGGCTCACGAAGATCTTCGAGGGCACCTCCGAAATCCAGCTGCGCATCATCTCGGACCGGCTGTTGGAGGATTGAGGATGAACCGACGGGCGGCTGACTGACCACAACCATTGCTTTACGCTTCAGACTTAGCCCCATTGGGCTTCGCTGAGCGTAGCTGGACAATCTGGTCTGGTCAGACCAGACTGGTCATATGAAGACTGTCGGCGTCTACGAGGCCAAGACACACCTCGCCCGCCTCCTTGACGAGGTCGAAAAGGGCGAATGCATCACCATCACACGGCACGGAAAGCCGGTCGCGGTGCTCAAGGCGCCCGACACCGAGGCTGCGAAGCAGGAACGGATGCGCGCGATTGAGGCCGTCCGGGAATTCAGGCGAGCCCATGTGGGGCAATGGGCCGGCATGGATGTGCGCGAGATGATTAACGAGGGCCGCCGGTTCTAATGGCGCTCGTGATCGACGCGTCTGTCGCCCTCACGTTTTGCTTCACGGATGAAATCAGCGACTACGCAGACGCCGTCCTTGCGAGACTCGTCAGCGAGGAAGCGATCGCGCCACCGATTTGGCCGCTTGAGGCAACAAATGGTCTGGTGGTCGCCCACCGGCGTGGCCGTCTCCCAACCGACGATTTCACGCGCGCGTCAGCGATGCTTCGGAGCCTGCGAATCAGAGTCGTGAGCTTTGGGCTCGACGAGGTTCTCGTATCCGTTTTCCCGCTCGCGAACGATCTCGGGCTGACCGCCTACGACGCCTCGTACCTCCACCTCGCGCTCCGCGAAGGCGCGGCACTCGCCACCCTGGATGACCGGCTGCGCGCCGCGGCCCGAGCCGCAGGCTGCCGAGTCTTCGAACCGGCCTGACGGCTTCAGCCCCCGACGCCCGCCAGCTTCTTCCGCTTCTGGGCCACGTAGTCTACGAGGATGTACTCACCGAGCTTGTCCGGAGTGGTGTAGAAGACCCGGCCCTTGTTGATCCGCGCCACCTGGTTCACGAACTCCTTCAGGTAGTAGTTCCGGTCCAGCATGAAGGTGTTGATCGTGATGTTCTTCTGGGTGCAGCGCTTCACTTCCTTGAGCGTCTCGCGGATGGTGATCGGGCTCGGTGGGTAAGCGAAGTAGCTGCGGCCCTTCTCGAGGTGCGCAGTCGGCTCGCCGTCCGAGATCATGATGATCTGGCGCGTGCCCTGGGTGTGCTTGGCCAGCAGCTTCTGGGCGATCATCAGCGCGTGGTGCATGTTCGTTCCGAGCACCGACTCGTCCCAGCGCACGTACGGCAGCTGGTCCGCCTGGAGTTCACGCGCGTAGGCACTGAACCCAATGATGTACAGGCTGTCCCGCTGGTACTGCGATGAGATGAGGTTGTTTAGCGCCATGGCGACCTTCTTGGCGGCCTGGAAGCTGCCACGCAACGCCATCGACCAGCTCAAGTCGAGCATGATCACGGTTGCTGTCTGAGTGAGCAGCTCCGTGCGCTCCACTTCGAAGTCGTCAGGCTTCAGGCGGATCGGGGTGCCGGGGCCTTCGCGGAGCATCGAGTTGAACATGGTCTTCTGGATATCGAGGAAGAACGGGTCGCCGAACTCGTACTTCTTGGTCGAATCCGTCCGTTCGCCGCCGGTCCCGGACTCGCGGATCTCGTGCTTGCCAAACGAGTCTGATTTCAGCTGCTGGTAGATCTCGACGAGTGCGCGCTGACCAATCTTCCGCGTGCCGCGCGGGGTAAGCTCGTACTGGTTGCCCTTCTTCCGGATGTAGCCCGCTTCTTCGAGGATCTCGAGGAACTGCTTGAGCTGGTCCAGCGTCTCGCGCGCTTCCTGGCCGAGGAGCTCCTCCAGCTTGTCGGCGTCGATGTCGTCGATCTCCCCGCCATACTGCGTGCGCTCGAGCTGGCGCTCCAACTCGTCGATCGACTGCATCTGGTCCATCAGCTGCATCGCCGACTGGAGGTCGATTTCCTCTTCGCCGCGGAACGGGTACTGGTTTCGCAGGTCCCGCATGGGGTAGAGGTACTCCAGGCTCTGGCCGAGTTCGTTCAGCGCTTGCTGGAGTTCGGGGTCACCGACCTTGTCGCCGAGGAGGTCCTGCAGCTGCTGGCGCATGTCACCCGGGAGCGAATCGAGCAGCGACTGCATTTGCCCCATCTGGTGCTGCATCTGGGCGATAAGTTCATCGAGTGATTGCGGCGGGTTGTCTCCGAAAAGGTCGCCATACTGCTGCATGAACTGGTCGAAGTCCGGCTCTTTGCCAGACATCTTGTCCTGCAGCATTTTGTTCAGGTCTTTCACCATGTCCTTCATGCGCTGGAGGTCTTCCGGCGACATGTTGGCGATCTGGTTGTACATGTCCTTGAAGAAGCTATCCATCATGGCCTTCTTCAGAGACTCGAGGAGTTCGTTGAACTTGGCCTGGGCCTCCGGGTCCATGAACTCGTACTGCTGGAGCTCCTTCATCTGCCCGGGCACGTCCTCCGGGAGTTGCTCGAGGAACTGCTTCTTCTTGTTCGCGATGTTCCGCAGCATCTCGGCGAACTCGGATGGCGTCTCATTGCCGCCGCCCTGCTGCTGACCGCCCTGTTGTTGGCCGCCGTCCTGGCCATCCTGCTGCTCACCAGGCTGCTGTTGTCCGCCCTGCTGCTTTCCCTGCTGGCCCTGTTGCTGTTGCCCGCTCTGCCGGCCCTGAGGGCTCTGTTGCTGCTGGCCGGATTGCGGCGACTGCTGACCTTGAGGAGATTGCTGGCCGGATTGCGGCGACTGCTGCCCCTGCGGGCTCTGCTGGCCGTTCGCTTCATCGAGGCGCCGATCCAGCGTGTTGTTCTCCATCTGGACGATTTCGTCGAGTTGCCGCTTCAGGTCGTCGAAGATGGATGACAGGTCGAACCGGTCCAGCTGCTGGCGGCGCTGTTGGCGAAGCTGCTGAAGGAGGTCCCGCAGCCCCTGCATGCGGTCGCCCTGGGGGTTGCGCATGCCCCGCTGGAGCAGGTTGCGCAGCGCGTGCTGGAGGTCGCCGAAGTTCATCAGGTCATCGGTGAGGTTGTCCAGGATGTCGTTCGCTTCCAGCTCCGGGACATCCTGCGTCCCATCCCACATCGAGTAACGGTATTTCGATGGCATGCGGCCTCCATGCGCCACGCGAGGCAGCGCTCTTGGGGTGAGCGTAGCCGAATTGAACTCGGTTGTCAGTCAAGGCTCTGCTACCCGTCCTGGCAGGCGAAGACGGCTGAAGGCTAAGGCTTCGGCGCGGCGGCGACGGTCAACAGCCGCTCTTCAGACCACGGCGCAGGCGAAGCGCCGATGAGCGCTCGCACTCGCCAGCGCAATTCGCCAGCCGGCAGGTCGTCCACTGGCTGGTGGCTAAATGTCCCGACCACGATGGTGGCTATGGCGGGCTCGGCGCCGCCGGCCGCATAAACCTCAAAGAGGTAACCCGTGGCGCCCGGGCAGGCCGACCAGCTGAAATCGACGGTCCCGCCATCGGCTGCGTTGAACGCCGTCCCCTCCGTCGGCAACCGCAGCGGCGTTACGCAGCCGAACGACTGCGACGTGGTGACGCTACAGGTAAGGTCCGCATGCGGCGTGGCGCCGATAGCCGGCATGAACCAGGCCGCCACGCCCTTGCTCGACTGGGCGATTCGATGAGGCTCCGTGCCTGTGCGGCTCACGACCCAGAGTTCCTTCTCGACCGATGTCGAAAGGACAACCCACTCCCCGTCCGGCGACCAGGAGACCAGGCGCGTGCTGTCGTCCGGCTCCCTTCCGTCGAGGGGGAAGATACGCACGTCTGCATCCGAATCGGCGCGAGAAACAACGCCGTCGGCATCGATCGCCAGCCGCTCGCCCGTGGACGAGTAGTATTGTGGCGGGATCAAGAACACGCGCGGGGCGTCGGCTATCGGCATCGTCTCCGAGACGCGGGTGCTGAAGTGCACGATCTGCCACCCGAGGGCGCGCGCCTCGTTGGTCGCGTAGGCGACGGAGTCCGCGTCGATCCAGGTCACCGAGGTCACACCCGCGCGGCTTTCGGCGCAGTAAGCCTGCCCCGCCGATTGCCCCGTTGAGGCGGAAACGCGTTCGATGCAGCCTGCGGTGTTGATAAACGCGATCACGCCCAATGGATCGCCCTGCCCGTCGCCGGGCGCGTCCTTCGTCTGGACGCCACCGCCGCCGGTGGAGCAGGCAGCGGCGAAGAACAACACACTCGCCGCCGAAGCGGCGCCGAGAAGACGGACGAATGCGCGGCAGTTCACCCTTCTACCGTAGAGTCACCACGGCCGGGGCTGAGCGGTCAGCCGGGCG
>CAYTBM010000128.1:0-5100 GCA_964436025.1 uncultured Anaerolineaceae bacterium
TCATCGTCCGCGGCGGCGCCAACCTGCTCATCCTCGACGAGCCAACGAACCACCTCGACCTGGACAGCCGCGAAGCGTTCGAAACCGCCCTCGAAGGCTACGACGGCGCGATCCTTGCAGTCAGCCACGACCGGCGGTTCACCGAGCGCTTCGCGGACGTGGTGGTGGAGCTGTGAGGGGCGAGGGGCTTCGCCGCACGCGCCGCTTGGAACCGCGCACGTCAGTAAGCGGATCGTCCCCCAGTGAGACAACTGCGCGGCAGCAAGCCAACCCGTCGCACAGCCCGCGGAGGCTCCCGCGTAACTGAGTCGCTCAGCCGGTTCCACGTCCCGCGGTTTGATGCGCTCCGGCCCCCGCAACCGCCCGAGGCGCATGCTGGCCGTCGTCCCCTTCCTCCGATGCCTTGCGGAACTTCCCACACCATGTTCACGTTGAAGAACTATGACTCGGATTGCCTTGCTGATTTGCATCCTCGCTGGAGCCGCGTTCGCGCTCGCCTGTAGCAGCGATTCGACGGGCACTCCCACCGGCTCTCCAACCACCGAACCAACTGCGGCGACACCAATCGCGCGGGAGGTGCTGAGCGACGGCTCTGCCGCATACGCCCACCAGCCTCAACTCGCCTACATCGACCCTGACAAGCGGGTTTGGCTCTTCAACGTGCAGACCCGGGAGCGCATTAAACTGATGGATGGCTGCACGGGCATGCAGAGCGCAAAGCGGGGCGAAGTCATCGTGAGCGGACTGTTCTGGTCGGATGATGCAAGCCGACTGGCCTGCTGGAACGACGATTTGTCCGTCCGCACCTCAAGCGCGGATGGGAAGTCGCAATCCCTAGGGTTTCGGGCGGGCGAATGTGAACTGGGACCGCGCTGGGCGCCCGGAGGCGAGTTCATCGCCTGCTCCCACGGGAATTCAATCGTTGTGCGCACCTGGGACGGACGTGACGCGGCGACGATCGCTGGGGTGCTTCAGCTCCACTGGGGTTGGTCCCCTTCCGGCACAAGTCTCATCGCGCCCGGGCTCCCATCTGGCGACCATGGGACCTGGACGATTTATGACCCATCCGGAGGCAAGCTGGCGACGATCGGCGACGCTTTCGTTGCAGAGGGCAGCGGTTTCGCCTGGACTCGAGATGGCGCGCGCATCGCCTTCCCGAGCAAGCGGGGAATCAGCGTGATCGACCTCAGCCAGGGCGCATCGCGGCAGGACTATGTGGCAGGACCCGACTCTCAGCTGGGAACAGGCCCTCAGGTCTGGTGGTTGGCAGATGGGCATCGAATCCTGTTCGCCAATTACGCCGGCGTTGGGATTCTTGATACCGCCGACGGGAGCGTCAGCACGCTCAACCGCCAGGACTACTCGTTCGCCCGGCTGGCGCCAGACGGTGCACACCTCGCATCCGCTGTCGAGACCGGGAACTCGGTCTTCCAGATTCGCGTGAACATGCTCGGCGCGGCCCCCGACGCGGTGTCGGATGGGCTGGTGGACGAGTCGGGGATCGGTTTCGGGCTCCAGTTCCGCTTCTCGGGAGATAGCTCCCGGCTCTGCTGGCAGCCGAGGCCGCAGTCTCCGGCCTACTGGTGTGCAGACCTGGCAGACAAGCGCGGCTCACGGGTCGAAGCGCCCATCCAGATGGAGCCAGACGTGTTGGGTTTCGGTGACGAGAAGACGCTCTGGACGATGTTCTCGCCTGACCTGAGGCTCGTCGCGTTCGTCGAGCCCGGCGATCCCTCGCCTGCACCCAACCGCACGTTGTCTGTCGCACGAACCGACGGGAGCAATCGCGTGTCACTGGGGCCGACGCTGGGGTTCCAGACGTTCAGTTGGCGGCCCGATGGTGTTTACAACCCGTGGCTTCGGATCCGCTGATTGGGAATGTCTCGGAGGGCTCACTGGATTAGTCTGAGTGCTGCCGCACCCATTGACTGGTCACATCCTGGGCGTATTTCATCCAGCATTCGTCGTACGCCGTCAGGCTGGCGCAGCAGGACGACCCGGCGGTGGTTGCTGCCGACGCGCGGCTCACACCGGTGGACCTGTTGCGCCGGACCGCGCCGATGACCGAAGCCGATGCGAGCAACTTCCTCCACCGCTTCCTCCTCGGCCACGACCAGGTACGCACGCCCGTCGCGAACCTGAGCTACGGCGAACGTCGCCGCCTGAGCCTGGCCCTCATCGTCCGCGGCGGCGCCAACCTGCTCATCCTCGACGAGCCAACGAACCACCTCGACCTGGACAGCCGCGAAGCGTTCGAAACCGCCCTCGAAGGTTACGACGGCGCCATCCTCGCGGTCAGCCACGACCGGCGCTTCACCGAGCGCTTCGCGGACGTGGTGGTGGAATTGTGAGGGGCGAGGATGACGGTTAGGGCAGCGCGCCGAACTGGGCGATGACTGCGTTGCCGCACCTGGCGAACTCGGTGGGGGCCGAAAGCCGCAAATCCCACCAGACTGTTTTCGGGGCAGACAGCTCGACCTCGACGCCCGCTTGCCGGAGGCACGTCAGCAGCGCCTGTTCCGCGGACGCCGCGGACGTTTCGTCGAGTGACGGCTGCTGGATGGAGTAGACCATATCTGTCTCGCGCTGCAGCCTCGCGTAACAGTCCTCGTAAACGATGTTCGCGCGAGCCTGCTCAGCCGGGGTGCCGCCACCAAATCGGAATTGACCGGGTCCCCGCTCTGGGGTGAGCTCCACGGACACTCCCTGATCGCGAAGGCACTGCATTGTGCGTTCAGCAGCTGCGACGCGCTCCGACGCCGTGACCTGGCCGTCCGCCAGCTGGGCTTGTTGATCCGGAGGGGCGCCATCAATGATTCTCGTCGTGACGTCATTCCGGTCGCCTTGGGACCGCAAAGCACCGGAGACTTGGGCGAACGCAACCGTGGAGCCCAGCGCTATAACGACCACGGCGATGAGAATGACTTGTCTATTTCGCATATTGCCTCCGTCAGTTGGTCGAAGTCGCGATGACTTGCGAACCAGGCACGCCCGGTGCGGTCACCTGGTGATAAGCGTGGTTCGTGCAGCCGAGACTGCAATCTCCGCCCGTATAGGTTGCTGTCCACGACCCGGATTGCCAGTTCCACGAATAGCCCCAGCAACCGGTCCAGTCGCAGAAGTTATCCAGGTAGACGCCAACTGAGTAGAGGCAGCTACTGCCGTTCCAGTTGGTGGTCTGGCTGGAGGCGTTGTTGCCCGAAATCGAGGATGCTCCGGCCCACTCGCACCCCAGTGAGTCCGTATGGACGATGTGGACGTTAGCGAAGGCCGGGAACACCGGTATCATCGCCGCCGTTGCCGCGAGAGTGATGAGCGCGCGCCTGAGGATTCTTCGCATCCGGTGTCCTCTTTTGCATGGCGGATATTGCCGAGCACCCTCGGCGGCCGATGGCGCATTTCTGCGCCGCGAACCTACTTTGATATGGAAATGCAACACATCCGGTGTTCGGCGGCCCACACCACAAGGCGGCGCCCGGCAAGGCCGGTACGGTCGCGAAAGCGCCGGATGGTGCTTTGTACGGCTCGAAGAGAGCTTCCGGTAGACGCCGCGATCTGATCGTCCGTTGCGCCGTCTGCGACTGCATCGAGCACCCGACGCTCTGAATCGGTCAATTCCCAGTGAGCGGAACCCGGCTCTTCGCCACTGCGTTCCATGGCAACACTCCGTCCTTGTTGCGCAGCGGAGGCGGCGCGGCGCTCCCCTCAGTCCTACTCCTTGGTTGTGTCGCCGGTCAAGCGCTGGCCCTTCGCGTTCCAGCCGTCCTGGAATTCTAATGTGAGTGCTGCCGCACCCATTGACTGGTCACATCCTGGGCGTATTCCATCCAGCATTCGTCATACACGGTGAGGCCGGGCTGCGCTCCCTGTTTCGCCTCGATGCTGAACTGGTACTGATGGCTGCTCTCGTCGTATATCGGCGCCGTGTGCTCCACGCCCTGCTCATCCATGCAGGCGATCATCCGCCCGGTTGCTGCGTCGAATTCTTCCCGCGTCACGATCCCGTCGGCCAGCGCGTCGCCCACGCTCGCTGCGGTTGCGACGGGCGTGAAATAGGTTGTGTAAACGCCGTTCGAAATCTCGGCTCGCGGTGCACCGGGCACAGGCGTGTAGCCCGTGGCGTAGACCCGGCTCTCCTGGTTGCGCAGCCGTGCCTTGCCCGTCGCCTCGTAGCGGGCGCTCTCAACCGGGTCGATCTCCGGATCACAGCCCGCCAGGAGTACCCCGCCCATGACGACGAGCGCGAACCACCCGGCGGAGCTCACCGCCAATCCCCAATCCGAAATCGCCAATCCACAATCAGCGATTCTACCCCAGGAAGTCGACGATCTCCTTCGCCCAGGCTTCGGTGTTCTCGACGGGGAGCATGTGGCCCGCGCCGGGGATGACCGCCAGCTGCGACTTCGCGATCTTGCTCTGGAAGGCGGGTCCGTAGGCAGGCGGCGTCAGCTTGTCCTGGTCGCCCCAGAGGAGGAGCGTCGGCGCCTTGATCCGGTGCAGGCGCTTCTTCAGGCCCTTGTCGGGCAGCGGCCAGATGAACTTGCCCGTCGCCGAGAAGTTGGCGAGCTGGAAGTAGTAGTTCTCGGCCATCTCGTCTTCGTTCGCGGGCGCCTTGAACAGCGTCGGGATGACCGGGTTCGAGAGATCCCCGAAGAGCACGCCAGGCAGCTCGTTTGGCATCAGCGTGAAGATGTCCGTCACCGGCGATTCGTCCATCCAGAGGCCCACCGGGCAGGTCGCGACCACCTTCTTCACCATGTCCGGCCGCGCCGCGGCGAGTTCCAGCGCGAACATGCCGCCGATGCTGTGCCCGGCGAGGAAGAACGACTCCAGGCCCATCGCGTCGGCGAAGTCCTGGTAATAGGAGACCATGTCGTGGATGTCGTCGATCTGGTCGAGGCCCTTCGTGTCGTCCCAGCCCGGATGCGTCGGCAGGATCACGTCGTAGTGCTTCGCCAGCGCCTCGATCTCCGGCCCAACGCCGTTGCGGATGCCTCCCGCGGCGTGCAGGTAAAGCAACGGCGCGCCGCTGCCCAGCCGGTAGACCGGCGGTTCGAACTGCCCGCCGTTGATTGAAACAACCTTCGCTTCCACAGCCAT
>CAYTBM010000128.1:5200-8911 GCA_964436025.1 uncultured Anaerolineaceae bacterium
CCGGCGGTTCGAACTGCCCGCCGTTGATTGAAACAACCTTCGCTTCCACAGCCATGTAACTCAGCCCCCGAGTTGTGTGCGCGCGATGCTACGGGGTTGGAGTGGAAAGTGAAAAGGCAAAAGGCAAAAGTCGGTACCCATGCGAGTCAACGTCCCGACGAACCCCGGGCCACTTTCGCCGTTGAACTTCGTCTCCTAGGTGCCCGCCGGCCCCACGAAGCTAATCGGCTGCCCCAGCGAACTCAGCCCCAGCGCGTGCATCAGCTCGTCCGTCTTCCACGCCATCACGTTGCCGCCGACCATGTCGCGGTAGATGCGTTCGAGGGCGCGGCCCTTCACGTACGCATGGGCGCCGCAGGTGCGCATCGCCCCGGCGGAAACTTCTTCGCTCATGCGGCGCAGGTGGTAGACGGTCCGCACGAGGTGGCGAGTGAACGCCTGCGGGCTCTCGAACGGCTGGTCCAGCCGGTCCACGCACTCATAAAGGACTATGCGGCCGGTTTCGAGCCAGTGCTCCATGTTGCCGATGGCGAACTGCGCCCAGGGCTGCTCCGAACGGTACCCGGGCGTGGCGCCCAGGTTCGAAGCCGGCCCCGCCAGGTAGCCGTGGCGCTGCTTCACGTAGTCCAACGTGAAATCGAACGCCGCCTGCGCGAGCCCGAGCCAGATCGCGAGGATGCCCAGCGCGCCCCGCGCCCGCAGCTGAGTCTGCACGTCGACCACCTGCGCCTGCGCCTGCAGCACCATGCGCATCATCGCCGCCGGGATGACGAGGCCCTCGCTCTTCGGGATGCGCGCGTTCTCGATGAAGATGTCGTGGCTGGCCGTGCCGCGCAACCCCATCGCGTCCCAGTTGTGCAGGTTGTTGATGCCCGGGGTCGAAAGCTCCGGCACCGTGAGCGCGACATCGGGCTCGTTGCCTTCGCCGCGGTCCACCGAACCGCCGATGAGCGCGTACTTCGCGCCCTCGCTCATGGAGGCGAAACCGGCCCGGCCGTTGATCACCAAAAAGTCGCCGTCCTCGTGGATCTTGAAGCCGGCCTGCCGGTTGTCGAGCCCGCCCGTAGGCACCGAGCCCGGCCCGCAGATCATCGCGCCGTTTTGCCCCATATCGTTCAGCACGGCATCGCGGCGCGGGAACGGCGGCATGCTCTCCAGGAACCCGGCCACAATCGCGTGCATGTTCAGCGCCACCGCGGTCGAGCCGTCGCCGTAAGCGATCTCTTCCATGATCCGCATCTGCCCGCGGACGCTGATGCCCAGCCCGCCGATGTCCTTCTTCAGCGCCATGGCCGGCACCTTCAGGGCCAGGAGCTCGTCGACGTTCTGGCGCGGGAACTTGCCCTCGCGGTCCACCTCGGCCGCTCGTTCGGCGAACTTGGTCCGCGAAAGCTCGCGCACCTGCGCGATAAGGTCGTTTTCCCACTGCTCCATGGCACACTCCGCGGCCGAGATTGTTCGCCGCTCGCGAAGGGTAAGACATTCGGCCCCGAGCGGCATTCGGCGTGCGGACCCGTGCCACTCCTGGCCGCCGTTGCGAACCACACCACCGTTCCTTCACCCTCCACTCCGAAGGAGCACGCCATGACCGACGAACAGGTACCGGAAACACGCGGTGTCACCGCCGAACTACTCGTAACCATCGACCTTGGGCCCGAAATCGAAGGCATGCAGGGCCGCCAGCTTCGAATGCGCAAGTTCACGTTCGCGCCCGGCGCGGTCTTCGGCCCCCTGCACGACCACAAAGGGCGCCCAGGAACGGTCTACATCCTCCAGGGCACCATCACCGACCACCGCGACGGCGTGGCCACGGATTACGGCCCCGGCCTGGGCTGGCCGGAAGACCGCAATACGCTCCACTGGCTCGAAAACCGCGGGACAGAAGTGGCGGTGGAGGTCTCGGTAGATATCGTTGCGGGGTGAGCGGCAAGGCCCCTTGCCTCACCTGCGTACCCTATCCCCATGCCCACCGGACAGGAACAACTCGTCGAGCACTTCCGCCAGATGCGCGCCGACCTGCTCGCGGCCATCGACGGCCTGAGCGACGACCAGCTTTCGGAGAAGACGCTGGACGGCTGGTCGGTGAAGGACCACCTGGCGCACATCGCGCTGTACGACGAGCTCCGCGTGGCCGAGGTCCGCCGCATTTCGGCCGGCTGGAACACCGCCTGGCACATGCCCGGCAAGGACCACATCTACAGCGAACTGGGCTACGAGCTGCGGGCGAATTTCAGCCCGGCGCAGGTGCTGTGGGAGATCGCGAACACGCACGAACAACTGCTCGCCGCCGTCACCGAAGGGGGCGACCTCATCCTTGAGCCGGCTCGCTTTAGCGAAGCCGCGATGCCGAGCACGCACGAGGCGGCGCACACCGGCTGGATCCGTCGCTGGCGTGGTGAGCGCGGTTACTGACCGCCATTTCCGAACCTCGTTCGGATGTGCGATACTCCCGGCCGATATACCCGGAGGGATACACTAAGCATGGCACTCGAAGGAACCTGGAACCTCACGATGAACTCGCCCATGGGCGCGCGCCCGGTCAAGGCCGAGTTCACCACCAGCGGCAACACCATCGGCGGCAACTTCGTCGGCGACGCCGGCAGCACCCCGGTCAGCGGCACGCTCGATGGCGACGCGGCGAGCTTCTCGTCCACCGTGCAGGGCCCCATGGGCCAGCTCGAACTCAAGTTCGCGGGCACCGTCGCCGGCAACAGCATCTCGGGCACCGTCCAGTTCGGCGCGTTCGGCAGCGGCACGTTCAGCGGCGAGAAGGCATAGGTTCCGACGCTCCAGCCAATTGCCGGGAGACCGCCGAAAGGCGGTCTCTCCGTTTATCACCCGAACCGGTAGAGCCCGCGCCAGCGCTCCATCCACTGCGCCCGCACTTCTTCCTCGCTGCGCCCCAGGTCATACGCGGGCGAAGTCAGAGGGAACGCTTCGGTCACATCAATAACGACCAGCCCGCGGATGCGTTCGTCGGCCCGTTCGGTGGTCTGGCGGTACATCGCCATCACTTCGTCCCGTTCGAGCCCGGCGTCCAGGATTCGAGCGTTGCCCTTGAACCGGTAACCCTTGCGCACAATTGGGTCGACGACGTTCAGGTCCACCGCGGGGTTCGCGCGCAGGTTGCGCATCGTGCCCGGCGAACGAAGGTCGGCGAACACCAGTTGGTCGCCGCGCCAGTGCCGGACCGTCCCCTTGGGTGAAAGGTTCGGCGTGCCGTCGGCGTTCACCGTCGCTACGAAGACAAGCGACTGCTCGCCAAGGACGCGGAGCATGTCTTCGCTAATGACGCCCATCGAACCAGTATAAAGGCGGCGCTGCCCCATCAGCCCCCGAACTAGAATGGCGCCGATTCCTTCTCCCAATCCTCGTCCAGCCAGTCGATGCCCACTTCCGCCAGCTGGTTCGCCTCCGGACACCGATCCCGCCAGTCGCAGAAGGTGCAGGCGGGGCCGGGCGTCGCCGGCCATTCTTCCGTGCTCTCGATCGTCCGTACGAAACGCATGATGTAGTCGACCGTCCGCACCGCGTCGTCGCGGTTGAGTTCGCGCACACGCTGTTCGCCGCTGCGGAGGTTCCAGCCCAGCGCGCGGACCGACGCCTCCTTGGGCAGCCGCATCATCGTCCGCAGCACCAGGTGCGCGATGTCGAGTTGCCAATCCACCCTGTCGTCCAGGTCGAACTTGCCGGTTTTCCAGTCGATCAGTT
>CAYTBM010000129.1:0-8888 GCA_964436025.1 uncultured Anaerolineaceae bacterium
TGCCGCGGACACGTCCACCGCGACGGAGCCTTCGTCGACTGAGCGGACGACGCCGCGCCAGACATTGGCCGTGCCGGTGAGCTGGGCGACGCGACGGGAGTTCGGGCGCTTGAAGATCTCCTCGCGGGGGCCGACCTGGAGCACGCGTCCGTTGTCGAAAACCGCGACACGATCGGCGAGGAAGTGGGCTTCGCGAAGGTCGTGGGTGACGAAAAGGATGGTGAGGCCGAGTTCGCTACGCAGGCGGAGGAGTTCCTTCCGCATCGCCGTGCGTAGCGAGTCATCGAGGGCGCTAAACGGTTCGTCCAGGAGCAAGAGCGGCGCCTGGCGCGCTATCGCGCGGGCGAGGGCAACACGCTGGCGCTGGCCGCCGGAAAGCGAACGCGGGCGGCGATCTTCGAAGCCGGCAAGGTCCAGGAGGTGGAGCAACTCAGTGACGCGCGCGCCGCGGTTGGCATTCCTGGGCAGGCCGAAGGCAATGTTGTCCGCGACGCTCATGTGCTCGAAGAGTGCGAGTTCCTGAACGACGTAGCCGGTCCGGCGGGCCTGGGGCGGCACGTTCGTCTTCGCAGCACTGTCGAAGAGCATCTGTCCGTCCAGTGCGATCCGGCCCTCGTCGGGGCGCATCAAGCCGGCGGTGAACTGCAGGGTGAGGCTCTTGCCGGCGCCGGAATGGCCGAACAGGACGAGGATCTCGTCGTCGGCGTGGAATTCGGCTTCGTAGTCGAACTGGCCAAGGCGGCGCCGGGCGCGGAATTCGAGGCTCATCGGATAGTCGCCCGGGAGGCTACGAGGCGGAAGGCAACGAGGACGACGAGCGCGACCGTGAGCAAGATGAGGGAGAGGGCGATGGCGCCGGGCAGGCCGAGCGAAGACCCTTCGAAAGCACTGATGACGGCGAGGGGCATGGTCTGGGTCTTACCTTCCAGGTTGCCGGCGAAGATGAGAGTGGCGCCAAGTTCGCCCATGGAACGAGCCCAGCAGAGGACGATGCCGGCAAGGAGTGCGGGCCAGGCCTGGGGCACGGTAATCCGGAAGAACGTCCGGACGCGCGAGGCTCCCAGCGTGTAGGCGACGCGTTCGACCTGCGGGTCTACCGCTTCGAAGCCGCTCTTCGCGGCGCGGATGTAGAAGGGCGCAGCGACGAGGAGTTGAGCCATGATGACGGCCGTGGTGCGGAATCCAAAGGTGAACCCGGTCCAGGCTTCAATCGGTTCACCAACGAGCCCACGGCGGCCGAACGCGGTGAGGAGCGCGACGCCGGCGACGGTGGGCGGGAGGACGATGGGAAGATCGATGAAGGCATCGACGATGGACATTCCGGGAAAGCGCGCACGGGCGAGGGTATAGGCGACCGGCGTGCCGAAGACGAGCGCAAGGGCGACCGTGACGGTGGATGTCCAGAGCGAGAGGACGAGTGCCTGGCGCACCTGGGTGGTGTTGAGCAGGTCCCAGGTGCGCGGCTCGTCGACTGCGCGGTCGATGAGGCCGGCGAAAGGGACGAGGAAGAAGATGGCGAACGCCAGACCGAGAAAGACGATCGTGACGGAGGCGGCGCGGTCAGCGGAGAACACAGGTCATTCTCGCATCAGGGCTTGCCGAAGCCATATTTGGCCATGATCTCCTGGCCCTCGGCGCTTGTGATGAACGTGATCCAGGCTCGCGCGAGAGCGAGGTTCTTCGCAGATTTCGTGATAGCGATCGGGTACTGGGCGGTCACGTTGTAGGCCGCCGGTATGGCAAGGACGGCAACGTCTGCCGTGGCGAGAGCGGCATCGGTGGCGTAAACGATGCCCGCGTCAGCTTCTCCGAGCTGGACTTTCGAAAGCACGGCGCGGACATTCGCCTCGTTGCTCTTCAGGTTCGCGAGCACCCTGGCCGAGAAGTCGGGCGAGACACCGCCAGGGTTCGAGGCGTTCGCCAGCACGTCACGGGCGTATTTGCCGATGGGGACTTCTGGTCCGGCGAGGACCAGGCGCACGCCGGGTTTCGCGAGGTCGGCGAAGGCGGCAACGGGCGACCCGCTCTTCGGGACGACGATGACCGCGATGTTGGTGACGAAGATGAGCGGGTCCGAGGCGTTGCCTTTGGCGGTGACGTTCTGCATCTGGGCGGCATCGGCACTTGCGAAGACATCGGCGGGGGCGCCCTCGTTGATCTGGGTGGCGAGGGCGGACGACGCGGCAAAGCTGAACAGGACTTTCGTCCCGCGGTTTTTGTCCTCGAACCGCTGCGCGGCTTCTTTGAAGGCGTCCGCCAGCGACGATGCAGCAAAGACCGTGATTTGCCCCTGAACCGCTGCCGTGGAGACACCGTCAGCGCCGTTTGTGGCGTGTTGGCCGTCATTGTTGCCGCAGGCTGTGAGCACGAACGATGCGAAGAGTGCGGCAAGCGCAGCGAGGGCAACGTAGAGCCAGGAACGGCGAAGCGGCGATCTGCTCACGTCGTGCTCGTCTCGACTTCGTTGGCGTAGGCCCGGAGCCAATCGAGGGTGGCTTCGGCGGCGGAAGCCTTGGAAAGGGCGACGAGGCGACGGAATGGCGACTCAGCGGGCGCAGCCCGGATGTGCGCGAGGTACGCCTGGCAGACGCCGATCTGTCCCGCGAGCACGTGTTTCATGGCGGGGCGATCGGTGAGGTTGAGGAAGAAGAGCTTGAGCAGGAACTCGAGGCGGACTTCGCGCATGCGCTCCACCGGGCGGCGCAGCCATTCGTGGACTAACGCCTCACCTTCGGGCGAGAGTGCGTAGGTCTTGCGGGGCGGCCGGTTGCCGACGCGCTCTTCGGTCCAGCTCACGAGCCCGCGCGACTCAACGTTGCGGAGGTAGGTGTACAGGGTGCTCTGCTCGACGGGGCAGACGGCGTCGAGGCCTTCGGCGGCGAGGAAGCAGGCGATGTCATAGCCGTGCATCGGCTCGACTTTAAGCACGCCGAGGACGGCGTACTCTCCAGGGAGCAGGGTGCGCTCGCTCATGGTGGCAATCTAGTGGGAGCCGGAATACTTGGCAACCAAGTATTCAGCGGTGAAGCGAAAACGCCCGGCCATCTGGCCGGGCGTTGCTGCGGACGGCGAGCCGAGGCTCTACGCGTACTTGAACTCTGGCCCGTCGAGGTTGATCGCCGGGATTTCGTCCTTTTCACGCCAGTAGTCCTGGGTGTGCTGCCATTCGTGCTTTTCGCCACGCATGGGCAACAGGTCCATGGCGCGGAGCAGGTAGCCGGGGTTGAAGTTCTCCGTGTCCATCCAGGGCATGAGCTTCATGTCCCGGTCCGCCTCGGGGATAACGACTTCCACCTGTTTCGCGCCGCGCTTCTCCATATGCGCGAGCAGCCGGCAGACGAAGTCGGCCATCAGGTCCGCGCGGAGCGTCCAGCTGGCCCGGAAGTAGCCGAAGACCCAGAGCATGTTCGGGATGCCGGTGAACATCATGCCGCGGTAGGTCACGGTGTCGTGGAAGTTCAGGGGCTTCCCGTCGATCTCGAAGTTCACGTCGCCAAGGACGTTCATGTTGAAGCCAGTGGCGGTGATGACGATGTCGGCTTCGAGTTCCTGGCCGGACTTCAGGCGGATGCCCCTGGGCGTGAAGGAATCGATTTCATCGGTGACGACTGATGCCTTGCCGGACTTGATGCCCTGGAAGATGTCGCCGTCGGGGACGAAGGCGATGCGCTGACGCCACGGGCGGTAGTTCGGCGTGAAGTGCGTTTCGACGTCGTAGTCAGGGCCCAGGTAGGCACGGACGCCGGCGAGGAGCTCGCGCTTCACGACTTCGGGCTCTTCGAAGGATCGCTTCGTGAAGGTGGCCTGATCGTGCAGGATCTTGCGGCGGACGATCTCGTGTATCCACTCTTCGGGGATTTCCAGCTCGCGGAGAATGTCTGCCAGGTCGTTCTGGTTGCGCCCCGGGATGAAGTAGGTAGGGGAGCGCTGGAGCACGGTGACATGCTCGCAGTCAGCGGCGATTGCGGGGACAACGGTGGCGGTGGTGGCGCCAGAACCAATGCAGACGACCTTCTTGCCCTTGAGGTCGATGTCCTTGGGCCAGGTCTGGGGGTGGACAATCTGGCCCTGGAACTGGTCCATGCCGGGCCATTCGGGGGTGTAGCCCTGCTCGTGGCGGTAGTAGCCCTGGCACATCCAGAGGAAGTTCGCGGTGAAGCGCTGGGTAACGCCACGCTTTGTATCGGTTGCCTCGATGGTCCAGCGCTTGTCCTCGCTGGACCACTTCGCCGAGAGCACTTTGTGGTTGTAGCGGATGTACCGCGCGAGGCCGTTTTCTTCGATGACCTCGTTCATGTACTTGAGGATTTCTTCAGCGGTGGCGATGGGAGCGCCAACCCAGGGCTTGAAGCGGTAGCCGAAGGTGTAGAGGTCGCTATCGGAGCGGATACCGGGGTACTTGTGGGTCCACCACGTGCCGCCGAACTGCTCGAGGGCATCGAGGATGACGAAGGTTGTGCCCGGACGCTGCTGGGTGAGGTGGTAGGCGGCGCCGACGCCGGAGATGCCTGCTCCGACGATGAGGACATCGAAGTTCTCGGTTTCGGCGGCGGGCCTTGCGGCAAGAGTTTGCGAAGCTGTCATGGTCTGCTGGTCCCTCTTCCTGGTGGGCGCGTGGGCACGGCTCTGCCCTGCACGCGCTGAATCTGCTGGAACGGATGTTGGACGCGCCGTTTCGCGGTGTGGGAGGGCCATTCGTCCACTCGGGATGGCCCGGATGTACCAAGGTCAAGGATACCCTGCAGGTGGCACGAACGTCAGGCGGTGCGAGGCGCTTCGGCGAGTTCGCGGGCGTGGTTTTCGAGGTGGCCCATGAGGATGGGCAACATCTCTCCGAGGGGTGTGGGCTCGCCTCGAAAGGGCATCATGCGGGCGCGCTGCTCCGCGCTGAGCGAGCGGAGAAGCGCAATCAGGACATCGCGATTCGCTCGCATCTCGGCGAGGAGGTCATCGACGGCGGCGCCTTCACGCTCGGCGACGCGGGCACGGTTCCAATCGTGGACTTCGAGCTCGGCGGCGTGCTCCAAGTCGTCGCCCGGGAGCGGTATGCCTGCGCCGATACGGATGCGGACCAGCTGGCGGAGGTCGTTGGCCGCCATGTGGGAGAGCAACTGGCGCCGGGTCCAGGCTCCGTCACCGGTGTGGATGACTTCGTCCCAGGCGCCGGAAGGCACCTGACGTACGAGGCCGGCAACACGCTCGCGGGAAGCCGCAAGCTGCTCCGCGAAAGTCCCGAAGGTAAGGTCGTCCATCACGGGGGAGTTTACCAGCGGGACGGTGGCCGGACGTAAAGCGGTTCCGCCGGGGGCAGGGGCTCGTGTACGCTTCGCAGTGAGGGGATAGCGATATGAAATACCGGATTCTGTGGGCTACCGCCGCGGCGGGGGTGGCCCTGCACCTCAGCGGGCTTGGCTGGGACGTCTACCGCCACTCCCACGACGCGACGCTCGCCGCGCGCGAGGATGTCCTCTCGCTGGCCAACCCGAGCCACCTGATGATCGTCATGGGGATGGCAATTACGGCTGCCGCGCTGCTGGGCATGGCGTCCGTCTGGATGCAGGAGCGGCAGTTCGGTGGGAAGGGGATAGCCGGCGGGCTGCTGCGCTCGGTGACGCTGCCGGTGATTGCGGTTGCGGCCGCCGGCGCAATCTGGCTGGCTTCGAACGCGGAAGATACTGGCCATAGCCACGGCGAGGCACTGGCGGCGGACCACCCACACAACCCGGATGGCAGCGAAATCGTCGCCGCCCAGAGCGCAGGCGATGCGACGACGGGCGAACATCCGCATCCAGCCGCGGCGCCGGCGGCATCGACGGGCTCGGCCGAAGACCCGATGGGCGAGGGGAACGCTCACACGCATGGCACGGAGGTGCCGGCCACGGCGGAGCAGATGATCGCGGCCGGACAGTTCGCCGAGGCGGTGAAGGCCAAGACGGCGAAGTACGCCGACGTGCGAGATGCGATGGCCGCGGGCTATGTGCAGATCACCCAGGACCTGCCGGGAATCGCGGCGCACTTCATCCGGCTGGATTACCAGCACGATGGACACGAACTGGAGGCGGACTATCCCGAAGTCCTGCTGTACACCAAGAGACTCACAGGCAGCTGGCAACTGGTGGGGGCGATGTTCCTGGCGGAGACGCAGAGCGACACGCCGCCGTCGTACTTCGGCCCGCTCGACGTGTGGCACCGGCACGAGAACCTCTGTTTCACGGCGGGCTCACAGGTGCGAGTGGCCAGCGGCGCGGCGGACTGCAAGAACGGGCTGTTCGTGAAATCGACGGCGTACCAGATGCACGTCTGGACGGTGCCAAGCAGCACGGGGGTGTTCTCGCACGACCTGCAGTCGATCTCGCCCGGAAGCGCGCCGGGAGCAACACGGCCGGCGGCGGAGGAGCTGCGCGTCCAGGCTCGTTAGTGGATTTTGCATGGCTTTTACAGATCAACCGTTTGGGTTTCACACGGCGGGGGCAAGATAGAGAGGAAGGGAAGGAGATGGCTCCCTCGCTCTCCCCCACCTTCATCCGCGGCCGGACGTCCCGAGTCTTGCCCGCGGCCAGCGAGGAGCCATCTCGTCCTCTTTCACGCGCCCATTCGCCCCGTAGCGGGGCATCCGTCCTGGTGGCGCCACCGAAAACTCCCCTTTCGTGGCGCCGCACCTCCCCTGGTTGCCTGAACTCTCCAGTCAGGCCGAGAAGGAACTGAAAGCCCACCGCTGGCCCGGTGGGCTTTCTTCTTGCCTCTGGGGTAGGGGCGACACAAGCAGGAAGCAGGAGTCGGTCGAAGGACTGATTTGAGGGCTCGTGGCGTCACCTTACGTTGGACGCCAGGAAGCACGTATGCATGACGCACACATTCAGCCGCCCGTGCGCGGGGCAAGCGGACCGATATCGAGCCGGCAGCGACAGGTGCTCGCTCTCCTGACGCATGGGCTTACCAACGCGGATATCGCGAGCGAGCTGGGGGTTTCGCTCGACGGGGCGAAGTGGCACGTGAGCGAACTGCTGGGCGCGCTTGGGGTTCAGTCGCGGCAGGAAGCGGCGCGCTGGTACCGGGACTACGCCCGCCGGCTCAGTGCGTGATTGCCGCGGGCAGGGTTTTGGCTGCGGCAATCCAGGAACTCACCGCGTCTTCGGACGGGCCTTCGTTTCCAGCGGCTTCGTAGAGCTTCTGGTAGAGGTTGGGCGGGTTGCGCTGGGCAAGCTCACGCACTGTATCGACGCCGCAGTTCTCGAGGAGGTCCGCGAACCCGGCGGTGATCCCGGCGATGCGCATGAGGTCAGCGCGGTTTACCCACTCGAGGAGCTGACTGGCTTCGATGCCGGTCTGTGTCGCGAGGGCTTTGCGCCCATCTGCCGGACCGGCTACTTCAAGGAACTCATCGAGCCAGACAATTCCGGCGTCGTTCAGTGTGGATTTCGCTGCATCGTCGACGCTGGTAATGGTTTCGACGGGGATGCGCCCGGCGTCAACCACTTCCTGGGGTGCGGAAAGGGTGGTGGCAGGGGCCGGGACGGGGGTTTGGGCGGTCGGTGGGGTACCCGCACCAGACCGCGAAAGCGTGACAGCAGGGACGTGGCCGTTCCCGAAGAAGCGGCTAACGGCACCGCCCTGCGCGAGGTTCGAGAGGTAGACGTGACCCGCGGGCACTCGTTCCGTGACCGTGGCTTTGGCGGCGACGGCGGCGCCGCCAGCGCTGATCGTGACGTCGTCGCCGGTGGCGATTCCGAGCCGGGCGCCGTCGGCTTCGCTGACCTGAATTCGGTCGTAGCGGTGGAGCTTCTCGGCTTCGGGGTGGCGGAGGGCGGCGGCATCGAGCGCGGTGTAGAGGTCACGGGAGGAGATGACCTTCGCGCCTTCGCCGGCTGAGACGGCCTCGACGGGTGCGGCAGTTGCCTTCGAGGAGACGGGGACCGCGCGCCGGACGCCCTCGCCGATGATCAGGTCCCAGGCGGGCTGGTAGGCGGCGTCCAGCTTCGAGATTTCGCCGAGGGCGGCATCAGGCGACTTCGGCAGTTCGACGCCCAGTTCGGCGCCCAGGACGGAGAGCGCTTCGAACAGCGAGACGGCGTCGCCTTCCGGCCGTACGGCGGCGGTCAGCTTCTGGATGCGGTGGTCGCCCTGGGTGTAGGTGCCGGAGCTTGCGTAGGCGCGGCCTTCCGCGAGGACGACCGACGCCTGCTTCGCTGCGCCGCTGAGGACGTTGTCGATGGCGACGACGGTCATGCCGGCGAGGGCGGCGTCGGCGCCTGCGAGGCGCATGGTGGGATCGTCGCGGACGAGGAGGACCGCGGAGAGGCCCTCGAGCGGGTTCGCACTTCCAGTGGCGCCCACGCCGAGATCCAGCAGGCCGTGGACGTTTACTTCCTGGGGCAGGACGACGAGGTTGTTGCTGGCATTGCTGCCGGAAAGCGCGATGGCGAGGTTCGCCGCACCGCCGGCCATGGCGGCAGCGATGGGCGCGCTCACGGGGTTCGGCGCGCAGATGACGAGCGTCTGGTCGTTTGGGGCATCTTTAAGGATGGCGGCCGCCGCGGCGATATCGTCATTCGAGGCCGCCTTGCCAGTGACGGCTTCGGCGATGGCAGCGGCGGTAGCGCCTTCCTGGCCGGCGTCGCAGCGCACCCAGAGGCTGGCGAAGTCGACCAGCTCGCTGCGCAGCGGGCCGATCACGACGAGTTTCGCGCCGTTTCGCACGACCGCGTCCTTGATGCGGACGCTGGCGATGTTGTGGCTCTCTTCGAGGTCGTCGTGGACGACGACGATAGCCTTGCTGTTTGCGATGCGCGTCATGTCCGCGGCCATGCGCCAGGTGCCGAAGCGGGCTTCGAGCGCGCTCTTCCATGCGCGCGTCACGGGGCCGAGCGAGCTGTCGGCGGTGGTCTTCA
>CAYTBM010000130.1:0-8846 GCA_964436025.1 uncultured Anaerolineaceae bacterium
CCGCGAAGAACGGCCACGACCAGAGATTCGTAATCGCGCCGAAAAGCAGCCCCCAGGCCACGCCGAGGACCACCACGGCCACGACCTCCCCGCGCCCGCGCACGCGGATTCGCGCCAACCACCAGCTCAGCCAGCCCGCGCTAATGCCCATCCAGGCTGCCGCGAACATCTGGAACGGCAGCCACGGGCCGATCCCACCGGTGATCACCGCGCTCAAGAAGAAGGAAAGCGCCCCGAGCAGAAACCCCATCCGTGCCCCGAACGCATAGCCGCCGAGGATCACCAGGAAGAAGTAGAGGTTCGCGCCCGCCGGCAGCGTGATCGTGCGCAGCACGGCCGCCAGCGCCGCCAGCACCCCAAGCGCCGCGAGCGATTTGCTGTTCAGCCCGCCGGCCGTGAGGTCCGCGACTACCAGGACGAGGCACAGGGCCGCCATTGCCGCGAAGACGATCGGTGCGTCAGTGCGGTGCGCGAACGTTTCCGCTCCGTCTTCGCGCAGCCCCGGCGCGAAGAACGGCGCGAGGTACGCCGCGAGCCCGATCAGGTTCAGCCCGGCGAAGAGCCAGCGTCCCGGGTCCAGGAGGCCCTCGAAGGTCTGCGCGCGAGCCGGCGCCGGCGTGCTAATCGCCATTCCCGCGCCTCCTCAGCAGCCCGAACGCAGCGCCGCCCAGCAACACGAACGCAATGGCCCCGAACGCGATATACGTGCCGTTGCTCCCCCCACTACCCGGTTCCTCCGCCTTCCCCGCCTGCGGCACGCCCGGCGTAGCCGCTGCCGCATCCGTGGCGCGCGCGATAGTCACCGTGACCGTCGGGACGCTCACGGTGGTCCCCTGCGTGACGGCCGTCTGATCCGGCGGCGCCGGCGAAACCGAGGGCGCGGCGGTTGGGCCGAGGCCTGCCGCTGTGCCGCCCGCAGTCACGGCCGGTGGCGGTGCACTCGACGCGGTCGGGACGAGCGTCGGCGTCGGTGCTACTCCGCCGCGCGGATCGTGCCCGCAAATCTGGTTGAACGTGATGTCCTGCGGCGCGGGCGCGCTGTTTGGCCCGCCCCGCCCCCACTTCCAGCCGTGGACGTCCCCGTCCTTCGCCTTCAGCAGATTGAAGGCCAGCGACGAGTACACCCAGTTCTTCCCGGACTGCCGCGTGAAGAACGCCCAGTACGTGCAGTCGCCACCCTGGCACTGGCAGAAACACGAACTGAACGAACTGGAGTCGCTGCAGCCGGTCGCACCCAGGGCGCAGACGGCCAGGCCGCTACCGCCACCGTATGCCTCGATGCTGATGCCGGCCTTCTTCAGCATCTCCTGGCCGGTAATCCCATCGCCCGTGAACGCGATGCAGTACGTGGTCACCTGGTCGCCGTTCTGAATAACCAGGCCCGCCTCGCCGTCCGCGCGAGCCACGCCCGCAACGGCGAAAGCCGCGACGAGAGCCGCAACCAGTCCCATCAAACGCCGTGGCAGCACGCTACCCACGCCGCACCTCATCCAACGTGATTGCCCCGGGCACCAGGCGGGCGGTCTGCGTCGGTAAACGGCCGCCGGCCGCGAACGCCTCGCGCGCCGGCTGGTCGAATACAACGCTCCCCGCCTGCAACGAAATCACCCGCGTCGCGTACTGCGCCGCTGACTCCACGTCGTGCGTGGCCACGATGGCAGCGCCTCCATTCGCCGCGTGCGCCCGGAGCTGCCGGGCGAGCCACGCCTTCGCAGGGCCGTCCGCTCCCCGAGTTGGCTCGTCCAGGAGCCAGACCTTCGGTTCGTGCGCCAGCATCGCCGCGATGGCCACGCGTTGTTGCTGCCCGACCGAAACATCCTTCGGGTTCGCCATGGCCAGCTGCGCGATCCCCCACCGCGCCGCGGCGTCCGCCAGCCGACCCGCGCCTGGCTTGCGTCCCGAGCGGTTGCGAAGTGTCTCGGCCAACTCCTCGCGGACGGTCTCGTGGTACAGCGCGATGGCCGGGTCCTGCGGCACGAGGCCTGCATGGCCGGTGATGGCACGCGTCCCCGACGCCCCGTCGAGTCCCGTGCCGGGGTATCGCACGCTCCCGCTCGACGGCCGGCTCAGACCAGTGAGCGCGCGGAAGAGCGTGCTCTTGCCGCTTCCGTTCGCCCCCACCAGGGCGACGACCTCGCCTTCGCGCAGCGTCAGCGAAACCTCCCGTAAGGCCACGTTCTCGCCGTAGGCAACAGTGAGCCCGTTTGCTTCGAGGAGCACATCGCCCGGGGCCGGTTCCAGCCGCGGCGAGTATGTCAAGGCCGGCAACAGGGCCCGGGCAGCCTCGACGCTCAGCGCCGGCGCCTGCGCAAAACGTCGCGCAAGTTCAGTGGCGGCCGGCACTGCCTCGAGCGCCAGCGCCGCTTCGAGCGGCGCGAACGAGCTCACACGTCCGCCCTGCACCTCGAACACGCGGCCCACGCCGGGAAGCAGCCGCTCCAGCCGATGCTCCGCGATAAGGATCGAGACGTCGCGCCGGCGGCGGACACGTTCGAGGGCGCCGATGAGGCTCTCCGCACCCGCCGGGTCGAGTTGCGACGTGGGCTCGTCGAGCAACAGCAATTCGGGCTCGAGCGCCAGCACCGAGGCCAGCGCCACCCGCTGCCGCTCGCCTCCGGAAAGCGTGTGCAGCCTCCGGTGGCGCAGGTGCTCGACCGCCATCGAACCGAGCGCCTCGTCGATGCGCCGGCCCATGTCGCTCCGCTCGATCCCCTGTTGCTCGAGCCCGAACGCCACCTCTTCCTCGACTGTCTCTGCCACCGCCTGCGCTTCTGGCTCCTGGAACACCATGCCCGCCAGCAACGCCATCCGCCGCGCCGGAGTCCGCGCGGGGTCCTGGCCGGAAACCAGCGCCGCGCCGGTCATCCGACCGCCATGGAACTGCGGTACGAGCCCGTTGAACACCCGGAGCAAGGTGGACTTCCCGCCGGCCGATTGCCCGGCGAGCAACACCAAATCCCCACGGTCGATCTCGACATCGACGCTGTCGAGCGCGGGCGTATCCGCCCCCGGATACCAGTAGGAAACCTCTCGAAGCGTCGCCAGCGTCATGGCGTGCGCTCCCCGGCGAACGCACGCTCACGTTCCGGCGCCGCCCGCCGCGCGCCAGCCGGCCGCAGCACCAGGACGACCGCCGGCCAGGCGCACAGCAAGGCCAGTGCCGCCCCCGCCGGATGCATCTCCAGCGCCGGCAGCCCAGCGAAGGGGTTGTACGTCATCTGCCCCGAACCCGAGACTCGGAACGCCAGGGCCGCCACCATGCCGCAGACCGATGTGGCGATCGCAACTCTCTGCCCGGGCGGGATCGGTTCAGTTGCGAAGCGCGTGGTGCGTTGCACACGGCTCGCGGCGGCGAACCAGTAGACAATCGCGCATACCCCGGCGAGGCCCGCCAGCCCACCCAGCCAGCGCCACTCCGGGCTGTAGAACCACACCCAGGACGCGGCGATCAGCAGCGGCGCGGATGCAGCAGCCGCCAACCGTGCCGCTGCGGGCGCCCGCGCCGTCGATGCATAGCCGCGAGCCTCCATGGCCTCAGCCAGCCGCATCGAACGCTCTAGCCCACCAATCACCGCCGGGACCACGAGCGCCGGGAGATCCCGCACACCGCCCCGCGCCCCACGCAAGGCGCGCATTTCGCGGATCCGCCGCAGGTCCTCAATGCTCGACGGCAGCAGCGTGAGCCCCACCGTTACGATCAGGCTTGCGTGGAACAGCGCCGCCGGCGTGGACCGCAGCACCCGGTGCGGGCTCACCGCGCCGTTGAACACGCCAAAGGCGAACAGCACGCACAGGATCGCGGCGCCGCGAATGGCTGCCGCGACCAGCCCCTCGGCGCTGACCGGCCCACCCAGCCGCAGCCCGCCCAGCCACCGCGGGATCTCCGGCCCGGGCACGGTGAACAGGATGTGGTCGCCGTAATTCCCATTGATCGTGGCAATCGCAACCGAAACGAAGAACATGACCAGGCCGAACAGCAGCAACGCTCGAAAGCTCGTGACGCCCGTCCCGCTGCGCGGCGCGAACGCCGCTACCACCAGCACGCTGAGCAGCACGATCGCGAGGTAGAGCGGGTTGGTGGTGGCGAGCGCCACCACCATCACCAGCATGACCCACGCGATCCACGCTGCCGGCGCCACTCAGCTCCGCCTTGCTCTTGCGAGGTACACGAGCAGCAATCCGCCAACAACGAGCGCCAATCCGCCGGCGAACACCCCGGCCTCACCGTCCGCGCCGCGGGCGCCACCGTTGCCGGTGGCCGGCGGTAGCGGCGCCGCCGTCGGCGAGGGAGCCGCGGGGGTTGCGCTCGCCGTGGGTGCGGGCCGCGTTGCTGTGGCCGTCGGAGTCGCAGTCGGCGCCGGCTTCGTCCGCGTTATCGGCGTCTCTGGTGCGTTGCAGAAGGTTCGCCCGGCCAGCGCCGGGACCACCTGGTTCGTTGCGAAGGCCGGGTCGAATCCGAGGAACGAACCGTCGGCCTGCTGCTGCGACAACAGGTACGCCACCGGCGAAACGCCGCCCTTCTGCCAGCCCACAGCCTCGGGGTTCTCGCCCAGCGCAAGCAATGCCTGGACAACGTAGGCCGTTGATGACGCGTTCGACTCCGTCGGGTCGAAGCCCCAGCCGCCGTCGTCGCCCTGGCTCGTGTGGAAGTAGGCGATGGCCTTCGTGAGCGATGTATCGGTCTTCGCCGAGCCCGTCGCAAGCAGCGCCTGTACCGCGATTGCCGTCGTGTCCGGGTCGGCGAAGCCGCCGAAGCCCCAGCCGCCGCTCTCAGCCAGCTGGTTCGCCTTCAGCGCCGCCCCCGCCGCCAAAGGCACGCTGTTCCCGGTGCAGGCCAGGCTCAGCATGATCACGGATTGGCTGAAGTCATCGCCGGCGTACGTGCCTTTCCCGGCATCGTAGGCAGCGTTGGTCTTCGCAATCAGGTCCACGCCGCCAACGGCCTTCGGGTCCAGCCCGAGGGCCTTCGCAACGAGCGCGGCTTTGGCGAGCACCGGGACGCGCGTTTCCGTCGCGAGTTTCGCCTTGATGTAGTCGGCGGGGCTGTCGCCGCCCGCCGTTTCCTTTGCCGGGTCGAACCCCGCGGCGCGTACCGCGAACACGGCGTCCATGGTCTGTTCCAGCGTCCCCGAATAGGACGCGTCCGCTTGCTGTTGAGTCCGGATGAAGTCCGTCCCTTTAAGGACGGCACTGGTTTCTGGAAGGGCCGCGCCGGCCAGGATCACCGGCAGCGCGGTCAGCGCGCAGAGCGCCAGGATGAAGAAGCGTCGCAAACTACTCCCCCGAGTATTGGCATGGCCCGGACAGGGCTTTTCGAAGACAGTGCGGAGCGGGAAACGAAAACCCGCCGTGATAGGCGGGCGTCAGGTAATACGAACCATCCCCGACCCCTTTCGCGCGAAGGATCATCGGCAGCGGACGAGGGCGGGTTTTCTGGCTTGGCCACGAAGGCCTCTACAGTTGCGGCACAGCGCCGGATTCACACCGGCTTACCCCGGAGCCCTCTCCGGAAACGATTGTCGCGAGCGAATGTCCAACTTTTCGGTGGGCGCGTCAAGGCCCGCCGAGATGTTGTGACTTGTTAACAAACATGTGAGCATTCCGCATTCGCGAACGAGGAATCACCGTTGGAATCTGCCGCTTTCACTCTCCCGCCCGAGCACGAGGGCCGGCTCTGGCTCATGGACCTCATCCACAACCCGCGCGCCCTCCCACCGCTGGCGGCGGACCTCCAGGTGGCAGCGGCCGACTTCAGTCCGCTCGACCTCGATCAGCTCGCCGTGAACGGGTACCTGTACGGTTCGCCGCGAAGCATGGCCCCGCAGCCTGAGCCGCCGGCGCTGCCGCCCGGCCAGGCGCTCCGAAACTGGGAGGACACCTTCTTCCCGGCCACGCGCCGGGCCTACGAACACTTCCGCCACGCTGACTACGACGCGATGGATGCCCCAACGGTGCTCGCGTTCATCCAGGCCGCGCTCCCCAATACCTTCGAGACATTCGCGAACACCATCGTCTCAGCGATGCAACTCGGCCCCGACGCGGACCGGCTCTACAAGTTCCTCGAGGGCAAGCTCGGAGCGGAAGCGGACCTGCTCTCCGCGGCCATCCTGCATGGCTCCGGCTCCCAGACCCGCTCGCTCGGCGATGAGGTACAGGCCCTGGCGGAGGCCGCGCGCAACTCGCCCGGAGTCGAATCAGCGCTGCGCGGCGGCGACTACTCCGCTGCCGCGGCGATGAAGGCCGAACCGTGGGCATCCGCGCTCAAAGCCTTCATTGACGATCACGAAGACGAGCTCGCCCTCTGGTCCGAAATTCACGTGCCCGCCTGGAACGAAGACCCGGTGCCGCTCATGCGCCAGGTCGCGGCGACGCTCGCCAGCCCGGGGCACGGCCGCCGCGACTCCGCCGCCGCGGTTATCGATGAGACCCGGCAGCGGCTCGCCGCTGAAGACCTCGCGGAGTTCGAGGCGGCAATCGCGCACAGCCGAGATTACGTGCCGGTCATCGAGCATCGCGCGCGCTGGCAGCTGAAACTGCTCGGTGGCGGGCGGCGGACGCTCCTCGCGCTCGGCCAAAAGCTCGTTGCCGCCAACGTCATCGACGAGCCAAACGACATCTTCTTCCTCCACCTCGACGAGCTCGATCTGGCCGCTTCCACGTCCGGCGACTTCCGCCAGACCGTGGCGGAACGCAAGGACGCCTGGCAGGCACAGCTCCGCATGAAGCCGCCGATGACCCTGGGGCTGCCGATCCCGATCGAGATGGTCGGGATGATGAGCCCCATGCTGCGTCGCATGTTCGGCGCGGTAGCCCTCCCGGAAGCCACGGAAACCACGATCTCCGGCATTGGCGCGAACAAGGGCGTCGTCCGCGGCCGCGCGCGCATCGTCCGCGGTCTCGATGAGGCCGAAGACCTGGTCGATGGCGACATCCTGGTCTGCCCGTCGACTTCGCCTCCCTGGACGCCCTACTTCGCCGTGGTCTCGGCCATCGTGACCGACGCGGGCGGGGTGCTCTCTCACGCCGCCATCGAGGCCCGCGAATACGGTATCCCGGCGGTTGTCGGGACCCGTGAGGGCACCCGCCGCATCCCCGAAGGGGCCACGATCACCGTCGACGGCGAGGCCGGCACGGTCACGATCGAACCCTGACGGCACGTGCAGGAGAACGGCGAGCGGCATTGAGCGGCTCGTGGCTCAGCGGCGCGCGCACGCCCCCGAATTGTGACTGTTTTCATGTTCCATTAATTATTCATGTGCCATGTGCGTAACGAACGGCCGCCCGGCCGCGTAGAGTAAGGCAACTCGGGGGGAGGGCGCGTCATGCCGCTGCACGCGAATTTCCAGGCATCCGCGTCACGGATGTCTCCGGCTCACATACGGAACAACGTCGAGACGGGGCAGGAGCCGCCGCTGCCCGCGCCGGCTGTCGACGGGTCGACGTCCTCGCTGACGTCGTCGCCCGAGTGATGCGCGCAGGCCGAGTTCGAATCCACAGGCCTGCAGTCGCTGATTCGGAGCAACCGCGCGCCGTTAAGCAGAGAACGTCAGACGCGCCTCCCCTGGTTCAGTTGCAGAAGCAAATCGGCAACAGTTCGGTGAACAGGCTGTTGGCGGACCGCTCCAACGTGCCCGCCCCGATCCAGCGCAAGATAGCGACGACTTCGGCGCAGGTTGCCGCCGCGCGGAGTTCGTCCCAAAAGACGAAGGCAGCCCTCGGGCTCGGCACCTTTCATCGCCTGATCCGCGCACTGAAAGACTACGAACGTTGCGAGCAGAAGGACCAGCTTGCCTACGTCGACGTTGTGGCGGGCCTGGCGGAGCACTGGCTCAAGCACAACAAGAAGGAGCCGAACAACGCCCGCAAGGCCCTCATCGAGGACCTGGCCGCCCAGGCGAAGGCCGAGGTCGGCAAGCTCCAGGCGATGGACAAGTACCTCAAGGACATGAAGGGCGGCAAGGTGAACGCACTCTCGACGATCGGAGAGCAGTTCGCCCTGGGCCAGGCCGACACGCTTGCCAAAGGTGAGACCGCGGGCGGAGGCGCCTCCGCAGAGGCGTTGAAGCTCGCACAGAAATACGGCCTGACCGAACCTGAGATGGCCGCCGTCAAGCTCTACACGGCCTCCGATTACCTCTACATCAACCCGGCCACGGCGAACAGCCAGGGATGGATGGGAGCGCAGGAGGCCGACGTGGCAAACAACGCGGTGAAGAAAGCCCCTCGTTCCAGGAAGGAGCTCATGGAAATGGGCGCCATGCACGCCGGGGCGATGATGCAGGCTCTTTCCAAGTTCGATCCCGTCGCGATGACCACGTATCGCGGATCGCGTGAGAGCCCAGAGAGCTTCAAGGCCAAGTACCAGGACACGAACGTGATGAAGTTCGCGGCGTTCGGTAGCTCCGCATCGAAAGAGTACCCCGCGGAGAAATTCGCACGGGGCGAGGGAGAAAACACGCCCTTAGCCCATCAGACGGTCAGCGTCTTCTGCATCCTCGAAGTGACCAATGGCCGCCAGCTGGGCGAACTTTCCATCTACGGAGCGGGCGAAAACGAGGTGCTGCTCCTCCCTGGAGCGGAGTTCAGTATCACCAACATCGAGCAACACGACGCTGGCTTGCCTGGACGTCCACCGGCGACGGCCTGGTACACGGTCCACCTGACCCAAACGAAGTAGCGCGCCGGGCGTCGGAACGGCGACGGGGGCAGCGGATCGGCTTCGGGACCCCATATCGCCGATCCATCTTCACGCTGCGGACTCTGTGGCCGGGCGCGGCAAACGCTCATCGCCCCGCGCGTGGTCCCACGCCATGCTTATCGGAAGAACGCATCAGAGGTGAGGGCGG
>CAYTBM010000131.1:0-8825 GCA_964436025.1 uncultured Anaerolineaceae bacterium
CCGATGAGCATGACTTTGTTCAGGCTGGCCATGGCGCGACTTCCTTATTCTTCGCTGGTTGCTTCTGCCGCGGGTTCGGCGGGAGCCTCGGCTGCAGGCGCTGCGGGAGCCTCCGCAACCGGAGCCTCGGGCGCCGGTGCGGGCGCGGCTTCGGCGGCTGGCGCCGGGGTGGCCGCTGCTGCTGCGGGGGCTGCCTCCGCGGCCGGCTCCCGCGGGACGCGGGGCTCGCGCGGCGGCGGAGGAAGCGGCAGTTCATCCGCCCGCACTACGAGGTGCCGGAACACTTTTTCGTCGATCTTCAAGGCCGCTTCGAGCGGCGCCACGGCCGAAGGGTCCAACTCGACGCGGGTCACCACGTAGTCGCCGTCAAGCGCGCGGCCGATGGGATACGCCATGCGGCGGCGGCCCCAGTGGTCTACCTTCAGCATCTTGCCGCCACGGCCTTCGATAAGGCTGGCGATACGCTGCGGGCCGGCGTCTGGGCCACCCGCTTCGGCGACGGCGAGGTCATAGACCACCGTCAGTTCATATTCCCTCAATTAGACCTCAAGCCGGGCGATGGGTTTGTCCTCCACGAGCGAAGGACCGGGCTCCCGGCACGAACGACGAAGGTATCACGCATCGCGGTTCGGCTCAATGCGAACTCAGCGCGCCAGCTTCGCAATCGCATCCACGAGCGATTGCGTCCCATCCGTCCCACGTCCCTCCGCCTGGATCGACTGGAATAACTGCGAAACAAGCGCCGTCCCCGGCAGCGGCGTGTGGGAATCGTTCGCAGCGTCGAGCACCAGGCGCAGGTCTTTCTGCATCAAATCCACCATGAACCCCGGGGCGTAATCGCCGCGTACGGCCCTCGGCGCCAGGTTCGAAAGCATCCACGAGCCCGCGGCCCCGGCCGAGACCACCTCGAGCATCTTGTTCGGGTCCACCCCGGCCCGTCGCGCCAACGCGATCGCCTCGGCCGCGGCGAGCAGGTTCAGCCCTCCGGCGATCTGGTTGCACAGTTTCACGACCTGCCCGGCGCCGTTCGGGCCCACATGGACGATGGTCTTGCCCACCGCGTCGAGCACCGGCCGGCAGCGTTCGAACGTCTTCGATTCACCGCCCACCATGATCGCCAGCGTGCCGGCCTGGGCGCCGATGTCCCCGCCGGAGACGGGTGCGTCGAGCATCGCCACGCCGCGCTTCGCCAATGCCGCCGATACCTTCCGCGCCATCTCCGGCGCAATCGTCGAACAGTCGATGTAGACGGAGCCGTGCTTCGCTCCCTCGATGACTCCGTTCGGGCCGAGCGCCACTTCCTCCACGTCACCGGAGTTCGTGACGCAGCTGAGCGTGACCTCGGAGGCCGCAGCCACACCCGCCGGGCTGTCCGCGCCGCTGGCCCCGGCCTCGAGCAGCGGCTGCGTCCGGCTCGGCGACCTGTTCCAGACCGTGACGGCGAACCCCGCTTTCAACAGGTTCGCCGCCATCGGCGCCCCCATGATCCCGAGCCCAATGAACCCCACACGCGTGATCGCCACGTTTTGCCCCCTGTCTGAACCTCCCGCCGATTCTCCATGGTCTGCCGGCGCGAAGCGATACCGGTGCGCAGTAAAGAAGTTCAAGATTTATTCGCGGCCTTGTCGATCCCTTCGCTCCTCGTTCGACGCCTAAGCAGAAGACGGGCGTGAAGCCCGCGAAAACAGAAGGGGAAACACAAGCCATGCAGTTCACGATCGCCAACCGCCAGACCGTTGCCCGCCAGGGCGCCACCAACCGTACCAACCTGTTCCGCAACCAGTCCGTCCGCCTCTGGACAGCGCAAGGTCTTCTGGCCGCAGTCTTCCTCATGGCGGGAGTTTCGAAGCTCGTCATGCCGGCTGAAGACCTCACCGCAGGCACGTCGCTCTCCGCCGAATTCCTTCGCTTCATCGGCGTCTGCGAAACCCTCGGCGCCGTCGGCCTCATCCTGCCCGGCGTCCTGCGCATCCGGCGCGAACTCACCCCGCTGGCCGCCGCCAGCCTCGTCGTCATCATGATCGGCGCCACCGTCATCACCGTTGCGGGCGGCGAGATCGCCCTTGCCGCCATCCCGTTCGCGGTCGGCGCCGTCTCCGCCTACGTTGCCACGCGTCGCGGGACCCGTTACTTCAGCCGGTAAGCGAACGCAGCCAGCCCAGGAAACCCGAAGGCCCCGTCCCGAAAAGGAGGGGCCTTTGTGCCGAGCCTGATGTGCGGCATCCCTGACGCTCGGGCTGGTTACGCCGTGCCAGCTCAGGCCTCAGCCCTTTGCAGTTTTCCAACCTGGGCACAGGTTCAGCCCAGCGGCGCGTCCCACGGCAACGTCTGCCGCTGCGGCTGCAAAATCGTCTTCAGTACCCCGTCGGCCACCACCGCCAGGATGTCGTACGCCGCGTACAACGTCGGGTCCATTCCTCGCAGGGAGAGTGAAAGCTTCTCTTCGCCGGCATACGTCGAGGCGCCGAGCACTACGAGCGCACGGGCGTCCGCGGCGGTCTGCAGTTGCCCGGCCGCTTCCTTGAGCAACCGGCGCAGATTCCGCCGCAGCGATGCGCTCCACTCTTCGTTTTCCGGCGCGGGCGTACCCAGCACGCAGCTCTGCCCGGCGCCGAGGTCGTTCGCGCTCCAGGCGTCAACCGCACCCACCGTCACATTCTCGTCCACGTCCGGTTGTCCCGCGGCCAGCACAATTCGCTCGGCGAGCTCTTCGCGCTCTTCCTGCGAAGAGGGGAGGCGCAGCAATTCGGCGGAGTTCAGCATGAACGTCCCGGGAACCCTGTTCGTGAATTGCGCCCAGTGCGCCGAAAGCCCTCCCAGGATCGTGATTACGGATCCGGTATTGCCGGCACGGCGCAGATACAGCGACACCGGCCGGCGCAGCTCCAGCCGCCCATCGTCCAAACGCTTCGCTTCGCTCAGCGAATGGATGAACTGGCTGAGTCCCGGCTCACTGGAAGGAATGACCGCCCCGCGAGGCGCCCACACGGCCAGCGAGCGCCCTTCGAGGTCGAGCCGGCGTTCCAGCGCGGCCCGTGCCGCCTCCCACTCCAGCGTCGCGTCCGGTCCCATGGTGTTCAGCACCGAGACGGCCATGTTCCACTGCCGCCCCACCGTGACTTCGGCGCTCAGAAGGCTGCCGTCGGACTGTGCCTTCGCAACCGTCGCGCTGCGGGCGTAATGCGGCCCGAACCAGCCGAGGAACAAACGTAACCCGGCCTCCGCGGGGTCGGCCGGGTACGAGAATTCGGTCACGGGGAGCTTACCGCCGGATGCGCGGCGGGTTCACCGTCGCAACCACGATGTTGGGGTCGGTCAGGATTTCAACGCCGGCGGCCGGCTGGATATCACCAACCTTCAGGGAGACGTCGAAGCTCTTGAGCAGCGAAAGGTCGATCTCGATGGTGTCCGGGATGTCGAGCGGTTTGCAACGCACGGAGACCACGTCGATGCTCGTCAGCAGCGTCCCGGCGAGGTCACGGACCGCCGGCGCATCGCCGGTCAGGCGCAGGGGCACATTCGCGGTGATGGGCTGTTCCGGGTCTACCTGGAAGAAGTCGATGTGGATCGGGTCGCCGGTGCCGCCCTTGCGCTCAATGCCGCGAAGGATGACGTAGCGCGGTTCCTTCTCGCCATCAACATCGAGCTGGATCATGGCGCGCAGGCCGGCCTGCTTAATCGTGCGGCCAAACTCGCGCGCGTCGATATCGACAGCCTGGGAGCTGATGCCGCGTCCGTAGACGTTCGCAGGGAGCCTGCCGTTGCGGCGCAACTGCGCCACCTTTTTGCCGAGGACCGTTCGCGGCGCGGCCTTAATCACTACTCGTTCTGACATGGGAAAGGGTGCCTCCACGCCACGCTCAATACGTAGCGCAACGAATCTAATCTATCCGGAAACCGGCCACCGTCAAGTTATGACCACCGGTGGCCGGGCAAACGAAAGCCGCCCCGCGGGGCGGCTTTGCTCACCGTGATCGCCTGGTCAGGCGGGCTTGAGCGCAGCGACCTTGCCGCGCGCATCTTCCTTGTCGCTGTACCAGACCACGTTGATTTCCTTGAACGCGGCCTGGTCACCGGGCACATCGTCCTCGGCGAAAATCGCAGTCACCGGGCAGGCCGGCTCGCAGGCGCCGCAGTCGATGCACTCATCCGGGTTGATGTAGAGCATCCGGTCCTTGCCTTCGTCGAAGTGGATGCAGTCAACCGGGCACACTTCAACGCAAGCCTGATCCTGGACATCGATGCATGGGGTGGTGATGACGTACGTCATGTAAAGGGGGCTCCTCTTCCCGTCGGGTGCTGCATGGGCCGCTCGGCCTGCACCATCCTACTATCGGTGTTCTTGACTGTGAAGCGAAGCCACCCGGAGGGCATCCGCCCGATGACATCTAGGATTGCGAAGCCGTCCGTCCCGCCACCGGCGTCCCCGATCGCAGGTCCACCGCGTAGAACCGCCCAGCCTTGATCTCCTCGATCAGTTCGCGTTCGTCGTTGATGGTCTTTTCGAAATACGTGGCGCACTTGCCCACATCGCTGATCGCGTGGCTATCGGTGCCGCCGGTGCCCTTCAGGTCCATCAGTTCGCAGAGCCGCCGGGAGAACTCGTTCTCCTTGTCGCTGCCGCGGCCGTTGATCTCCTCCAGGCCCTGCACGTACTGGTAGGCCGGGTTCCGGGATGCCTTCTCCAGGGCCGACTTGTATTCCTCTTCGTTGCGGCTGAACCAGGGCATCTGCCGCCGGTACGGGTGGGCCGCCACCATCGCGCCGTTGGCCTTCTCCACGTAGCTCGCGAGCTCGCGCGCCCGGTGCATGCCGAACACATACTTATCGATGCCGAAGGCCAGGATATGGCCGTCGTCCGTGCTGATTTCCACGCCGGCGAGCACGAGGAAGTTGTGCTTGGCGCGCAATTCCTCAATGGACTTCAGGTCCCACACCGTGTCGTGCTCGGTGAACACGATCGCGTCCAGTCCTGCCGATTTCGCCCGGGTAACCAGGTCGTCCGGGTTGAGCACGCTGTCGTGGGATCGGGGCCAGGTGTGGCTGTGGAGGTCAATAAGCATGGCGGAAGGCTCGTAACTATAGTCAGTTGCCGGGGCAACGCAAAAGTCCGCTTTGGGCCGCGCCCGGAGCTGGTGTATCGTTCCGCCCATGGGGAACCGCCGTGGCCGCTGCTGAGGGCCGCGAAGGCGCGCGCCTGGCCACCGGTGAGCCCGCCCTCGCCGGGTTCTTCGCCGCAACCCAGCGGCGCGCGTTCAGCCTTGCCTTCCGTATCACCGGCGATGTGACGCTCGCCGAACAGGCGACGGAGACCGCCTACGGCGAGCTCCAGGCTCCGTTTTCCGAATCACGGTTGTTCGACGCCGTGCGCCGCGCAGCGCTGGAAATCGCCCCCAGGCGATCAGATCCAGGCCGCCAGTCGTACGTCATTGCAGCGGCGGTGCGAGCCACCCTCGAATCGCTCGGGCAGCTCGAACGCTCGGCGCTGGAACTCGCGCACTCCGGCGGTCTGGGTGTCGCCGCAATCGCGGAATCGCTCGACGAAGAGCCGGCGGCCGTCCGCCAGGCGCTTCGCAATGCCCTGCTCCGCCTGGGCGCGCTCTCACGAGAGGAAGGCAACCGGCCGTGACCGCTCCAGGTAGCTTCTCGACCTTCGATGCCCTCCTTGACGAGCTCGCCGAGGACGACGCCGAGCGCACCACGATGCGCCGCGCGCTCTACCTGATGGCCTACGCGGTCCCCCAGGTCGAACCGCCGGCCAGCCTGAAAGACCGCGTCCTCGCGAAGGTAAAGCCTGCACCGGCCATCTTCGAGCAGGACGGCTCGTACTTCGCGCGCGCCGCGCAACTCGAATGGGATGGGCTCACGCCTGGCGTGGAGTTGAAAGACCTGCACGCGAACGCCGAGAGCGGAACGCGCACCACGCTCATCCGGATGGCCCCGAACACCCCGTTCCCGCCACATCCGCACGGCTACATCGAAGACCTCTACCTGATCGAAGGCGATGCATGGGTCGGCGAGGTCTACATGACCGCCGGGGACTACTGCCGCGCCCAGGCCGGCAGCGAGCACAACCACGTCCGCTCCGGCGACCTGGGCGCCCTCGCGCTCGTCGTCAGCAGGTAATGTCACCGGCAGCGAGGCGTCAATTGCCAGTGCCAGGTCGGGACATCGCGCGGTAAGGTCAGCCTGTGGACATCGAGTTCAGCGGCGAGGTCTGGTACTGGCGTGGGCCCGCGCCGTTTCACTTCGTCACCGTGCCGGACGAAGGCAGCGCCGCCATCCGCGCAACGGCCACGAAGACCAGCTACGGCTGGGGGGTGATCCCGGTCACCGTTGACCTCGCCGGCACCGTTTGGACGACTTCGCTATTCCCGAAAGACGGCCGCTACCTGGTCCCGATCAAGGACGCCGTACGCAAGGCGGCCGGCTGCAGCCTGGGCGACGTGGTTGAGCTGCGGCTAACCGTAGATGTCTGAACGAGTCTGTTCACCGAAACGGCCAGGAGACCGGCACAGCCCGTCCGGGAACCCGTCCGGCGGGTCGCTCTGATGCGTGTATTTCGCGTCGGTTAGATTCGTTCCACTGCCGACACAGCCCCGTCACCGGGCTGTTACTTCTACCCGATAACACCGGCGAAAAACGTGCGTCAGGACAGTACCTGCCTGTGGAGAACCGGCCATATGTCGTCCGTACGCATCGTGAACCATGCCCTGAAGCGCCTCATTGGGCGCCACGAATCCGGCCAGGTGCTGGTCCTGTTCGCCGCCGCCCTCGTCGCCCTCTGCGGGCTCGTCGGCATGTCCGTGGACATCGGGCAGCTCGTCTTCACGAAGTCGGACCTGCAGAAAGTCGCGGATGCGGCCGCCCTCGCGGGCTCGCAGGACCTGCCCAACGCTTCGACCGCGAACTCCACCGCGCAGAATTACGTGACAAAGAACGCCAGCTCGGCCACCAGCGCGGTGGCGGTGATTTCGGCCTCGAGCGGCTCCACGAATGACACCATCCGCGTCACCGCCACCCGCGAGGTGAAGTTCACCTTCCTTCGTGTCATCGGTCTCACCGGGAGCACCGTTTCGGCCTCGGCCAAGGTGAAAGCGCAAACTTATCTGGGCGGCATGGGGATCATGCCTCTCGGCCTCCTGGCGAGTGGCCTGCAAAACGGCAAGGTCCACAACAACTGCTACCTCGGGAACGATGCCACCGGCATGCCGCAGTTCACGCAGAACACCCCGTGCACCCTTCACGACGGAGCCTCGGACTGCAGCCCCGGCGTCCAGTGCACGGGCGGTGACTTCGGAGAGCTCGCTCTCGACGGATCGGGCGGCTCAACCTACCGCGCGGCGCTCGAAAACGGTTCAAGGACGCCCTACAAGAAGGGCGACCTTGTCGACACCCAGACTGGCAACCAGGTCGGCCCCACGCTCCAGGGACTGCAAGCTCACCTCTCCAAGCCACAGCCGCCCGGATGCGGCAGCGGCGCCATAACCGATGTGATGACCAAGAACCCCGATGGCTCCTGGTCGATCAAGCCGGGTTGCGAGACCAGTCCGAACATCTGGATCGTCCCTGTGGTGAACCAGTTCGCGAACCCGCAGAAGTCCACGATCCTCGGATTCGCGTTCATGTATGTGACGGTGGCTGACAAGCAGAACGGAAAGAATGGCCACCTCGTCCTTAACGGCCAATTCGTGAAGTTCGTCACCGAACTCCCCAACGCGGTCTACGGGCCCGGCGGCAGCTCCGGCGCAACGGCCCTCCGCCTGCTTGAATGACCCTTCTGGCGCCCGCGCCCGCCGCCATAACGGTCCGTTCATGTTTCGCGTCGAAAATGGAAGCATGGAAACAAGGACTGGTATCTGCGAACACCGCTGGCGCTACTTCGTGAACCTCGAGGCCCGCGCCGTCCGGGTGCGGGAGTGCGAACGCTGCGGAAAGCGCGGCATTGTACCCACTCAGCTCGAACCGCTGCCGGCGAGAGAGCGGCTTTCGGCCTAGAACTGGCCGTCACCCGCCCGCGTTTCGCCGGGCCACCAGGTCAATGCGCGCCTTGCGCTGGTTCGGCTCTTTCCCCTTGAAGTTGGGCTGGTAGTCGCTCTTCCGGCCCAGGATTTGCGCCGAATGCTGCCGGTCATGCCGGTAGAAGGACCGCAGCCACTGCATGACGGTCAGCTCCCCGAAGATCGGGCTCACCGCCGTGCGTTCGAAGTCATCGGGCGGGATGCCGTCGATGAGCCCCAGCGTGTACGCCCGCTCCATCTTCAGTTGATGGACCAGTTCGGCCGCTGAGTGGCCGTTCGCCGCCTCTATCGGTATCGCCACTGGCTCGGCGAAGGTCCCCGTCAGGTCCGGACGCTCCTCTCGCAGCGCCCGGCGCACCCATGCGTCGTAGCTGCGCTCCATCTCGCAGAGATGGGCGAGCTGTTCCAGCGCCGTCCATTGCTCTTCGCCTTCGGCGTCCTTCGGCACGCGAAGCAGATCGTCGCCGGCCAGGGACTCAACCGCAGCGAAGAGCCCTGCCCGCTGCTCTGCCATCTTCGAGAGAAGCTCGTCGATTTGCTCTCGCGTCGCCATGAATCACCTCCGCGACGTGCCTTTTGCGGGATTGTAGCGTCGCGCCCGTCCCGCATCGGGTGGACGCACCAACCCGGCGGCGAGGCGGCCTCTTGCCACGCTTGCCATACTTCACGGAACGCCGGACCACATGAGCGTAGGGTGGACGGCGGAGGATTCCTGCCTGTGACTGCCGCACTCACTGAACTCTTGCCCATCATCGCCGCCCGCGAAGCCGCCGACGCCGAGCGCTACCCCGCCGAAAGCGTCGC
>CAYTBM010000132.1:0-8747 GCA_964436025.1 uncultured Anaerolineaceae bacterium
GAGTTCAACGAAGCGTTCGCCGCCCAGGTCATCCCGAGCTGCAAGGAACTCGGCATCCCGCTGGACCGCGTGAATGTCAACGGCGGCTCGATCGCGATCGGCCACCCGCTCGGCGCCACCGGCGCGCGGCTGGTCCTCACCGTTGCGCACGAGCTGCGGCGCAGCGGCGGCAAGTACGCGCTTGCCACGCAGTGCATCGGCGCCGGCATGGGCATCAGCACCATCCTCGAGGCGATGTAATTCGTTTCGGGTCCGAAAGCATCAAACGGGGGAGGCCTGGCCTCCCCCGTTTGCGTTCGGGCAAGGGATGGGGACGACGGCACCAAGGCCGCCAACCGACCGGGTGTGCGCGGAGGGCCCGCCGGCAACGGGTGGTGGTGGGAGTGGCGGCGTACCGTCCTTTACAGTCGGGCCACGGACCGCGTGGAGGTCGCTCTCGCCGGGGGTCGCTACCCCTCGATCCGCTCCCTGCCGGGCGCGGTTCCAAAGGGCTGGCGGTGGTTGCCGCGGTTGGCGGCTGGTGGATCGGGCGGGAGGCTGGCTTTTGGGGCGAGAATCGGCGACACAAGTTCCCAAGGAGCACGACCATGCCCAGCACCCAGGCCGAAAAAGCCCAGCGATTCCGCGAACTTCACGAACGTCCGGGTCATTTCATCTTCCCCAACCCGTGGGACGGGATGTCCGCGCGGGTGCTCGAAGGCATGGGCTTCGAAGCGCTTGCGACCTCCAGCGGCGCGATTGCGGGTACGCTGGGGCGGCGCGACGGGCAGATCTCGCGCGACGAGTCGCTGTTCAACGCCCGCGTCATCGTGACTTCGACCGACCTGCCGGTGGCCGCGGACCTGGAGAAAGGTTTCGCTGACGACCCGGCCGGGGTAGCTCAAACGATCGCGCTGGCCGCCGAGACCGGGCTCGTCGGCGGGTCCATCGAGGACGCGACGGGGAACCGCGAGCAGCCGCTGTTCGCGTTCGAGCTGGCGGTCGAGCGCGTGGCGGCGGCAGTGGAAGCGGCGCGGAAGCTGCCGTTCCTGTTCACTCTGACCGCTCGCACCGAGAACTTCCTGCGCGGAAACCCGAACCTTGATGACACGATCGCCCGGCTGAAGGCGTTCGAAAAGGCTGGCGCAGACGTGCTCTTCGCACCGGGACTGCCGGACCTGGAGGCCGTGCGCGCGGTCTGCCAGTCGGTTTCGAAGCCGGTGAACTACATGCAGGGCATCCCCGGCCGGAGCTTCTCGGCGAAGGACCTGGGCGAAGCCGGCGTGAAGCGGATCAGCCTCGCGACATCTCTCTACCGCACCGCCATCGCCGCGATGATCGATGCGGCGATGGAGGCTCGCGACCAGGGCACGTTCGGCTATGTCGATGCCACCACGGGCGAGCGCGATATGAACCGGTACCTGGCGCGGTAGCATCCACCGGCCGTTCGCCTCGCGCCATTCCCAGGGTGAGCAATCGGAACTTATACCATTGCCCGCCTCCGCCGGCGGCCGCCGCTCCCTTCGTAAAATGGGAAGAGCGTTACCTGGACGTGGCGGTGGTCGGCGAGCATGCCGTTGAGCCGCTTCAGGCTCTGGTTCACCAGCGGCCGCTCGTACCGATGCTGGACTTCCAGGACGGGCAGCAACACCTGGACTTCGTAGGGCGGAGTGTGCGCGAGTTCTTCCACGTAGTTCGCCACCGGGTCCGCGACGGTGCGGAAGGGCGAATCGATGACCACCAGCCGGATGTTCGGGAACTGCCGCGCCCAGCGCTCCGGGACGGTCGATGGGTGGTCCGGGTCGACCATGACGTGGACCGCGCGGACGTCCCGCGTGCGCTCGCAGGCGGCGCCGAGCGCCATCACGGTCGCCAGGTTGATCTCTTCGATGGGCACGACAACCGGAACGAACGACTCGCCCGCGGGCGCGAGGTCGAACACAGCCTCGGGCGTCACGAAGAGGTTCCGTCGAATCCGGCCGTAGAAGCGGCCGATCAGCCAGGTCGCGAAGGCGATGATGGGCAGCACGATGGTGATCAGCCAGGCGCCTTCGGTGAACTTGGCGAGGAGGATGACGATCGCGACGATCAACGTCGCGGTCGCGCCTACTCCGTTCGTTATGGCCTTCCGCACCCAGTCTTCGCCGTGTTCGTGCCGCCAGTGACGGACCATGCCAGCCTGGCTCAGCGTGAAGCCGATGAACACGCCGAGCGCGTAGAGCGGGATAAGCCGCGTCGTCTGGGCGTTGAAGACAATGATGAGCAGCGAGGCGAGCGCCGACAGCACGATGATCCCGTAGCTGAAGACGAGGCGGTTGCCGCGAGCGTGGAACACACGCGGGAGGTACCCATCCCGGGCGAGGATGGCGGCGAGGCGCGGGAAGTCGGCGAAGGCGGTGTTTGCGGCCAGAATCAGGATGCCGGCGGTCATGATCTGGAGGAAGGCGAAGAGCGGTGAACCATCGCCGAACGCTTCGGCGCCGAGCTGTGATGGAATCGTGCTGTTTTCGGCCGGTACGAATCCCAGGTGCCGGGCGATGACGGTGACGCCGAGGAAGAGCGAGCCGAGAATGAGCGCCATGGCCAAGAGGGTCTTGTTCGCGTTGTCCGGCGCCGGGCTCTTGAACGCCTGCACGCCGTTGCTCACGGCTTCGACGCCGGTCATGGCAGTACAGCCGTTGGCGAAGGCGCGCAGAATGAGGAAGAGCGTCACGCCCTGCACCGCGGTCACGCTCTCTCGCGGCGGGCCGGCCACGAGCGGATTGCCGCCGTGCGCCAGGATTTTCACGAGCACGACGATGATGGCCGTGGCCAGCGTCACGATGAACGCGTACGTCGGGATCGCGAAGATCGTGCCCGACTCTTTCAGGCCCCGGAGGTTGATAAGGGCTACCACCGCGACGAGCGCCACCGCCATCTCCACGGCAACCGGCCGGAACGATTCGTTGAGCGACGCCAGTGCGTCCATCCCCGCCGCGATACTCACCGAGACCGTCAGCACGTAGTCGATGAGCAGCGCCGAAGCCGCAATCAGACCCGCGCCGGCGCCAAGGTTCTCGTGGGCCACGATGTACGCGCCGCCCCCGCCGGGATACGCCTTGATCGTTTGGCGGTAGCTCACCACCACGATCCCGAGGAGCGTCACGATGCCTATGGCAATGGGCAGTGCGTACGTGGTGGCGCTCGTCCCCGCCAGGATGAGGATGAACAGGATCTCCTGCGTGGCGTACGCGACTGAGGAAATGGCGTCGGAAGAGAACACCGCGAGCGCTTTGACTTTGGTGAGCTTCTCGCTCTCCAGGCGGTGGCTGGCGAGGGTGGTCCCCAACACGCGGTCGCGGACGCCGAGGAACCGGCCATGCATGCCGCGCCGCTCTTCGGCGTGCTCCGTGGCTTCGAAGTGTCCTTCGTGGGTTTCGACGATGCCGGCCTGGGGCCGGGCGACGCGATAGCGCGAAATGCGCCCGCGCCGGTCCAGGATCGGAGTCCGCGACGAAGGTTCGGGGAAGCCGGTCACCAGTGTCCCGCTTCTGGGTGAACCCGCTCTCCAGGAGCCGTTTCCTCAGCCACGTCTTCCATGCGGAAGACGACGAGGAACGGCCCGCGCAAGGGCCCGCGCAGCTCGCTGATCTCCCAGCCCCGGTCGACGTATCCCCGGATCCCGGCGATGCAGCGCTCGGCGGTGGGATACCGTTCTTCCTGGTAGGCGATGTGCGTGACCACGCTCCCGATCGTCCGCCGGGCCGCGTCTGGGACGTCGTAGCCGCAAGCGCCCGGAGTATGCGGAAGGTGTCAGGATTTCGGCGGGACCGGCCGCCCTGGTTCAAGCCGGTAACCCACGCCGGGGTCGTTGACGATCAACGCCCCGAGGCCGGGGCTTGCGGCCGAGAGCTTCGTCCGCAACTGGTGGACGAACGTGCGCAGGATGTGCGCGTCATCCTGGTACTCCGGTCCCCAGACCGTTGTCAGGAGCTGCCGCTGCGTGAACACCCGCCCCGGGTGCGCGAGGAGGAGACGCAGGAGTTCGAATTCGGTCGGCGTGAGGCGAACCTCCGTGCCTGCCGCGGTCACCCTGCGCGTCAGCAAGTCGAGCTCCACCGCATCGAACGAGAGCCGCGTGCTGGCCTGCGGAGTCGAGCGGCGGATGGCGACGTTGATACGGGCCTGCAGCTCGGCCATGGAGAACGGCTTCACCAGGTAGTCGTCCGCGCCGGTGTTCAGCGCTTCGACCTTGCGCTCGTCGTCGCCAATCGCCGAGAGCACGATGACCGGTGTCGTGCCGAGCTTCCGGATCTCCGCGCAGAGGCTGATGCCGTCGCCGTCCGGCAGCACGAGGTCGAGCACCACCACGTCAGGGTGGATACGCTGAAACTCCGGGATCACGTCCTGCGCTGTCGTGACACCGGAGACGTCGAATCCGGCGCCGCTCAGGCCCTTGTTCACGGCCCTCAGGATCGCGGGGTCATCGTCCACTACGAGGATGCGGGCGCCGCTCATGCCGGTGCCGCCGCTGCTGGAAGGGAGATGGTGAATCGCGAGCCTTCCCCATCCGAAGCGGCCGACACGGAACCTCCACACGCTTCAACCATCGCCTTTACGAGGGCCAGACCGAGGCCGCTGCCCGCTAGCGCGTTCACTCCGTGCCCACGGTAGAACTTCTCGAACACATGTGGGAGGTCCTCCGGGCTGATCCCGGGCCCGTGGTCCTTCACGCAGATGGCCACGCGGCCCGGGGTGGCGCTGGCCTCGATGTCGATGGGTCCCGACGGGACGGAGTACTTCGCAGCATTTTCCACCAGGTTGGCCACGGCCTGCGTCAGCAATCCGTAATCGGCCCGCGCCCAGACCCCTTCCGGCCGGCTCACCTGCAATGGTCGAGGGGCGACCGCCGGCGCCAGCGCAAGCTCCACTTCCTCCAGGAACAGGCCCACGTCGATGGCCTCCAGCCGTGTGCGAGTGGCCCCGCCCTCCAGGCGCGACATTTCGAGCAGGTTGGAGACGGTGCCGCTCAGACGGTCCGCCTGCGCCTCGATGGTTTGCAGGAGGCTGCGGCGGTCCTCCAGCGACCAGTCGACCGACTCGTCGCGAAGGCTGGAGACCGCCGCCTTGATCGCGGTGAGCGGCGACCGAAGGTCATGCGAAACGCTCGAAAGCAAGATGGTCTTGAATTCGTCGGCGCGCTCGAGCGCGGCAGCCCGTTCAGCCTCGCGGGCAAGGCGGGCGCGTTCCAGCGCTGCGCTCGCCTCGTTGACCAGGGCCTGCACCACCGGACGCCCCAACGCGGCGGTAGACACGTCCCCCGTGAAGCGGATGAGTGCCTGTGCCGTCTCCGGCAGCGGGACGAACGTCGCCGGTTGATCCCAGCGCATTTCGGCGTGGATGCGCGCGGGTTCGCGCGTGCTGAGTGCTGCCGCAACCACGGCCAGTTCGTTGCGGCTGAGCGGCGAGGCTGAGTGCGTATCGATCGTGGCGCCAACGATAAGGGGCGGCGACCCAGCGACGATGGCGCACCCGCGCGCCCCCGCCGCCCGCGCGAGCGCGTCGCTGATTCGGTCCAGCACCTGCCGGGGCGTGCCCGCCCGGACGATTTCGCGCGTGGCCTCGAGCAAGAACGCCGTCTCGGCGGCATGCGCGTTGGCGCGCTCCACCTGCCGCCGCAGCCGCGACAGCGTATAGGCGCCGAACAGCGCCACACAGAGGAAAAGCAGCAGGCCCGCGAGGTTGATGGGTTCCTGCACGGTGAACCGGTGGAGCGGTGGTATGTAGAAGAAATTGACCGCCAGGTCCGCGGCGACGGCGGTGAAGACCCCAACCCCGTAGCCCCAGCGCGCAGCGACCACGAGCGTGAGCAACAGATAGAGCAGCGCGACATCCACGATGTGGCGCTCGTCGAGCAGCGGGGCGAGCAAGCACGTCAGACCGACGAGGAGGCCTGACGCCACCAAATACCCCGAGCTTCGCCGCAGACTGATCACTTGCGAGCATTATGCCGCGCGCGGCCAGCTATACAGCCAGGCGTCAGGGAAGCATGAGCGCCACGAGCGCCACGCAGGCGAGCTGGATGCTCACCATTGCCGCGATCACCGCGTTCTCAACCACGTTCTTCATGCCCAAATGGTGGATGCCCGGCCATTGGATAGGCGCTACAGGGCGGCCCGGGAGTGTTGCAATCTCAGAACCCGAGAGATTCAGCACGCTCCCCGGCCTTGTCCCCGGTCATCGCATGGCGCGTGAGGAGTGCTGAGAGGGGCCCGACTTTCGCCGTTTGAGCCGGTTGCGGCACCTATTCGATGATATGGGCGCTGACGCTCTCGATCGGCGGAAGATTCTGTGTGATCAGCGTCCACGAGTCTCCATTGTCGGCGCTGGCGTAGAGCTGGCCCGTGTTGGTACCGAAGTAAACGCCCGCGGGCTGGAGTGAATCCGTGCAGAGCGACTGCCGGTACACGCCCATGAAGGCGTTTTCCTGCGGGAGGCCGCTGCTCAGCGGTTGCCAGCTCTCTCCGGCGTCACGCGTGCGCCAGACGGCGAGCTTTCCGGCCGGCGGACAACGGAATTCGCCGCCGACGAGAGGAACGACGAAGGCCGTATCCGGGTCGTGGGGATGCGCGGCCAGCGCCAGGCCGAACTCGGAAGGGAGGCCGGCCGTTATGTCGATCCAGGAATCACCTCCATTGTCGGTCCTGTAGGTACCAAGGTGGGACTGGGCGTAGAGGCGGTCATTCCCACCGGCGGCGTGCTCAACGTGGTGTACGCACTGCCCGAATTCGGGGTACAGCGGGATATTTGGGTCGAAGATGGAGGATTCGCTGCGGATGCCCTGGGCCGCCGGGTGCCACGTTTCGCCGCCGTCCAGTGTCCGGAAGACCCCGGCCGAGGAGATGGCGATCCACATGCGCCGGCTGTTCGCGGGGTCGATGACGATGGAGTGGAGAGCGAGGCCGCCGGCCCCGGGCTGCCAGGTCGGACGGCTCGGGTGGTTGCTCAGTGCCTGGTTTTCGAGCCACGTTTGCCCGCCGTCTTTGGAGGAGAAGAGCGCGGCCGGCGCGACGCCGGCGAACAGCTCGCCATCCTTCGTGCCCGGCTTCAACGCCCAGACGCGCTCGATGACAGTGGAGGACTGGAAGAACCACGGCACCGGCTCCTCGCCTTCGGGCGCCGGCTCAGGGTCGCCAGAGAAGCGCGGGCTCTTTTTCGCGTCTTGCCATTCGGTCTCTCCGGCCGCACGGTAGCGCACCACGGGCCCGAACCACGGATCGTTGGCGGTGGCGTAGGTCGTGCCTGTCCGCGCGTCGACGATGGCGTGGTTTACCTCCAGCCCGGCTACGAACGGGCCTTCCAGCGACCAACCGGTGCGTGATTCAGGCGCGGTGAGCGAGAACACGCCCTTTCGCGTGCCGACGAGAAGTTGAACTGAAGTCATGGCGGGCCTCCTGGGAGAACGGTGCGTGAGATTTTGCCAGTGCCGTCAAGCGAATCCTTCGCGGTGCGCAAGCGAGGTGGACTCTTTTTCGAGCGGAGGTGTGAGCGTGTGAAGTAGCCCCCGGTAGCCTCGCCAGATTCCGTTAGCGAGACTAGTACCGGGCTACCAGGGGCTTCAGGCCGGACTGGGAGTGCAGTCGGATTGATGTGGTTCGAGACGAGGCCGCGACAGGCAGAACGGGATGTGGGGGATGCCGTAGCCATGATCCCGACCGTACATCACTGCGAGACCGGTCAAGAACAACCTGATGTCACTGCCGGCAACGATGCGGTGGCGCGGAGAAAGAGTTGGCCTGGAACCCTAGAATGCGCCGCATGGAACTTTACGATGTCATGCGGACCGCGTTTTCGGCCCGCGAATTCACGGACGACCCAATCAGCGACGAGGTGCTCAGCCGGATCTTCGAGAATGCCCGCTACGCGCCCAGCGGCGGCAACCGCCAGGGTGGCCACGTGATCGTGGTGCGCGATCAACAAACCAAGGACACCATCAGCGAACTTACGAAGACAGCCGCGCGGCGGTACACCGCCCAGCAAATCGCGGGCGAGAGCCCCTGGAATACCTGGACGCCCACGAACGTAAGCGATGAGACCATCGCCGCCACTCCGGTACCGCCAGTGCTGAGCGAGCCCGTGCGACGCGCGCCGGTCGTCATCGTCGTCTGCGTGGACCTGCGGGTCGTCGCCTCTGTCGACCAGCTGTTGCCGAGGATTGGGATGGCCAGCGGCGCCTCGATCTATCCGCTCGCCTGGAACATCCTGCTGGCGGCGCGCAACGAGGGCCTCGGCGGCACGCTGACAACGATGCCGATTGCGGAAGAGCCGAAGCTCCAGGACGTGCTTGGGCTGCCCGCGTACATGGCTGTGGCAACGGTAATGCCTCTTGGACGGCCGGTGAAGCAGCTCATGAAGCTGAAGCGCAAGCCAGTCCGAGACTTCGTGCACCGGGAGCGGTTCGATGGCGCGGCCTGGTAACTGTTCGCGACGAGCCTACCGATGAGCGGCGTATAGTCCGGCTCGGGGCGAGCAGGAAGGGAGACCAGATGGCCGCAGTCGACTTCATGAAGCAGACCCTCGATTTCATTCACCGGGGGTTCCGGGGCGCGCCTGAGGGCATGAGCGCCGAACAGGTGCACTTCGTGCCGGAAGGGCAATCTCATTCAATCGCCTGGTGCATGTGGCATGCCGCCCGCATCGAGGACCTCTTTTTCCAGCAGATCTTTCAGGGCAAGCAGAGCGAATGGGACGCAGGCGGTTGGGCGGCCAAGACCGGACTTCCCGAGAAG
>CAYTBM010000133.1:0-4932 GCA_964436025.1 uncultured Anaerolineaceae bacterium
GGAGGTGGTGGTTCGCCCCGAACGCCCCGATCGCACCGGGCGAGACGCTGACGATGGCAGCGGGCTTGCCGTCCCATGCGCTTTGCCCGTACGGCCGCGAGCCCACATCCAGGGCATTTTTCAGCGCTCCCGGGATCGAACGGTTGTACTCAGGCGTGGCGAAGAGTACCCCTGCGCTGTTGCGAATGGTCTTGCGGAACTCCGTCCACTCCGGCGGCACCCCGCCCTCCGTCTCGCAGTCCTCGTTGTACAGCGGGAGGTTGCCGATCTCCACATGATGGTAGGTCAGCGGCCCCGGGTACGCGGCGACGGCGTGCGCCACCTGCCGCGTGAACGAGCCCTTTCGCAGGCTGCCCACAACAAGCGCGACATCGAGGTTTCGTGGCATGTCCTTCCTCCAGGGAGGGGTTCCTTCCACCGTAGACCCGGCCACCCGGTTGGGGGCCGCTTCGCCGCACTCTGCAACAGTCTCGATAGATGAGGCCGCGCGGGAGAACGGCCTCGCGAGATCGTGACGGACGCCCTCTTGGCCCGAGCCAGGTCCCCGGACCGATTTGCTACCATGGATCCGTCATGGAACGCGCCAGCCCCTACGATCAGGACTACATGCGCCGCCTCGGCGAATTCATGGCCGCCGCCCACGCCGATGAGCTGGCCAGGCACCTGAGACTGACCGTCAACGAGCGGCTCGTCGAAAGCGAACGGCTCTCCAAGCGTGATCCGGACCACGATGCTCACCGGGCACAGCAAGATGACCTTGCTGCGTTTTTCCGCCGGGCAAGGGAACTTGGAATCTGTGACCGCTGACCCAAACAACTCCCCGTTCGTGAGGGAGCTGTCCGCGATGGTGGCCAGCGCAGGCATTAGCGTGGTGCTCATCGGCGGTGCCGCAGTGAACACGTACGTCGAACCGCGTTACACCAAGGACATCGACCTCACCGTAGCGGCGGACCCGGCCGGGCTCGAAACGTTAACGGGCCTCCTGCGCGACGCCGGGTTCGCAACAGTGCGCCATCAGCCGGGCGAAGAGTCGTCTGGACCTGATTTCATCCAACTCAAGCGTGAGGCCACGCACGACATGGTCGATCTCATCGCGGCGAAGACCCCATTTCAGCGGTTCTTGATGAAGCGCGCCGAGCGCAGGGACGGCCAGTGGCTACCTGTCGCAACTCCAGAGGACTTGATTGTCCTCAAGCTGATCGCGAACCGCTCCCGCGATCGGCTCGACGTGCATGACCTCGCCACGCAGTATCCGATCGACTGGCCGTACGTCGCAGAGTGGGCCGCCACCTGGGGCGTCGCCGATCGTCTGCAGGCGCTGCGAGAGGCTCTCGCAGCCGAAGAGAACTGATCGCCCCGCTCCCGCCCTCCTACCCCACCGGCACGGCCGCGAACGCCTCGTCGAGAATCTCGTGGACTTCCTCGTCCGCAATCGCGATCACCCGGCCGTCGTCGTAGAGACGCATCACCATCTCGAGCGCCCGCATCAAGCGCGGGTCGCGCTTGTCCAGGCCGGCCGCCTCCGCCGGGCGGTGCGTCTGCATCCACATCAGCAGCCCGGCGGCGCCGCTCTTGTCCGTGATCGCCACCCCGGGCGGCCGGTTCAGCAGCCGCGTTGTGTCGAACGGGTTGTAGATCTCCTCGTCCTTGATCATGCCGTCGGCGTGGATGCCCGCGCGGGTCACGTTGAAATTCGAGCCGACGAACGGCAGCCGCTGGTCCACAACTTCACCGATTTCCCGGTAGTAGTCGGCGATTTCGCTGATCACGGTCGTGTCGAAACCGTGCGTCTCGCCGGTCAGGCCGATGAGCCAAAAGACGAGCGCCTCGATCGGCGTGTTGCCACTTCGCTCACCGATGCCGAGCAGCGTGCCGTTGTTCGAACTGGCGCCATACATCCACGCTGAAACCGCGTTCGGGATGATTGCATTCAGGTCGTTTTGGCCATGGAACTCCAGCGCCTCGCTCGGCACGCCGCCTTCGGTGTGGAGCAAGTGCGTCAGCCGGGGGATCCCGCGTGGAAGGGCAGCGTACGGGTCGCCGACGCCTACGCCCATGGTGTCCGGGTAGCGCACCTTCACCTGGATGCCGGCCTGCTTGCCGCGCTCCATCAGTTTCTGCACGAACGGCAGCACCACGTTGAAGAAGTCCGCGCGCGTGCTGTCCTCGATGTGGCAGCGCGGGATCACGCCGTCTGCGAGCGCGGCGTCCACGACTTCGAGGTACCCGTTGATGACGTCCTCGCGGTTCGAGTTCAGCTTCTTGAAGATGTGGTAGTCCGAGATCGACGTGAGGATGCCTGTCTCTTTCAGTCCGGCGGAGCGCACCAGCTGGTAGTCAGCCATCGTCGCCCGGATCCAGCCGGTGACCTCCGGGAACTGGTAGCCGAGCTCCTGGCAGCGTTCGACCGCCTCGCGGTCCTTCTTCGTGTAGAGGAAGAATTCCGACTGGCGGACCATCCCCTTGGCGCCCCCCAGCCGGCTCAGCAGCGAATAGAGGTGGACGATCTGCTCGACCGAGTACGGCGCGCGTGATTGCTGCCCGTCGCGGAAGGTGGTGTCGGTGATCCAGATGTCGTGGGTCGGGTTGAGGGGCACCGGTTCGCGTTCGAACTGCACAAGGGGCGGGAGGGAGTAGGGAAACTGATCCCGGTAGAGGTCGGGGCCAGTCGCCGAGCTGTGAGCTTTGGAGTCTGCGTACGTGAGCCAGGACGAGGACATTGCGGCGGTTTCTCTCAGGTAGCGTTGTTTTGTATACAATCGCACGTCAACCACCCTGGTGCTACGTCACCTGCTCGATACCTGGACTCGCAGCTATAGCGCGGCGAAGCCCCCTTCGTACTGGCCGAATGGGCGGACCCACCGCCGGATGGGCGGAGTACGCTCGTCCCGGAGGTTTCCAATGCCTACTCCTCTCGCACCCGAAGTCCGCGAACTGCTCGAACGGCCCAACTACGTCCACCTGGCCTACGTCCGCGCCGACGGCACTCCCCACAGCGTCCCCATTTGGGTTGGCCTCGAAGGCGATCTGATCACGATTGGTACCGGTGCGGACTCGTTGAAGGCCCGCGCCACCCGCAGGAATCCGCACGTGGCGCTCTCGCTCACGGACCGTGAGAACCCCTACCGCGAGGCGAACCTGACGGGCCGGGTCATCGAGCAGCGGCCAGACGAGGACAGCGCCATCATGGACGTCATCTCGCGCAAGTACACCGGGAATCCGTTCCCCATCCGGGGCGCGGGCCGCATCGCCCTGGTTATCGAGGTAGACAGGGCGCAACACCGGGTGCTCCCCTTCACGCACAGCCCGGGCTAAGGGGCCCGGGACCGCGCCGCCACCTGTGGCTTGCCTTCCCTCGCTATTTCCCCACGAATGTCGGGGTGCGCTTCTCGAGGAATGCCTGGCGTGCCTCTTTCGCGTCCTGGCTGGCGAACGCCTTACCGATACTGACCAGTTCGAGCCGGGTCTGCGCCTCGAGGTCGATCGCCGTGGTCGCCTTCACCACGGTGCGCTTGGTCATCCGCATCGTGATCGGCGAAACCACCTTGCAGAGGTTCTGGCAGTACTCAGTCAGCCGCTCGTCCCACTTGTCGTCGTCAACCACTTCGCCGACGAGGCCGAGGCGGAGCGCTTCCTCAGCGTCCACCGTCTTGCTTTCAAGCAAGAAGCGCATGGTCTGTTCGTAGCCGATGGCCTGGGAGAGCGTGAAGGTCATGCCGCCGTCCGGCGAGCCGCCGATGCGCGGGTAGCCGGCGAGAATGCGGGCGCTCCGCTTCATCAGGCGAATGTCGGTGGCCAGCGCGAGTGAGAGCCCCGCCCCGACGGCGACGCCGTTGAGGCCGCCCACGATTGGCTTCTCGCACTTCTCGCGGAGCGTGAGCAAGAACTGCGAGACCCAGCCCAGGTCGTCGAGCTGCGCCGTCATCGGCGTCTGAGGAGTGAACGCTTCCGAACCGCGCAGGTCCAGGCCCGAACAGAACGAATCGCCGCTGCCCGTGAGGCAGATTAGCCAGACGTTGTCGTCCCGGGTGGCTTCTTCGATCGCGCCGAGCACACCCCAGGCCAGCTCCTGGCTCACGGCGTTTTTTACTTCCGGGCGGTTGAGGCGAATCGTCCGGACATGCCCTTCATCCGAGACCAGCACAACGTTCGACATGGCGTTAATCCAGGGGCGCAATGGCGCAGTGCCGCGAAGTATAGAGCAAGTTGCGTGATGCTACGCACCACACCCAACCGCTGGACCCTGGCCGCGCCCGCAAGGAAGCGGCTGCGCCGCCCAACCCATAAATCACGCCACGCCCCAGCTCCCGCCCCACCGCTGTGCCATTCGCCCGTTCGCATTCCGGCGGCCAACCCACCAACCTCCACGTATCTCGCCCGCCCGGAAGACCCCATGCCATTCCCTCGCTCCCTCTCACCATTCAGCGCCAGCCCTTTCGGCCACCGCTCGGACGACTCCGAAGAAGTGCACCTCCCGCCTTCGAACGAAGCCCGGACCAGGCGCGAACCAGCTCCCACGAGCACGCAACCAGCGCCGACCAGCCATGGACCAGCACTCGCCCACAGCTTCGATGGGGCTGGTTCGGGCTCGTTCAACCAGTCACCTCACGAGGCACCCGGGTCCTGCCGGGCGATCACACGGTCTGGCCGGGAATGCGCCGCTCCCCCACGCGCTCACCGCGAGTTCTGCATCTTCCATGACCCCGATTACGCCGACGCTCAGCGCCGCAACTCATCCGCCGCCGGCCAGGCATCAGGACGCTCGCGCCGCAAGACCTCGGCAGAAGCCGTCATCCCCCTGGATGTATCGACGCCTCGCAACCGCGCTGACTTCCTTGGCTACCTCGTGGGCGCCACGCTGATGGGGCGCATGCCCCTGGCAACTGCTCGCGCCCTCCAGAAGTCGATCGAAATAGCCCAGCGCGAAGGCGT
>CAYTBM010000133.1:5032-8704 GCA_964436025.1 uncultured Anaerolineaceae bacterium
GTTGCCAGGATGCCGTACGTTTGGCCGCTCGCCAGGGTGAGCTGTTCCGGCTTCTCTGGCGCCCCCTCGGCCACGTCCAGATACGTGATGACGAGCAGGTGGCTATAGCCCTCGATCCCCTCCAGCCTCGCCTCATGCTCGGCCAGCACCTCGATGACGCTCTCCACCTTCTCCCAGCCGTGCGGACGTGGCTTCACCACCTCGTTCCGTACATATCCGAGCGCATGGAGGGTTATCGCGACTGGGGGCTCGGGCCTTATCCACTCCTCTTTGCGCCGGCGCCAGAAGGCCCTCACCGAAACAACGTCTCTCCCTCTCCCGCAAGGCACGAGTCGGGAGAGGGAGCCGAGGGGTGAGGGCCGCCGGCTGACGGGTTCATCACTGGCCTCCACGCTGCGCTGCGAAAACCGCCGGGTCGATGCCGAACGCCCCCGCTATCCGTTCGCCGAATTCCTGCATGGAACGGCCCGCCGTCAGGCCGCCGTCAACCGTGATGGCCTGGCCGGTGACGTAGGCTGCTTCCGGGCTGGCCAGCCAGAGCGCGGTGTTCGCGATGTCGTCGGGCAAGCCTGAGCGGCCCATCGGCGCCCAGCTGGCGAGCGCGGAGTCGATCTTTGGCAGCATGGCTTCGCGCATTTCGGCCGGGATGCCCAGGCTGTTCGTGAAGATGTTCGTCACGATCACGCCCGGGCAAATCGCGTTGACGCGGATGCCGAAGGGCGCCAGTTCGACCGCGAGGCAGCGGCTGAAATGCGCCACCGCCGCTTTCGCGGCGCTGTACACGAGCGGGCCGAAGCCCGCCTGCAGCCCTGCGATGCTCGCCGTGTTGATGATCACGCCGCTGCCCTGCGCTTTCATCTGCCGGGCTGCGTGCTTCGCGCCCATGAACACGCCTTTGAGAAGCACGTCCATGGTGTCGTCATAGGCGCTCATGTCGAGGTCTTCGATCGGGCCCCCGACACCGCCGAACCCCGCGTTGTTGAAGATGACGTCGAGCCGGCCCCAGCGGTCTACCGCGGTCGAAACGGCCCGGACGATGTCGTCCTCCACGGCTACGTTCGTGCGCACGTAGGTGGTACTCGGGCCCAGCTCTTCCGCGAGGGCGCCGCCACGCTCGTCCTGGATGTCGGCGATAACGACCTTCGCGCCCTCAGCGACGTACTTGCGGACGGTCCCTTCGCCGATGCCGCTGGCGGCGCCGGTGATGAGTGCGACCTGGTTTTCGAGGCGAGGCATGAGCAGGCTCCTGGGCGGCGGGATGCTGCGCCGAGTCTACCGGAGTGGGTGGCCTGGGCGGCAATCGCGAGAGATCGCCAGGTTTGTGATCAGCACCGGGCGCCTTTGCGTAAAGAACCTCCGACAGCGGGTCCCAAGGTGCACCGGCCCGCGGATCTCCAGGAGGCAATCTCTCACATGCGATTGCGAAAGCTGTCCATCCTGCTCGGGGTCGCGGCCGTTTCCGTCGGCGTCCTCGGCGCCCTCCCGGCGATGGCCGCGGACCACCGCGACTCGCCCCTCACCAAGGCCGCTCCCCGCAGCGACATCAACGACGTCTACGTGTTCAAGGGCGAAAGCGCCGCCACGCTCGTGATGACCGTGAACCCCCTGACCAGCCCGGCCGACACCGCCGGGCTCCGCCTCGATCCAGACACCCTCTACGAGTTCAAGGTCGACACCAACGGTGACGCCGTGGCCGATGTCAGCTACAAGCTGACCGCGGAGGGCGCCGGCGCCGTCCAGGACATCACGGTGCGCCGGGCGACCGGCGCCAACGCCGTAACCAACGACATCTCGGGCGACGTGATCCTCACGGGCAAAAGTTCGGCAGGCGCGAACGTCACCACCATCACGGACGGCAGCGGCCGCAAGCTGTACGTCGGCCCGCGCGACGACCCGTTCTTCTTCGACCTCGCCGGCTTCCAGGCAGGCCTGAAGTTCACCGGCGTCGATACCTTCAAGGGCACGAATGTGACCGCCATCGTGCTGGACCTGCCGACTGTCCCGAGCCAGCAGCTCGGCGTCTGGGCGACGACTTCGAAGAAGGACAACCTGGGCAACTGGGTGCAGCTGGACCGCATGGGTCGCCCGGCGATCAACACGGTCTTCATTCCTGCCGACCAGAAGGACGCCTTCAACAACAACACGCCGGACCGCGACAAGGGCATCTACACCGACGAGGTGAAGGCCGCCCTGAACAGCCTCGCCAGCCCTGCGACGGACACCCTGGCGGGCCTCCTCTTGCCGGACATCCTGACGGTGGACCTGACGAAGCCGGTGGGATACCTCAACGGCCGCGGCCTCGCTGATGACGTCATCGACGTCTCGCTCCAGGCCATAACCGGCAACACGAGCATCGGCGACGGCGTCAACGCCAACGACCGCGCGTTCAGCGCGAGCTTCCCGTACCTCGCCAGCCCGAACACGGGCAGCGGCGGCAGTGCGCCGCTGCCGCCGAACACCGGCACGAGCGTGACCAGCGCCGACGGCGGCAACAGCTTCGGCTGGACGCTCCCGGCGGGCCTGATCGCGGCCGGCGTGCTCCTCGGCGCCGCCGGCTACGCCCAACGTCGCAAGAGCACGGTCCAGGGCTAAGGAGCACCGCCATGGAACGCGCACCACGACTACAACGCTCAGTCCACATCTTCACCGATTGGAGCTGGCGGCGGCTCTGGCTCGAATTCCTGCCGGTTGTCGCGGTGGTCGTGGGCGCGTTCCTCCTGGCGCGCGACCTGGCGGGCGGCGGCAACTCGACGCCGCCGCTCGCCATGGTCGATTCAGCCTACGAAGAGCGACTGGCCGCAAACATCGACTTCTTCGAAACGCGCGTCCAGGAAACCAACGACTCGCTGAGCTACAACCGGCTCACCAGCCTCTACCTCGAGCGGCTGCGAATGACGGCAGACGCGGCGGACGTGACCCGCGCCGAGCTGGCCGCGACGAAGGGCATGGCGGTGGCGCCGAAGTCCTACGCGAGCGTGACGGCAATGGCGCAGGTGCGGCTCGCGCAGCACGACTTTAGCGGCGCGCTGGCGCTGCTGGACGAGGCGGAGGCGCTGAAGGCGGGCGTCCCGGAAACGCTCGCGCTGCGGGGCGACGCGCTGATTGCGGTGGGGCGGTACGACGAAGCGGGCGTGGCCTACCGGGCATACCTCGACAAGTCTCCCGGTTTCAGCGCCTTCTCTCGGCAGGCCGTTTACGCCGAGACCTACGGAAACCTCGATGTGGCCGTCCAGTTCTGGAACGCCGCGATTGATTCCACCAAGGTGGAGTCGCCGGTCGATTCGGCCTGGGCTCGAGTCCAGCTCGGCAACCTGTACGCGACCAACGGCCGCCTGGACGACGCCTCCGAACAGCTTTCAACGGCCCTCCGGGTTTACCCCGGATATGCGCTGGCTCTGGCCGGCGAAGGGCGGGTGGCCGCCATGCGTGGCGACTACAAGAAAGCCGAGGGCCTGTACCTGCAGGCCGTGGCGAAAGTCCCGTCACCGGAGTTCGTGGCGCCGCTGGTGGATGTCGCGGCCGCTGCGGGCGATACGGCCGAAGCCGAACGGCAGGCGGAGCTCATGGGCGCGATCGGGCAGCTGTTCGAGGCGAACGGCATCCGCAACGACCTCACGCTCATCCTGTTCAAGCTGGACCACGGCCAGGCCGGCCCGGAGACGCTGGCCGCGG
>CAYTBM010000134.1:0-8683 GCA_964436025.1 uncultured Anaerolineaceae bacterium
CCAGCGTTGCGATCTCCTCGGCGATGCGCGCCGGGTGGTTGTAGTTCGGCGGCATGAGCTTGATGCCGTGTCCGAGCCGGATGTTCTTCGTGCGCTGGCTGGCCGCGGCGAGGAAAACCTCCGGGCACGAGGAGTGGCTGTACTCCTCGAGGAAGTGGTGTTCCACCTCCCAGGCGAATTCGATGCCGAGCTTGTCGGCGAGTTCAACCTGCGAAAGGGCATCCTGAAAGAGCTTCAGCTCCTGGCCATCATCCCAGGGGCGCGGCAATTGATGCTCGTAGAAGATACCGAACTTCATTCGTTTTCCTCCGTATACTGGGCGCGAGTCTACCAGAGAACGTTAGCCTCGCGCTAACAGCCTTACCGGCGGTTAAACGGCCGTGTCTGAACATGATTGCGCTGTCATGTACTTTGCACGGACAATTCGGCGCTTGAGTCCACTGAAGGCTACGCCATGACCAAATCGACCCGCACCCCACAGCTCGAGCAGGCCATCACTCTCCTCTTCCAGGCCAGCGCCCTGCTGGACGCCATCAGGCTGCGCATCTGGGATCGAGAGAACCTCACCGTCACGCAGCTGCGCCTCCTGGGACACCTGCTGGACCAGGGTGGCTTGAGCAACGCGGAACTCGCCGACCGCTTGTATGTCACCCGGCCGTCGGTCTCCGCCCTCCTCGAACGGTTGGAGCGCGGCGGTTTCATTCGGCGGGAGGTCTCCCCGAACGACCGCCGTGGCATCCAGATCTGGTTGGAGCCCAAAGGCATCGAAGTGCAGGAGAACCTGCGGGAAGAGATCCGCGATTACGTCGCGGGCCTGTTCGAAAGCCTCAGCGAATCAGAAATCGACGAGTTCTCGGCGAGCGTACAGAAGTTCGTGCTCTCCGGCCGCGCTCGCCGTGCTCGCGACCTCGAAGAAGAGACTGTCGCTGGCTAACGTGGAGCCATCACGCGTGAGAGTCCGCCTCACGGAGATACTCACCACCGCATCCGCCGTCGCCAACTTCAAGGGGGAGCCCGAAGTACGGGCGGGTCATTTGCTCAGCGCAATCGCGATGCTCGTTGGCGAACAGTCCCTCGATGACCTCGGCAGGCCGGTGTCGCCGCTGGTCGCTCGCATGACCGGGGCTGGTTCAGGCGCGTCGGCCGGCGTCAGAGAGTTGGCCCAACGCTGGTTCTCCCGCCAGGGCGGCGAGGTGACCTACGAGTTGACGGACGAGGAACTGCACGCCTTGCGAGAAGAACTGACGGAACTCGCGTCCGTCGAAGCGGCCGAGGAATAGGCCGGCCGGCGGTCAGGCCGCCACCAGCCTCCGTACCACTTCGTACAGCACCTGCAGTCCCAATCGGATGTTTTCGACGCTGATCCGCTCGTTGTGTCCGTGGACGCCTGCCAGCTCCTCTGGTGGGACGAGGCATGGCACGAATCCGTAGGCGGGCACGCCGCGCAGCCGGTAGATGCGCGAGTCTGTGAAGCCGCTCGTCATTTCGGGCGCGATGTGCGCTCCCTCGGCGAGGTCCGCGATTACGTCGGAAACCACCTGGACGAAACGCGTGTCCATGGGGCTCTCTGCGCCCACGAAGCGGTTCAAGACCTCGACCTCGACGCGGTCGTCATCCAGCACACCGCGTAACTCGGCCAGGAACGCTTCGGTGTCGACATCCGGAAGCAACCGGCAGTCGAGTGTCGCCGTCGCTTCGGCGGGGATGACGTTGACCTTGATCCCGGTCGTGATGGTGGTGACTGTGACGGTGTTGCTCAAGCGCGCACGGAGCGCCGGGTTGCGCTGGGCCAGGCGCTTCGCCCCTTCGTCGTCGTCGGCGCGCATCAGGTCAGCCTTTTTCATGGCCTGGATGTGATCGTGCATGACCGGCACGACGCGCAGCTCTCGCTGCCAGCGCGTCACGCGCTCGAGCGCCTGGACGAGGTGCTCGGCGCAGTTGTCGCCGTGCGGCACGGAACCGTGCCCCGGGCGGCCGCGCACGGTCAGCTTCACCCAGAACGGCACCTTCTCCGTCGGCGCGACCTGAAAGACCTGCGTACCGTTAGGAAACACGAGCCCGTATGCCCCTTCGTTGATGACCAGGTTGGTGTCCATCCAGTCAGGGCGGTTCTCGGCCACCCAGGTGGCGCCTGCCGCGCTGCCGGCCTCTTCGTCGGCCACCGCAACGAACGTGACGGACTCCCGCAGCGCGACGCCTTGCCGCTTGAGGAGCAGGAAGACCATGAGTTCCAGGATTCCCATGCCCTTCATGTCCAGCGCGCCGCGTCCCCAGATCATCCCGTCCACGAGGTCTCCTGAGAACGGGTCCCGCTCCCAGAACTGGCGTTCCACGGGAACGACATCCGTATGATTCAGGAGGCACAGGCCCCCATGCGCCGGGCCCAGCCGGGCGAACAGGTTCGCGCGCCCTGGCATCCCTTCGGCCACTTCGCTCCGGATCCCCTCGCGTTCGAGGATGCGGGCAAGGAAGTCGCTTGCCCTGGATTCGTTCCCCGGTGGGTTCGACGTGTCGATCCGGAGGTACTCCCGCAAGAGCGAGACTGCTTCCGCGGTTACTGCGTCCCAATCGATCGGCTCTGGCAAGCGGCGCTCCCGGCGTGGTTCGGGGCGAGTGTACCGAGCGGGTGGCGTTGCTGGTAGCGAACTCCCCGCTGATAGTCGCGCGGATGGACCTCGTGGCACTGGCGCTTGCGGCCGTCGTCGGCGCTGTTTTCGGAGCGACAGTGCCGCTCATTCAGCACCGCCTGTACAGCGAACCCGAGTTCCGGGCGGCTCCCGCAAGCGGTCGGAAACTGCGGCTGCTGCAAGGCTTCGGCGCGGTCGCCGGCAGTGCGTCGCTCGCGCTTGCCTTTCGGCCGGACCATTACGACGCCTTTCCGGCACTGTTGAGCGCTGCGTTCCTGCTCGTGCTGGTAACACTCAGCAGCACGGACTTCGACCGCAGACGCATCCCCAATCTGGTCACCTACCCCGCCGTGTTGGCGGCGCTGGCAGTGAGCTGGGCGTGGCCCGACCGGTCGGTGAGTGAGGTAGCCATCGGGACAGGCGCGGCACTCGCCGTAGCACTGGCACTCGGCGTAATGCGGTTCGGCGGCGGCGATCTCAAACTCGTGGTGCTGATGGGCGTCCTGTTGGGCTGGCGAGGATTGCTTCCGGCGTTGCTCTACGGGTTCCTGCTGGGCGGAGTCGTTGCCGTCGTCCTCCTGTTCAGGAGCGGCCGCAGGAGCACATTCGCCTACGGGCCGTACCTGGCGATTGGCGCGGCCATCGTCCTGCTGTTCCCCTCGGTCTACTGAACGCGAAACAGGCCCTCTCGCGAGGGCCCGTTCGCTCACCCACCACCGTCTGGGCTTAAAGGTTGTTCTTGAGCTGAATGACTGCCGGGCCGCCGATCACGATCATGATCGCCGGGAAGATGAAGAACACGAGCGGGAAGACCATCTTGATCGGGGCCTTGAACGCCTGCTCTTCCGCCTTCTGGCGCCGCTTCGTTCGAATGACACCCGTCTGGACGCGGATAACCCCGCCGATGCTGATGCCCATCGCCTCGGCCTGCACGACCGCGTTGATCAGCTGGCGAAGCTCATCGACACCCGTGCGCTCGGCCATGTCGAGGAAGGCGTCGCGGCGAGAGCGGCCCATCTGGATCTCACGCATCGTGCGCGTCAGCTCCTCCGCGAACGGTCCGTGCACCTTCTCGATGACCCGGGTAAACGCCGCATCGATGCCGAGGCCGGCTTCCACCGACGCGGTGATGAGGTCGAACGCGTCAGGCAGCGAGCGCCAGATCTCTTTCTTCCGGCGGTTGATGCGCCCCAGGATCATGATGCGCGGACCGTAAACGCCCAGCGCGGTCATGACGCCGAAGGTCCCGGCGACGATCTTGAAAGGTTGTCCCAGGCTGTACATGTACAGCGTCATGAGCGAAGGCAGGACGCCCGTCGTGAAGGCCACGATCAGAAGGAGCTGGCCGGGCTTCATCTTCATGCCGCCCTGGACCATTGCCTTTTCCAGCCGCTCCGACATGTTGGAGGGCAGGACACCGTTCGCTCTCGCGCTCAAGTTGCGGAGCATCGGCTTGAGGACGCGCTGGCTGAACGCAGCGTCGGGGTCGGGCAGCGCCTCTTTCGTCGGCCGCGTGTAGCGCAGGCCGCCGAGGCGGACATCCATGGCGCCTCCGGCTACGGACTTGTGAAGCAAGCCGTAGACCATCAGCGTGACGGTGACGAACGTAGAGATGGCAATCAGAAACGGCATCTTAAATCTCGATGTTCACGATTTTTTGGATGACCAGGAACCCGAGGGTTTCTGAAACCGCTGCTCCCATCAACATCATCCGGCCCAGCTTGTCTGTGAAGAGCAGGCTGGTGAATTCCGGGCTGATGGTCATGAAGATCAGCAGGAGGCCAATCGGGATCCCGCCGATCACGTAGCCGGTCATGCGCTGCTGCGAGGTGAGGGTGCGAATCTCGCCCTTGATGCGTTCGCGTTCGCGCATGGTGTGGGCCACGTTGTCCAGGATCTCCGCGAGGTTACCGCCCACGGAACGCTGGATGAGGATTGCGGTGATCACGATGTCGAAGTCCGGGCTGCCGACGCGTTCGTTGAGTGAGGTCAGCGCTTGCTCGACACTGGCGCCCATCGCCGTGTCGCGCAGCGTCCTGCGGATCTCGAGCTGGAGCGGAGCTGGCGTTTGTTCGGAAGCCGCTTCCAGCGCCTGGAGGAGGCCGAAGCCGGCGCGCAGCCCGCTGGAAAGCATCTGCAAGAGCTCAACCAGCTGTCCTTCCATCTTGTGAAGGCGGCTCGTCTTCTTCCGCTTGAGCCAGAACCCGGTAACCAGGAAGCCGAGTGGCACCCCAACCACCGCCAGCACCGGGATGGGCGAGAACATCAGGCCCACCACTGAGAGCACGAGGCCGACCGCCACGCGAATGAACAGGTACTCCTTCGCATTGATTGTCAGTCCAGCGCGCTCAAGGTCTTTGCTCCAGTTCGCCGCGTAGTTCCCGGAGAGGAGCGTGATGCCGGCCAGGCTGACAGCGCCGCGGCGTCGAAGGCTCACCTTCGCATCGCCTGGCAGCGTGGCTTCGACTTCTTTCAGGCGGTTGAGCCGGGCCGCCGCTTGCACGTTGCTGGAGCCGGCGCCCGCGAACCACAGGACACCCGTGGTCGCGAACGCTCCAGCACAGAGGGCTGCGAGAATCATCAACATCTGCTTACCAGCCTTCCGCGGTCCCGAAGAGGGAGTTGGGCAGTTCGATGCCTGCGATGGCGAACTTATGGACGAAGCCCGGGCGGATGCCCGTCGGCTTCATGGCGCCGTGGACCTTTCCATCCTCGTCAACGCGGTCAAGCTTGAAGAGGAAGATGTCCTGGAGGGTGATCGTGTCGCCTTCCATGCCGCTGACTTCGGTCACGTGTGTGACTTTGCGCGAACCGTCCTGGAGGCGGCTGATCTGGATGAACAGGTGGATGGCCGAGGCAACCTGCTCGCGAATCGCGCGAGAGGGGAGCTCCATCCCGGCCATGAGCACCATGTTCTCCATTCTCGAAAGGGCCTCGCGCGGGTTGTTCGCGTGGATCGTCGAGATGGAGCCATCGTGTCCGGTGTTCATGGCCTGGAGCATGTCGAACGCTTCCTCGCCGCGGACCTCACCGACGATGATGCGGTCCGGGCGCATGCGGAGGCAGTTCCTCACCAGGTCGCGCTGCTTGATCTGGTTCTTGCCCTCGATGGAGGCGGGACGCGCTTCTAGCGTGATCACGTGATCCTGCTGCAGCCGGAGTTCCGACGGGTCCTCGATGGTTACGATGCGCTCGGTGTTCGGGATGAACGCGGAGAGCGCGTTCAGCATGGTGGTCTTACCGGTGCCGGTACCGCCGCTGATGATGATGTTCATGTGCGCCCGGACGCACATCGCGAGGAACTCCGCCGTCGCTTCGCTGAGCGCGCCGACGCCGATGAGGTCGGCCATGCGCATCTTGTCCGCGCGGAACTTTCGAATGGTGATGCTTGGCGCCTTCGGCGAAGCCGGCGGGATGGTGATGTTGACGCGGGAACCGTCAGGCAAGCGGGCGTCCACCATCGGGCTCGACTCGTCGATTCGGCGGCCCAGTGGAGCAACGATGCGCTCCACGATGCGCATCACGTGCTGCTTGTCGCGGAAGCGGACCGGGCTGCGGAAGATGCGGCCTTCGCGTTCGAAATAGACCTTGTCGATGTCATTGACCATCACTTCCGAGATGGACGGGTCGCGGAGCAACGGCTCCAGCGGCCCCAGGCCCAGCGCTTCGTCGGCGACGGCTTCGAGCAGTTCTTCGCGGCTCGCTCCGCCCAGCTGGATGCCTTCCTGCTGGAGCAGTTCGCGCGCTGCCTTCATCACCGCGTCGCGCTGCTGTTCCGGTGCAAGCCCTTCCAGCGCGCCGTGCTCGAGCTCTTCGATGAGGAGCTCATGCAGGCGGATCTTCGCGGCTTCGGCCTGCGGGTTCGCGCCCTTGCCGCCGGCGATGGACTCGACCTGGCGGGCCGCCGGCCGCATCGGCTCCGGGCGTTGCAGTTCACGTGCCGCGGCTGGCTCGGGCGCCGGCGCCGGCGCAGAACTGCGGACGGCGCTCATGCGCGGCTGGCCGGGGATGCCGGGAGGCGTGGGCGCGATGGACTCGACATCGCCCCAGCTGCGGCCCTGAGGAGCCGGGCGCTGGAGCTGCCCGGATGGCCGCAACCGGCCCGTATCCTGGGCCGGCGGTTGTTGCGCCTGGGGCGCTTCGCCTTCGGGCCCGGGCCGTGCCCCGTCAGCACCGAGGCGGCGGCGCGCGTTTGACCAGCCAAAGGCCGGTCTTTCATCTCCCGATGGTTGACGGTCGCGTGAGTCGTCTGCCATTTCCACTTACCCCGTGTGCTTATGCGCTCTTCTTGAAAAGGCGCCCGAAGCTGAACCCGCCGCCCTTGCCCTTCGCCTTCGCCCGCTGGCGAATGCCGGCGAGGGCGCGTGCGATGTCCTTGATTTCCATGGCGACCCGGCTGTTCGGCCGGCTCATGACGATCGGGCGCCCGAGCTGGGCTGCCTTCACCACCTCGTTGTCCTGGGGGATCTTCCACCAGAGCTCGGTGTCCAGCGTGCGCTCCACGTCCTTTTCGCGGACGCCGGTATCCACCCCCGCACGGTTGAGGACGACCTTGATCCGCTCGTCGTCGTTGCCGAACCGCTCGTGGAGCATTTCCAGCGCGAGCACCGTGTCCTTGATGCTCGCCATGTCCAGGGTGGTGATGAGGAGAATCATCGTGCCGACTTCGATGGCGGCCGCGACGATTTCGTTGAACGTCCCCGGTGTGTCCAGGATGACGAAGTCGTGCGTCTGTGAGAGCACGTCGACCACGTCGCGAATGTGATGGGAGCTGAGGTTGCGCCAGTCGCTCGGCCGCGTCGGTGCAGGGAGGATGCGCACGCCGGATTCGTGTTGCACCAGGTAGTCCCGCAACGAGTTGCGGTCCACGTTGTCCAGGTTGCGCGCGAGGTCGGCGATGGAGCGCTCAACCGGGATGTCCATCGTGATGGCCACGTCGCCGAAGCGCGTGTCCATGTCGACGAGGGCGACGGTCTGGTGCGCTTCGGTGGCGAGCGCGACCGCGAGGTTGGAGGCGATGGTGGTCTTGCCAATGCCTCCCTTGGCGCCGAAGACGGTGATGATCGTCCCCTGGGCCACCGGGTCCGCGAGCTCGCCGCGGCGGCGCATGCCTTCGCGCTCTTTCTTTTCGAGCACCCGCATGATCGAGGATTCGAGCTCCTCGGAGGTGTACGGCTCCTGGATGTAGTCCGAAGCCCCACCAACCATGGATTGCCGCATCAGCCGGATGTTCGCTTCCGTGGAGAACACGATGATCGGCAGGTCCGGCAGGCCATCGTTGATGCGCGAGAGCGTCTGGACCGGGCGGACCAGGGGCTCTTCGATGCGCATCAGGACGAGGTCGGGCCGCATCTGGAAACAGAGCGTGAACGCCTCGACCCCGTAGCCGGCCGTTGCCAGCACCTGGAAGCCCTGCATCGACAGCGTTTTCGCCATCTCCGCCGAGCTTTCGCGGTCCGGATCGACAACTATCAGTTGCGGTACCCGTGCCATGTGTGTTCCTCCACCGTTGTCGCACCCCGGAGACCACCGGGGGCCCGTGCTCATGTTGAGGCGGCTACCCGGCCGGGCAGCCGCCCGTGGTTCGGTTCGGCCGGCTATTTCTTGGCCGGGAAAATGTCCTCGAAGGAGAAGAGAGTCTTGCCGGAAATCGGGTCGGCATCGCCCTTCTGCCGCGGCAGGATGCGCCACTGGCCTTCGTCGTCCTTCATCGCGTCGATCATCGCGACCTTGGCCACAAGGTCCGGCGGCAGCGCAACCGTGATCGAAATCGCTTTCTCATACGTCGCCGCCGCCTGGTCCGGGCTGATCGCCTGAGCTGACGGGTTTCCGCTCACCTGGGCGCCGCCGTTGCCGGAGCTCTTGTTGTCGGCCACCTTCGGCACCGTCTTCACGACCGTCTGGGCGACGGCGAGGACTTCGACGTCCTGGGCGATGTAGCCGCCGACGAGGTCCGGCTTTTCCTGGCCGGTCAGAGGATCAGTCACCATGAATGCGGTCACGCCGAGGATGTCGACGCGGTCGCCGGGCTGCGGGAGGCCGCCGGCAATCCAGGC
>CAYTBM010000135.1:0-8476 GCA_964436025.1 uncultured Anaerolineaceae bacterium
GCATCGCCGCGGCGAACGAATCGTTCGTGCTGGCGGTGGCCGCGGCATTCGCTACGGGCCTCGCCTTCGGTCCGATCTGGCCGGCCGCGATGGCGGTGGCCGCCGGGAGCAGAGGGACGAACGTCCCGGCGGCGATGGTCACGATTGGCAACTCTGGCGGGTTTGTTTTTCCGTGGCTGCAGGGGCGCATCCTCGTGGAGGCCGGAGCGACCACGGGGATCGCGATGAGCGCGGTGTTGTGCGCATTGATGCTCGCCGTTGCGGCGACGCAGATGAAACAACGTGAGATGTGAGAACGAAAGGAGAAATGTGCCGCCCGAACCGAACCATTCTTCGCGGGAAGGAGCAGGGAGAGGGCGGCCGGGCGTAGGCGTCTATCCCGGCGGCAGCCGGAGACGGCCACCCGCTCAATCCAAATCCAGACCAATCCACAATCAGAAGATGACCATGTTGTCCCGGTGGATCACTTCGTCGCCGTAGGCGTAACCGAGGGTCTCGGCGATTTTGTCGCTGTGCATGCCGCGGATCTTCGCCAGTTCTTCACTTGCATAGTTCGTGGTTCCCGCCGCTACCCGATTCCCCATGCCGTCACGAATCTCGACGGCATCGCCGCGCTGGAACGAGCCCTGGACCGATGCAATCCCGGCCGGCAGCAGGCTCCGGCCCTGCCCGCGCAGCGCCGAGACGGCGCCGGGGTCCACCACGACGTGCCCCTCCCGGGTGATGTGCGCGAGGATCCAGCGCTTGCGGCTTTCGATTCGGTCGCCGGGCGCCGGGAAGTACGTTCCACGCGGTTCGCCATTGGCCACGGCGAGCAGCGCGTCTGGGTCTCGCCCGTTCGCGATCACCACATCGACCCCGGCCTGGGTGGCGATCTGGGCGGCGCGAAGCTTCGTCGCCATGCCGCCCGTGCCGGTGTGAGCGCCGCCGCCGAGCGATTCGATGGTGGCATCGATGCGCTCGACGCGCTCCAGCAGGCGGGCATCGGGGTTCTGGCGCGGATCGCCTTCGAAGAGCCCGGCGACATCGGTGAGCATGACCAGCAAGTCCGCGTCGATGAGGTTCGCGACATATGCCGAAAGGCTGTCGTTCTCGCCGATGCGGGTGGCGAGCACCTGGTCCAGGGCCACGGCGTCGTTTTCGTTCACGATCGGGACCGTGCCCGCCTCGATGAGGTCCCGCAGCGTGTTGCGGGCGTTCAGGTACCCCAGCCGGTCGGTCAGGTCGCGCCGCGTGAGGAGCACCTGCGCCACCACGGTGTCGTGCCAGTCGAACAGCTCATCCCAGCTCTGCATCAGGTGGCTCTGACCGACCGAAGCGACGGCCTGGCGGCTCGGCGCGCGGCCGGGGGTGACGCGCCCGCGCAGCCGGTGACGCCCGGCAGCCTGGGCCCCACTGGAAACGACGACGACTTCGCAGCCGTGCACGCGCAGCCGCACCACCTGGCCGACGAGCTGGGCCATGGCTTCGAGGTCGAGCCGGTCGCTGCCGGCCGTCAGCAGGCTGGTGCCGAACTTTGCGACGATGCGGCGGTAACGCATGCCGTAAGTAGATAGGAGAACGGGCGAAGGCGGAAGGATGTACCATCGCCGCCCCATGCGTGAGCCGCCGTTTCGCCAGCCGCTGTTGTTTCAGCCTTACGAGCGGCTCACGCCGTTCGCGTTCTCCCGCGTGGTGGACGAAGTACGCGCGGTGTGGTTCCCCGAGCTGGAAGAAGAAATCGAAATGCGGATCGACGCGTTGGAGCCGCTGGCGAGCGTCTGGTAACACCGCATGGGGCGGGACCGGCACGTCGTGGTGTTTCACCCGATCCTGAACAGGCCGGACGTCCCGGAAGAGATCGTCCGCTTCGTCGCGAAGCACGAACTTGCGCACATCGCGGTGCCGAAAGCCGGCCACCCGCCCGAGTTCTGGGAGAAGGAATGGGCCGTCGGGCGCGACCGGTTCGCCGTCTGGGCGTGGATCGCGCGGAACCTCAACCCCGCCTTCGCCCGCAACCGTCACGGCATCTGGGTGCGCCGGGACTGGCGCCGGCGGTTACCGCGGCAACTCGGGCCGTACACGCCCCACCTTGCGTTCGATGACCCGCCGTTCCGGGTGCTGTGCCCGGATGGCGGGGCGCAACTGCGATTCGAGCCGACCTGGTCTGCCGCGCCGGCGCCGTTCGGGGACGAGCCGGAACACGGCGAACGGCGCCTTGGTGGCGCCGTTCGAGGCGTTCGCTCTCACTTCAGCTACTTGCAGACCCACTCCCATTCCGGACCGAGGTGACGCGTCTCGCCGTTCGCGTAGATGGCGTTCATGCCGTTGGTGCAGGTCTCCCCGCCTTCGGTGAAACGGACTTTCGTCTGATCGTGGTAGACCTGCCAGTCGTCGCCCCTGGTGATGATGGTGGTGTGCCACTGCGTCTTATCGCTGAAGACCAGGTTCCCGTCGGCGTCGAAGAATTCGATGAGCATGGAGCCGGATTCTTTGGAATTCGCTCCTGACTTCTCGACGGCGTGGATGGTGTAACAGATGGTGCCCTGGACCGTCCCGTAGACATCCGGGTAACACTCCCGCACAGAGGTTACCTCGGCCGGAGCGGCCGATGCGGCGGAGACAGCCCCGAGCGCGACTGCGCTGACGACGGCAAGTGGTGCGAGCCTGGTGGCCAGGCGATGGATGAACATGATTGCTACTCCCCTGGCGGCGGCGGAGTGATGTGCCGCCGCCCACTCCACCGTTGCAGGACGCCGCTGGCACCGATGTGAACGGGGCCACGCAGGCCGCGTACACTCCGCCGAAAGTCTCATCCAGCAGGCAGCGCTCGGTGTCCGGGCTACCTGGCGGTGGCCCCTCGCTCTCTGGCGTCGGCGATGTCCTCGAACAGCTTGTTCGTCCCGAAGAGCGGGAAGACGCGTTCGAACAGCCCGGGCGTGAGCTCGGCAAGCCCGGTCACGAGCCGCCCCGGCCCGCGGTAGACGAGCATTTCCGGCCGGTCCCGCTTGATTGCTTTGACGACATCGGAGGCGACTTTCGCCGGCGAGACGGTGCCCGCAAGGAAGTTCTCGCGGACGCCGGATTGGTCCTGCATGTCCCTGTACATGCCCGCCTCGCTGACGAGGCCGGGGCAGATAACGCTTGCGCTCACACCCCGCTTCCTGAACTCGGACCGGAACGAGCGGGTGAAGCCGATCAGCCCCGCCTTCGAAGCCGCGTAGGGCACGCTGAACGGCACTGGCACCTTTCCGGCCAACGAGGCGACATTGACGATGTGGCCTGACTTCCGCTCGAGCATGTGGGGCGCCACGGCGCGGGCCAGGTGCATGGCCGCTGTCAGGTTCACATCCACCACGCGCGCAATCTCGTCGTCCGGCTGTCTCTCGAAGTGCGCGGTCAGTTCGATGCCCGCGTTGTTCACCAGGATGTCGATGCGCCCGTACTCGGCGAGCGCCGCCTCCACCAGCTTCTGCCGGTCGGCGGCCGACCCGACGTCGCAGGTCACCGCGATGGCCCGTCGGCCGAGGCGGCGCAGCTCTTCGGCCGTCGCTTCGAGTTCCGCGGCGGACCGTGCCGCCACCGCGAAGTTCACTCCCTCGGCGGCCAGCGCCCGCGCCATGTACGGGCCGAGGCCGCGGGACGCCCCCGTGAGGATGCAGACGCGGTTGTTGAGGTTTCGCATGACGGGCCTCCGTGGGAGCGGGAGTCTACCTTCACAACAGGGAAAGGCGCGGGCAGAACTGCCCGTTGGGACGCTCCAAACCGGCCGCCGGGACTGGCGGGGGCCACGCATGCTGCTAGGCTTAATGATGGTGGGCCGCACACTGACCTCGTCGCGAACCCGGCGCCGGATTTCGATCCTGCTGCTGCTCGCGTTGTTCCCAATGCTCACATTCATGGGCCATTGGCCCGCCGCGGTGCACATCCCCGGGACCGACCAGTACCTTTCCATACCGCTCGCGGGGAATGATGAGCCTGCGGACGAGCACGACGACGGCCACTCGCACTCGCAGCACTGCCACGGCAATTCCGGTTCGTGCTCGGATGTGCCGGCACTCGCGGGCGTGAGCTTCGCGCTCATGAGCGAGGTGCTGGCGCTGAGCGTCACGGCGGCCCTGGTCTGGGCGGTGGCCTTCCACTGCTGGCAGCCACGCCGGCCGAACAGCCTCCTTCCCGAACTCCAGCCCCCGCGGCCGGCCTACGCCTGAGACGGGCCATACGGCAGCGCCGGGTGCGCGTGCACCCCACGAGTCTTCGGGAGTCCACTGGCAATGAAGCACATTCCGCGGCGGCTGAGGGTCGCCGCCCTGTTCGCCATCCTCACCCTCGCCGTGGCCATCACGGCGGTCGCTTGCGGCGATAGCGACGGCGGCTCAAATGCCGATCAGGAGGTGATCACCTCGATCACCATCCTCGACCGGGCCGGGCTGCACGACCTCGATACGCAGATCAGCACCAACAAGACCATCCCATCGAACGCTTCGACCACGTTCCAGCAGCTCCAGACGGTCACCCTCCTCACCGACTGGCCGACCAAGGACCTGCAAGCGAAGTCGAAGGAACTCGCTGCGATCTTCGGCGAAGCAGCGGCTGCGACCGATGGCACAAACCCGGATATGACGAGGGCCTCGGCCGCCTCCAAGAAGGCGCACGACGGCGAACACGACTTCTCCCATGAAGTCTGGGACCACCTTTATGAAAAGGCGGGCATCAAGGGCGCGGACGACGGGCACAGCGACTAGTCAGCCGCGTGCCGCAAGGCCGGCGTGGACGCCGGCCAGGAGTGATTGACCATGCGATTCACTGTTCGTGGGGTGGTGCCGATAGCGCTGCTCGGTCTCGTCGCGGTCGCGGTCGTAGCCGGGGCGATCGCCCTCGGCATGGCCCTCTTCGGCGGCGATGACGGAGAGTCCAAAGCCGAGTACATGGGCGCGGTCACCTCCCGCCCCGTGGAAATGCCCGACGTCACCCTGACCGACCAGAACGGCCAGCCGTTCGACCTGCAGGAACAGACCAAAGGCTACGTGACCCTTCTTTACGTGGGGTACACGCACTGCCCGGATATCTGCCCGACTCACCTCTACAACATGAGCGAGGCACTGAAGCAGCTTCCCAAAGACGTGAGCAGCAAGGTGAAGGTGGTGTTCGTCACCGCCGACCCTGAGCGCGACTCGCCTGAGGCGCTCAAGTCCTACCTCAAGACATTCGACCCGAATTTCATCGGGCTCACCGGGACGCGCGAACAAACAGACGCGTTCCAGGAGACGCTCGGTGTGAACGTTGCGACCCGGACGGACCTGGGCGGCGGCAACTACACGGTGAACCACGCCGCGTACGTCATCGCCTTCACGAAAGAGCAGGTGGGCTACACGGTCTACCCGGCCGGGATGGGGATTCCAGAGTGGCTGAATGACCTGCCGCTGCTGGTGAAGAAAGGATTCGAACCCTCATGAAATCTCTCTGGATGCGGCGCAGCGCGCTCGTCAGTGCGCTTCTCCTGGCGGCCATCGGCCTGTCGCTCGTCGCTGCTGCCTGTGGTGACGACGACGATGACGGCGCGGGCGGTACGCCGACCGCGGCGGCCACCATCGGCAAACTGAGCATCATCAACCCGTGGGCGCGCACCACCACCAACGACGTCACCGCCGCCTACTTCACGGTGAAAAACAGCGGGGCCGAAGACACCCTCGTGAGCGTGAAATCGAACATCACCGGCATGGTCCAGCTGCACGAAGTGGTGACCGAAGGCTCGACCTCGAAGATGCAGGAGAAGCCGGGCGGCTTCGTGGTGCCCGCGAATGGTGAGTTGACGCTGAAAGCGGGCGGCTACCATGTCATGCTCATGAACCTGAAGTCTCCGTTAAAGGTTGGCGACAAAGTCGAGCTGGAGCTCACCTTCAAGAACGCGGGCACCGTGAAAGTCACCGCGCCAGTCCAGCAAGGCGAGGCCGTCGCCGGGATGGACATGGGGAAGTGATTTCCTGTGTCCGCCATCGCTGAGCGTCCATCGCTGACCGTTCCGGGGCAGGTGCGTCCGGGCTGGAAGACCCTCCTGGTCTCGGCCCTGCTAGCGCTCGCGCTGTGCGGCGGCGCCGTGGCTGCCTACCTCGCCTGGGAGAACAGCCGCGGCGAGAGCGGGGTCTGCACCATCGTCCACGGCTGCTCGACCGTGCAGCAGAGCAAGTACGGGAAGTTTGCCGGGGTGCCGGTTTCCATCCCCGGCCTCGGCCTCTACCTGGTGCTCGTGACGGCCGCACTCGTCTGGCTGACGAACTTCCGGGGGCTCCGGCCCTACGCGGTCGTCGTCGGTGCGTTCGGATCGCTTTTCGGCTTTCTGCTGTCGCTGTTCCTCACCTACCTGGAGGCCTACGTCATCGACGCGTGGTGCATCTACTGCATCGTCTCCGCGAGCCTGCTGACCGTGCTGGCCGCGGGCTGGGGCGCCCTCCTGGTGGCGGAGGTCAGAGCGAACCGCTAACTCCTGCGCGCCTGCCGCCGGCTACTCGGCCGGCGGCAGGTCCGCCGGCAGGGTCACCGTCGCGCCCACCCCGAGCGAGTGGCGCTGGAACCATCCCTGGTTCACCTCCAGCACGTACCGGTACTGCTTTGACGGCACGAGCACCGTTTCATCGAGCGGCTTTGCCGCGAACACCTGCACCACCGTCCCGGACGCATCGATGAAGGCGATGTCCAGCGGGATGTAGGTGTTCTTCATCCAGAAGCCGTACTGCACGTCGCGCGGGAAGAGGAAGAGCATGCCGGCGTCTTCGCCCAGTGACTGCCGGTTCATGAGGCCCACTTCGCGCTGGGTGAAGGTGGCGGCGATTTCGACCGAGACGGCGGCGCTGGCGCCGTTCTGAGCCAACGTCAGCTGGTTCGCCGGCGCCGCGGTGGGTGCCGGCGTCGGCGCGGGCGAATCTCCGCCGCTGCGCCCGTCGTAGGCGATTGCGCCAAGGACAATCACGAACAGGGCGACAAAGCCGAACCCCGCGACTTTCATGCGACCACCAGCAGAATGCCACCAACGCAGCAGGCCGTCCCGACGGCGATCCGGCGGGTGAAACGCTCGCCAAGGAAGATCATCGAAAGCGGCAGGGCCATCAGCGGCGAGGTGGCGGAAAGGACCGCGGTGCGCGCCGCACCGGCTTCGACCACCGCATACACATAGCAGAGGCTTCCCAGGCCCGTACCAATCATTCCTGCCCCCAGAATGGCGAGGACGTGGTTTCGGTTTCGAAAGGGGGCCACGAAAGCCGGGCGTTGAGTGGCCAGCGTGAACCCCACGAGCGCGAACGCACCGGACGGAGTGCGGATGGCGCCGGCGGCGATGGGCCCCAGGTCGCCTTTCGCGTTGGCCAGCCAGAGCGTGGCTATCGTCCAGAATACCCCGACCGCGATCAGCAGCCCGTAGCCGTAGGCGCCGGGCGGAGCGAAGACTACGGCCGCCGGCGCCGCCTCGGTTTCGGCCAGCGTGGATGCAGCCGGCTCCGCCGGAACCGGAGGCAGCGGCTGCGTCTTCCCTGCCGCCGGGATGACGATCAGGTAAATGCCGGCGCCAATCAGTGCCGCCCCCAGCGGCAGCCCCCAGGTGAAGGCCTCACCGAGCAGCACCACGCCGCCCACCACCGTCCCCGCGATATAGAGCGCCATCGTCACCGGAAACGTGCGCGCCATGCCCAGGCGCTTCAGTGCCGCGATGTAGATCGTGTCGCCCAGCCCATAGCCGATGAAGCCACTGATGATGACTCCCGCGAGCGTCGCCGTGGAAGCGGTGCGCAGGTCGCCTGCTTCGCCGCTGAACGCCAGGACGATGAGGACGACGACGCTGCCGAACGCCAGGCGCAGCCCGCTCAGTACTGCCGGGGCGGTACGGCTGGAGAGTGATGTGAGGGCAACACTCGTGCCTGACCAGACCATCGCCGAGATCAGCGCCGCGAGTTCACCCACGTGGGCGAATCCTACGCGGAGCCGATGGTTACCGCTTGCGCCGATCCTGGTGCGAATCGCGGAAGATCCCGGCCAGCGGCCCCGACGGCACGCTCACCAGCAAGGCCCGGTGGTCGGCCGAGAATGTCATCGGGGTCTCCCCCACATGGTCGCCGTCGAGCTGCACCGGGATGCCGGCCGTCTCGATCGTCAACGACTGCTCCCGCAGCCGCAGCATGCGGCGGTCCTGGCGGGCGCCACGAATCGCTTTCGCAGCGAGGCGCACCGTGTCGGTGAACTTCTCCGGGCAGAACGCGAGCACGTCCAGCTGGCCGTCATCGACCGACGCATCCGGCGTGAGGCGGACTTTGCCGCCGTAGAGCCGTGAATTCGAAAGCACCATCCAGGCGAGCGGGCGGTCCGTCTGTTCGGAAGCCGTAGTCCAGCGCGCCGGCGTCGGGCGCAGGCGCGGCGCCATCCAGGCCGCCTGCGCCATGTACGCCAGGTCGCCGGAGAAGCGCTTCAATCGCGGCGAGACGCGGCTCGCGATCTGGGCGTCCCAGCCGAC
>CAYTBM010000136.1:0-8422 GCA_964436025.1 uncultured Anaerolineaceae bacterium
TACTTTTACTCGTTCCAGATGTGGAAGGGCGTGGCTATCAGCACGGGCGTTGGTTTCGTCAGCAGCCTGCTCGGCATCGGCGGGGGCGTGATCCATGTGCCGGTCATGGCCACGGTCCTGCACTTCCCGGTGCATATCGCCGCAGCGACGTCACACTTCGTGCTCGCTTTCATGGCGCTGGAGGGCACCGGGGTCCACTTCGCCACCGGGGACCTGGCCTGGGACAGGTCGCTGTTCCAGGCGGGAATGCTCGCGCTCGGGGCGGTTCCCGGCGCCCAGATTGGCGCGTATTTCTCCCGAAGGGTGCACGACAGGCACATCATCCAGGCACTCGCCGTGGGGCTGGTGCTGGTCGGCGTGAGGCTGGGCCTGAAGGCGCTCGCCGAGTAGCTCACAGCGTCCCGGGGACGGCACCCGGCTTCCGGACTAGTTGGAGTTTTCCCAGTCCCGCCATGACCCACGACGCTCGGGGTCGACTTCGAGGACGTGCCCCTGGCCCGGTTTCTTGATGGCGATAGGCCCTTCGAGGCGGCGCAAGATGAACCACACGCCGAACGTGAGCGCGCACATGATTCCCGCCATGATGGCAAGGCGCTGGATGCCTCGTTGAGTGGCGCTGTCCCAGGTGGTGTACGCGCTTTTGGCGAGCTTCAGCGCGGTGGCTCCATCGCCGGCGCTCTGCGCGGCTTCCGCCCTCGCGAGCTCGTCGTCCGGGTGGGTGAACATCATGCCGATACGGCCGAAGAAGTTCGGGCTGAACTCTTTCTGCTTGTCCTTCGCGATCTGGATCATCTTGCCGGCCGCCACTTCGTTGTAGGCGGCCGTCACCGCGTCGGCGGCGGCCAACTTCGCGCCAGAGTAGTCTCCGGCGGCGTATTTCTCTTTGGCCTCCGCAATCTTCGCCCACGAGGGATTGTCGGCGGGCTTGTTCTCGATGGCTTTCGCGCTGGAGATGATGGTGTTGATCGCCTGACGCTGGTTCTCCACCACCGCGAGCGTGTCTGTCACGCGCTTCTTGCCCCAGAACTGGTTGACGCCGTCAGGCCGCCCCAGACCGTTTTGCTCGCTGAGGGCAATCACCTCAGCGTAGGCATCGAGGACCTTGTTCGCTTTGGCGACCTGGTCCGCCACGGGGTCGAACACCCACGCGAGCAGGTTGTCGTAGATGTCAGAGGGCATTCCCGAGAGGCCCATGGTCTGAGCGCGGGCCTGTAGCGCGATTACCAGGTCCTGAGCGCCGCGGCGCTGTTCCAGGAGAGACCTTGAGGTGAGCGGATTGAAGACCCAGTCCAGGAAGAGTTGATCCAGGTTCTTGCCGCTAACCCACTCGCCCTGGTCCATAAACCAGCCGGCGTCCAAGGGAAGAAGCGCGGGCTCGTCGTCCATGCGGGCCAGCACGGCCGTCATGGCTGCGCGGCCACCCAGAGCCTGCTCGTAGGCCAGGAAGAACGCGCCGGCCTTGCCGTACCAGTAGTCCGGGTTGTAAACGTCTGAGCCGTTGTACCACATGGCCAGAGGGTCCTTGAACGGCATCTTGCTCCAGCCGCGGTCGATGGGGGTGATGCCGAGATCGGGAGCGACGGCGCGCATGCCGTATTCGGCCAGCCCTTCCCACAGCCACTTGGTATCGAGGTTGTTCGATGCCCACATATGGGCGAGTTCGTGAACTGTTACCTCTTCGTCAAAGCCGGTGTCCGACGCCAGGAGCACCTCGCCGTTCAACGCGATTCCCGCGGCGCCAATCATGTCGATATGGTGTGACTGGCGCATGGTCACGGTGTCTTTGGTGTACGGGAATCCGAAGACGTTCTCCAGCATGGGGAACGCCTTTTGCGCGATTGCCCACTGTTTTTCGGCCCAGGCCTGGTTCCGGTTGAAGTACTTCAAGGCCATGTGCACGGTCCGTCCGTCGGTCATTGCGACATCCGCTTCCATCTTCCCGACCTTGGTGAGGTCGGTGATGGATTGGACGTACGCCGAGAACGTTGTCTCCAGGGCGCGCTGGCGGCATTTGTCGTCCATACCGGCGCAGCGCTTGAGGACATCCGGGTCATCGCCGTTGAGGGCGATGATGGTGACTTCGCCGCAGACCCAGCGGACCATACCGCCGTCCTTCACGTCCTTTGGCTGGTCGGTGGCGCGGAGGCATCCCGGATCCAGGTAGTTGTCTCCACCTTGCGGGACATCAACGAGGACGAACGAACCGGGGCCCTGGCCGATGAACGGCGTTTCGATGATCCCGGGCTCCAGCGTCATGAGCTTGCCGCCTGAACGCGGAGGGATGCTGTAGGACGCTTCCAGCGTTATGCGCGCCTTGTTCTTCAGAGACCGGGGAAGGGTGGTCATCGCGACGCCCACCACCCCAAGGTCTTCATTGCCATCCACGACTTTCGTCGCCAGCGTCTGCCCTTCACCAGTTATGACAAGGTCCTGCGCGCCGGGCATGAGGAAGAACGGAAGGGTGAGCAGGTCTTTGCTCTGTTCGTTCTGGTACTCGCCGTGGTAGAAGACGGTCATGCGCCCGGTGGCGGTATCGAGCTTGTAGTAGGTCTCGGACGCGACGGCGTAGGGTTTGGAGAACGTCTGCTGCGCCCGAACGGTTGGCGCTGCGCCACCCACGAACGGGATGGCAAGCACGGCAAAAAGACCGACCAGGGCGATGCGACGGATCCTCATGGTTCAACCTTCGGCAGCGATGGTGAACAAGCGCAGATCGTTTCGGTGACATTGGTAGACGGGCATTTTGTGAGCGGCCTGAATCGCGAGGCCTTCAACGGCCTCCGGGGGCCGGCCCGGCTTGTCCTCAGCCCAGCTGATGTCCGGTCGCTCGTCGCCAGCGGCCGACCGCAAGCGGCCAGGTGGTCCCCAGCACCACGACCCAGGCGACGACGATGCCAAAGGCAACTCGCGGGTTGTCTTCAACGGTTGAGCCGGCCACCACAGTGGCGATAGTTGCGGGCGCCATCCCGAGCGCAGTGGCGAGGACGAAGGGCACGAAACGGACGCCTGTCATTCCAGCGAGGTAGTTAATCCAATCGAAGTTGGTGGCGGGTAAGAGGCGTGCCCAGAACACGACCCACGCCGCCGGTGGCAACCGCGGGTCAGTCATGATGCGACGAAGTTCGGCCCCGCCAAGGCGCAGGACGGTTTCATGGGGGATTTCGCGCGCCAGAGCGAAAGCGATGGCAGACCCGAGTGTCGCACCCGCCATGGCATAGACGGAGCCGAGTACTGATCCCCAAACGGCCCCTGAGACAATGTAGAACGGGGTGTTGGGGACCGGCGCAAACACCACACAGGCAGACAACAGCGCGACGAAGAGCACCGGTCCTGCCGGGCCAGCACTGTCCACGCGATGCCGGAGGGGTTCGACACCCACGCCGGGAATCGCCAGCGGACCATTCAGGAGAAGGATGACAGCCGCCGCCACCAACGCGGTCAGCCCGGCGGATGCCCAGGTAAGGACGCGTCCGGCGGGCATCACAGCGGCGTCGCTGCCCGGCCCGCACGGGCGTCGTGTGGGCGCGCGCCTACGCGCACCAGCCAAGGGCGCGCGGTGCACCGCAGGATGCGATTAACCGACCGTGCCGGATTCGCGCAGGCCGGCGATTTTTGCATCGTCGAAGCCCAGGCCCTTGAGGATTTCATCCGTGTGCTGGCCGAGGATCGGTGCGCTGTGGCGCGGCTTGCCGGGGGTGTCGGACAACTTCGGCCCGACGCCAATCTGCTTGACCGGGCCGACCGGCGACTCCACTTCGACAACCATGTTGCGGGCGAGGTTGTGCTCGTTGGTGACCACGTTCTCCATCTCGAGCACCGTGGCGGCGCAAATGTCGTGCTGCGACATGATGGCCATCCACTCGTCGGCGGTCTTCTGCCTGAAGATGCCTTTGAAGCGCTCGGTCATCGCCGGCCACTCGTCCTGGGCGAACTGCTTCGGAAGCAGGTCTTCTGTGCCGATGACGCGGCAGAGAGCATCCCAGAAATGGCTTTCGATGCTGCCGATGGAGAACCAGCGGCCGTCGGAGCACTCGTAGGTGTTGTAAAACGGGGAAGCGCCGTTGAGCAGCATTTCTCCGCGGCGGATCGGCGTGCCGCTGCCGAAGAAGCCAGAGAAGGCGCTGGTCATCAAAGAAAGCACGCCGTCGCTCATACCAATGTCCACGTTCTGGCCGCGGCCGGTCTTTTCGCGCGCGATGATCGCCAGGCAGATCGCGAACGCGGCGGTCAGGCCGCCACCGGCGAAGTCGGCCACGAGGTTGACCGGGATCGACGGTGGCTGGCCGGGCCGGCCGGTCACGCCTAGCGCGCCGCCAACCGCGATGTAATTGATGTCGTGGCCGACCAAATTGCTGTAAGGGCCCGTCTGGCCGAAGCCGGAAATCGAGCAGCAGATGATGCGCGGGTTGATCTTGGCGAGGGAGTCGTAATCGACGCCGAGCCGCTTCACGACGCCGGGACGGAAGCCTTCGATGACGACATCGGCGTCCTTCACCATGCGGTAGAAGATCTCCCGGGCGGCGTCTTCCTTGAGGTTGAGGGCGATGGACTTTTTGCCGCGGCCAAGGGCGTTATAGGCGGCCGCACGGTCGGCGGCTTCGCTGCGGCGCATGCCGCCGGCGCCGCCGAGCTTCGCCGAGGAGCCGGGAACGGCCTCGACGAGGGTGACGTCGGCGCCGAAGTCGGCAAGGAGCATGGAGCAGTGCGGGCCCGGGGCAAGCCGGGAGAGGTCGAGGACTTTGATTCCGTCGAGCGCCATCGTCATGGTGCGGGACTCCTGAGAAGGGGTGTGGCTGTGCGCCGTAGCATGGCCGGGCGCACAGGGTCACGCAACCCGAAGGGCCGCGCTGTTGCCCGAGCGCCCGCGAATGCGTAGGAATGTGCGCACACGCTGCACGGAGGACTTCTCATGCCCCGATTAACGGAACTCAGCCGGTCCGTCGAAGGAAAAGTGGTCCTGGTTACGGGCGCCGGCAGTGGCATGGGCCGCGCCACGGCGTACCTCTTTGCGGATGAGGGCGCCAAGGTCGCCGCCGTGGACCAGAACCGTGAGCCCGTCGAGGAGGTCGCGAACGAGATCCGCAACGCGGGCAGCGCCGCCCGTGCCTGGACGTGCGACGTGAGTGACCGTGCCGCCGTCAATCGTCTCGTGGAGGAGGTGGTCGCGGAATTCGGCGGGCTGGACATCCTGGTGAACAATGCCGGCATTTCGGCTGGGATGCCGATCGAAGCCGAAGGTTACGACGCCACCTGGGCGCGAGTGCTCGCAGTTAACCTCACGGGAATGACGCACACGATCCGGGCGGCGCTGCCTCACCTGCGGAAGTCGTCGAGCCCGCGCATCATCAACATCGCCAGCACGGAAGGGCTGGGGGCGACGCCCGGCAATAGCCCGTACACGGCGGCGAAACATGGAGTGGTGGGCCTCACGCGTTCGCTGGCGCTTGAGTTCGGCAAGGAGGGCATCACCGTGAACTGCATCTGCCCGGGGCCAATTCGCACCGGCATGACCGCGCCCATCCCCGAGGAAATGAAGCAGAAGTACGCCCACCAGCGGACGGCCCTCCGGCGCTACGGTACGCCGGAAGAAGTGGCGCAGATGACGCTGAGCTTCGCGCTGCCCGCCGCGTCGTTCCTGACCGGGGTGGCGGTGCCGGTAGACGGCGGTCTAACGATCCGGAGAGCCTGAGCTGCTTCAGCCGGACGGGTCGAAGACCCCGTTCGGGTAAGATGACCCGGTGACGACCGACGTGCTGGAGATAGAGTGGCAATATGCGGCCCTGGACACGCGTCCGGTGGTCCGCTGGTTGAGTGGGCCGCTACCCGAGAGATACAGCGTTGCGCGCGTTGGCGTGAAAGAACTGAACGACGCGTACTACGACACCGCAGAGTTCCATATCAACCGAGCCGGGTACACCTGCCGGGTGAGGCGGAAGGGCGAGCACGCGGAACTCACCTTGAAAGGTATGGCCGAGGCGCGCGAAGGCATGCGCTCTCGCCGCGAGCTCACAGAACCGCTGGAGAGCGTGTCCGTGTCTCCCATGACGGCCCCGGGGGCATGCGGGGCGCTGCTGCGGGCGGTAGCGGGAAGGCGCCCCCTCCGGGAGATCTTCAGCCTGCAAACCAAGCGAGAAGTATTCGACCTTTCCGACGAGTCGGGCGTCATCGCGGAGATCGCCGTCGATGAGACCACCATCCCGGTTGGCGAGGATCGGCCGGTGCGGCTTTCGCGTGTGGAGGTAGAAGTGCAACCGGCGGCAGTTGATCGCGCGAGGCCGTTCGTAGCGGCGCTGGTCGCGGCTAACCGCCTGACCGAGGCGCCAACGTCCAAGTTCGAGTCAGCGCTCATTGCCACCGGCCAGACCATTCCGAGCAGCGCCGGTGAGTACGGCCCGACCGCGGTGACCGCAGAGATGACCGCGGGAGAAATCGCGTTCGCAGTGCTCCGCAGGCAATTCGCCGCGTTGCGGGCCAACGAACCCGGCACCCGCCTCGGCGAAGACATTGAGGCCCTGCATGACATGCGCGTGGCCTCCCGACGACTGCGCGCCGCGATGGCAGCGTTCCGGCCGTTCCTCACGCCAAGGATGTTGCGTTTTCGGGACCAGTTGGGGTGGGTGGCCGCTGCGCTCGGTGAAGTGCGTGACCTCGATGTCCAGATCGAACGCATGCACGAGTGGCGGGCGCACTTCCCGCCCGAGCGTGCCGCAGCGCTTAGCTCCGTTGAGGAGTTGCTTGACGCGAGGCGGAGGTCGGCTCGGAAACGGATGTTGGCGGTGCTCGATTCGCGCCGGTACGAACAACTGTGCTCAAGTTTCGCGTCGGCGCTGCGGTTCGGTTCGCCGAAGTCGTTTGCAGCGGGCCGCGTCCCCGTGCTCAGCATCGCCCCGGATATGGTCGAGCGCAGGTACAGGCGGGTTCGGAAGCAAGGGGACGCGATTTCGAAGGAATCCGCGCCCGACGCCTACCACCTCCTCCGGATCGACGCGAAGAAGCTGCGCTACGCGTTGGAATTCGTCGGCAACGGGATTTATGGCAAGCCCGCGCTCGATTTCAGCGCCCGCGTGACCGCCATGCAGGACGTCCTCGGGCTGCACCAGGACGCCTACGTCGCAATGGACCTCCTTCAGGAGATCGCGGACACCTCCGGCAAGAAGCTCGGCCCCCAGACCCTCATGGCCATGGGCTCAATCGCAGAACGCTACCGCCTCGACGCCATCGATCTCCGAGCGAAGTTCCCCGCGGTGTACAAGCCACTCGCAGGTGAGGAGTGGAAGCGGCTGCTCAGGCTGATGGAGAGCCGGCGTCCGGTCCCGGGGACGTCGGTAGTTCCAACTCCACAACGCGTCCGGGCGTAACAGTACTGGCTGTCTGGCCAATCCGAGTCGCATGCGGGGCCAACACCGAGAAACTGTTACTGCGGGCGCGAACGAGAAGAACGCCAAGCTTTAGAGACCGAATCGCCTGCTGGAACGGGATACCGCGGTCCATCGTGACGAAGACATCGAATTCGGATTCCGCCTGCCGGAGCAGCGCGCCGTTCTTCAGTCCGGACCAGCCCATATCTCGAACCGTTCGTACAGTGTGATTCGGAATCACGGAACGAAGACGCCGCGGCATCTGCTCGTCAAGCAGCAGGCGCACCATGCCGCTCCGCGTACTCCGTGGCCGATTCGACGATGAACCGGATGGCCTGTTCCCGGCCCACCGTCGGGAAGTCATCGAGGAACACCTCGAGCGACTCGCCCGCCGCGAGATGATCCACCAGCGTCTGGATCGGCACCCGCGTGCCCATGAACACCGGCTCGCCGCCCAGGATCTCCGGGTCCACGTTGATCAGCGGCTCACTCACTGCGTCCATCCCCGAAATCGTACCACGCGGGAAGTGCGCCTCGGCCGAATCGTGAATCGCAAATCGCGAAGCGTGAACCCACCCGCGCCAGACACTAACCGGCGCCTTCTGTATCCTCTTCCACCGGGCATCCGAACCCACCGCGGCCGCTCGCCGAACCGGAAACCGGAAATCGCTCTTACGGATTTCGCCACATGGCCGTGCTCGTTGACGCAAACACCCGACTGATGGTCCAGGGCATCGGGACCGAGGGCGCGAACCACATGCGCCGCTCCATCGCCTATGGGACCAACGTCGTCGCTGCTATCCACCCGAAACGCGGCGGCGAGCAACAGGACGGCGTGCCGATCTTCACGACCGTCGACCAGGCAGTGCGCGAAGCGCAGGCGAACGTAAGCATCATCTTCGTGCCCGCGCCGTTTGCCGCCGACGCGATCCTCGAAGCCGCGGCAGCGAAAGTGCCGCTTATTGTCTGCATCACCGAGGGAATCCCGGTGATGGACATGGTGAAGGTGAAGGCCGCGCTCCAGGGCTCGTCCAGCATCCTCATCGGCCCGAACTGCCCCGGGG